>CAMPKJ010000050.1 GCA_946887105.1 uncultured Acidobacteriota bacterium | reverse complement strand
CAGGAAGGCAACATCGGCCTGATGAAGGCGGTCGAGAAGTTCGAGTACCGCCGCGGCTACAAGTTCTCGACGTATGCGACGTGGTGGATCCGCCAGGCCATCACCCGCGCCATCGCCGATCAGGCCCGCACGATCCGCATTCCGGTACACATGATCGAGACCATCAACAAGCTGACGCGCACGTCGCGCGCGCTCGTGCAGGAGCTCGGCCGCGAGCCACAGGCCGAGGAGATCGCCGAGCGGATGGACATGCCGGTGGCCAAGGTCCGCAAGATCATGAAGATCGCGCAGGAGCCGATCTCCCTCGAGACTCCGATCGGAGAAGAGGAAGATTCGCATCTCGGAGATTTCATCGAGGATCGCGGCGTGATCTCCCCGATCGAGCACGTGATCGTCGCAAACCTGAAAGAGCAGACCTCGAAGGTCCTGCGCACGCTCACGCCACGCGAGGAGCAGGTTCTGAAGATGCGCTTCGGCGTCGGCGACGGTGCCGAGCACACGCTCGAGGAGGTGGGTCGCTCGTTCAACGTCACGCGCGAACGGATCCGCCAGATCGAGTCGAAGGCGCTCCGCAAGCTGCGCCATCCAAGCAGAAGCAAGAAGCTGCGTCCGTTCCTGGACGCGACGTTCTAGGAAAAAGGCGGCCCGCAAGGGCCGCCTTTTTCTTTACCATGCGCACTCGTGCGCAGAGTCCTGCTTCTCCTCCTACTGGCCACTCCCCTGTTCGCCGAGGTCAAATTCGTCGCTGAGAAGAAAGCGGCCGCGGCGACCATCGACAAGACGTCCGCGGAGATGACCGCGCTCTCCGACAAGGTGTGGGCGTTTGCCGAGACCGCGCTGAAGGAAACGCAGTCGTCGCAGGCGCTCGCCGACTTTGCCGAGGCGAAAGGGTTCCGCGTCACGCGCAACGTCGCGAACATGCCCACGGCATTCGTCGCGGAGTTCGGCAGCGGGAAGCCGGTCATCGGGATCATGGGCGAGTACGACGCGCTGCCCGGCATCTCGCAGAAGGCGCAGCCGACGAAGGACCCGTTGCATGCCGGCGCCGCCGGCCACGGCTGCGGTCACAATCTCTTCGGTGTCGGCAGTCTCGGCGCGGCGATCGCGGTCAAAGATCTCATCGCCGCGGGAAAACTGCGCGGCACGGTCAAGTTCTTCGGCACGCCGGCCGAGGAGGCCATCGGCGGGAAGATCTACATGCTGCGCGATGGCGTGTTCCGCGATGTCGACGTGATGCTGGCCTGGCATCCATCAGATGAGACGCAGTCGGATACCGAGAGCACGCAGGCCATCGTCGATGTGATCGTCGAGTTCCGCGGCCGCGCGTCGCACGCCGCATTCGATCCCTGGAACGGCAAGAGCGCCGTCGATGGACTCGAAGTCTTCACACACGCCGTCAATCTGATGCGCGAGCACATCCGCCCGACGTCGCGGCTGCACTACGCGATCCTCGACGGCGGCAACGTGCCGAACGTGATTCCCGACTACGCGAAGCTCTGGATCTGGGCACGCGACAACAACCGCGACGAAGTCGATCGTCTCCTCGGGCGCCTCCGTCAGATCGCACAAGGCGCAGGTCTCGCGGCGGACGTCGATGCGACGCTCACCGTGCAGGGCGGCGACTGGAACATGCTCGTGAACATGGCCGGCCAGCGTGCCGCGTGGGAAAACCTGAACTGGGTCGGGCCGATTGCCTTCACGGACGACGAACAGACGTTCGCGAAGCGAATCCAGGCGGAGACGCAGGTGGCGGAGAAAGGACTGGCCGGCGCCGTGAAGCCATTCAACGCCAATCCGGGATCGCCGCAGGGCGGCTCGACCGACGTCGCGGACGTGAGCTGGAACATCCCCACCGTTCATCTCTCCGTGACCACCGCGCCGCTTGGCGCGCCATGGCACGGGTGGTCCGTCGTGGCGTGCGGCGGAATGTCCATCGGCCACAAGGGGATGATCCACGCGTCGAAAGCGCTGGCCGCGACGATGATCGATTTCTTCCGCGATCCGGGGCTCATGCAGAGCGTGAAGGAGGAGTTCGCGAAGAAGACCGAAGGCGTGACCTACAAGCCGTACATCCCGCCGGGACCGCCGCCGGTGCCGCAAAGTTGAGTTCCTCGGTGTGGCAGCCCGCCCCGAGGAACCCGAGGAACTCCGAGGAACCCGAGGCACCGACCTGTGGCACACTCTCGCGCGCATGCGTGCCCCGGTCCCCTTTCTCATTCTTCTTTTCTCTCTTTCGCTCCCCGCAACGGCTTCCTATCACCTCGAGCTCGAGGCCACGCCCGAGGCGGTGTTCCCGTACCTCGGCCGCTTCGGCAATGTCGAGCTGCATGTCTACGCCGGCGGCGTGCGCGCCGAGGCGCTGTGGCTGAATGCGTTCAGCCGCAATGACGCGCAGGCGGTGACGGTCACGAATCCCCTCGGCCGCATGTACGTCGATGTCGACGTCGATGAGATTGCGCCGATCCTCACCCGTCTCGCCGGCGCGGCGGGTGCGGCCGAGCGCAACGCCGAGCCGACGTTGGGGTCGCGGCTCAAGGGCGAGGTGAAGGGCGTTCCCGCGACGCGCCATCGCTTCGTGTACGGTCCGGAAGCGTGGATCGACGTCTGGACGACGGATGTCATTCCAACCAATCGCCAGATGCAGCGCATCGTGACGCAGGTGGTGAAAGGCATCTCCCCTTCGACCGGCGCGCTCGCGGACGAGATTCCGGGGACGCCGATCTACGTCGAGATGAATTTCCGCCGCTTCAAGAAAGTGACCCTGGTGCGGCTGAAGAAGCTGACGCACACGGCGGACGATGAAGAGGACGCGCTGACGCGCGGGTCGTTGTACATCCGCGCGAAGGTGCTCGAGAAACTGTTCAGCGCGGATTAGGCAGCCGCGGCCCGGTACTCTTCCATGTCCGCAAGCAGCTCGCCCGCGTTTGCGTAGCGCGCGGCCGGATCTTTCGCCAGGCAACGCATGACGATGCTGTTGATCGCGGCGCTGATGTCGGGGCGCAGATCGATGGGCGGCTTCGCGTTTTCGGTGATGTGCGCGGTGAGGACGCCGGTCAGCGACGACGATTCGAACGGCCTGCGTCCGACCAGCATCTCGTAGATCATCACGCCGAGCGAATAAACGTCGCTGCGCGCGTCGAGCTGCTTGCCCTGGACCTGCTCGGGACTCATGTAGTGCGGCGTGCCGACGATCAGGCCGGCTTGGGTGACGCCTTCCATCGTTTCGGCCATGCGCGCGATGCCGAAGTCCATCAGCTTGGCCTCGCCTTTTGCGTCGACGAGCACGTTCTGCGGCTTGATATCGCGATGGATGATGCCCTGCTCGTGTGCGGCCTGCAGTCCGCGGCAGATCTGCCGTGTGATGCCCACCGCGGCGCGCGTCGGCATCTGCCGGTTCGCTGCTTCATCGAGCAGCTCGGACAGCGTGTATCCGCGCACGAACTCCATGCTGATGAAGTACACGCCCTCGGCTTCGCCATAGTCGTACGTGCGGAGGACGTTGCGATGCGTGATCCGGCGCGCCAGGCGGATCTCGCGCTTGAAGCGTTCGAGGTCCTCCGGCGAACGGGTCATCACATCGCCGGGCAGCGTCTTGATGGCCACTGTTTCGTCGAGCTGCCTGTCGGTCGCCTTGTAGACCACGCCCATGCCGCCGCGGCCGAGGATCGATTCGATCTGATAACGATTGGCGAAGAGATGTCCGAGCTGCAGATCGGCTTGCGGCGATGCGGGCGCGGTCGTGCCGGCCTGCGTGCTCATGCGCATCGTGGCCATGGTCGACGTGTCGGCGCCGATCGACTTCATCATGCCGGTGGTCACGCTGACGAGTGGCAACGCGGCCACAGGCAACGCGTTGGGCAGCCACTTGAGGCGCACCTCTTCGCGGGTCGCGGTGGCGAGCACCTCGCCGCCCGCGGCTTGCGCGGTCTCGTACGAAACGTAGGCGAAGCCATTCGGCGCGTGCCACGCGAACAGCAGCGCGAGCAGCGGGGCGTTGCCGACGATGGCCAGACCGGTCTCGTGCTCGAGCGTCACGGAGCCGGAAACGAACTCGCCGGTGGCGATGCCGACGCCGAGGGACATCGTGTTCGGGCCGAGTTGCAGGGCCAGCTCCTCGTTGATCGTGCGCGCGGCGCGAATCGCGTGAATGATCCCGCGCTCGCCGCGGAAGACGGAGATCAGGCGGTGCCCGTTGATCTCGCGCACTTCGCCGTCCTGGCGCGCGACTTCCGCTTCCTGCACGCGCATCGCGCGCTCGACGGCTGCGATCACGCTCGCGGCATCGCCGTCACCGACGGTGGCAGGCAGGCCGCGCAGATCGGTGACGAGCACCGTCCCTTCGTCGAGCTTCGCGGCTTCGGCCGGACGCACGACCGCCTGCGCTTCGTCCGACTTCTCCGCCATCGCGGCGTACAGCTCTTCGAGCTCCGCCTTGTCGCGAAGGGAGTTGATCATCTTGCCGAACGAGCGGCCGAGGATTCCCACTTCGTCGTTGCGGGTCACGTCCGGCTCCTGGCTGTAATCGCCCGCGGTGACGGCTTGTGCGATGCCGGCGAGGTTCTCGATCGGACGCGTGACGCGCTTCGCGATCAGCCACGACAGCAGGAACGCGAACAGCAGCGCGATGCCGCCGCCGATGAGGAGCGCGCGCTCGATCTCGCGGAAGGGCGCGAGCTCGCGATCTTTGGAGCGGAGGAAGATGGCGGTGCCGACCGGATCGCGGCCGGCCAGGAGCGGTTTCGAGGTGAGGATGTACTCGCTCTGGTCGACTTTCTGCGTTTGCGTCTGTCCGATCGCGATCTGCTTCGGCATGACGCTCGGCGCGTTCGACGAACGAACCGCGGTGCTGTCGCCTTTCGGAACGAAGATCACGCCGGCGCGCGTCGACTCGGCGATGCTGTTCGCGAACTTGTCGTTGATGGCCACGGCGTTCACGAGATAGCCGAAGCGCACGTTCCGGGCGCCGGCGCCGACGGGCGCGACCGCTGCGTGATAGAGCTTGCCATCGAGCGCCATCACGCCGGTCGTCGACGCGAGGCTCGCGTCATCGACGATCGCCTGCACCATGCTCGTGGTGGTGTAGAGGTCGGTCATCGGCGGAGTGGCCGTGATCGGGCGATCGGTCCGTGCGATCAGGCGGCCCTCATCATCGAGCAGCATCAACAGATCGCTGCGGAACGAGACCCGCCGCTGTTCGATCTGATCGACGATGCTCGGAAGGTCGATCGCCGGCGCGGGCGGAGGAACGGCTTCGGGAATCGCGTCGGCCGGCTCGACCACGGGAGCGGCATCGGGATCGACGCCCGTGAGCGAGCCCTGGATCAACGCCACGAACGGCGGATCGGTGCCGAGGAGCCTCGTCGGAAGATCCAGACGCGCGAGACGCTGCTCTTCGAGCTCGCCGAACAAACGCGCCGCGCCGTTGATCGACGCGCTGACCGTTTCGTTCGCGACTTCGTTCGCGCGCTGGATGGTGATGCCGACCGCGAGGCCGACCACGATCAGGATCAGGATGGCCGTCAGTCCGAACAGCTTGAGGACCAGCGGGACGCGCGCGCGCTCGACCGTATACGCCTTCTTCGGAAGCTCCACATCGGAGACCGTGCCGCGGTCGAGCGTCTGTGCTGTCACGTGCTAGTAATCCTTCGGCGCCTTGTACGCCTGCCCGAACTTGTTCTTGTGCTGGACCGCGCGGGCGTTGCGGCCGTCGATGGTCAGCAGTGTCAGGCCGGCCACCTTACCGTCAGATGCCACTTCGATGTCGGAGGTTGCACTGCCGCCCTGCTCGTTCCACGCGGTGAGGCGGTACTTGCCGGGTGGCACGTCGAACGAGTAATCGCCGTTCGCATCGGCGAAGCCGTAATACGGCGTGGCCATCACGTGCACGACCGCGGACATGTTCGGGTGCACGTTGCAGTAGACGTTCACCACGCCGGGCGCGTCGAACTTGTGGGACTTGCCGGCGCCTTTGCGATACAGGCCGAGGTCGAAGGTGTTGCCGGGAGTGAGGGAGAAGAGGTTGTGCGTGATCGGGTCTTCGTTCGGAAACGCGACCGTCGAGCCCGCGGGAACGGCCAGGACGTGCGGGAGGAAGGCCTTGCTGCGGGTGGTCATGGTGAATGCCGAGCCCGGCCGTTTCGGAGCGCGGCCGGCGGCGTCGAGCCAAACAAGCGTCTCGTTGACGACCGGCTTCTGTCCGCGCTTGGTGAGGAACATGACTTTGCCGTTCACGACGGCCGCGTCGAGCTCGGTGACGGCGACTGCGCACACCACGATGGCGAAGAGGAAATGTTTCATTGGGTTGGCTCCGGGGGGGAAAAAGTGTAGCACAAGGAGTTGTGCGTCGGCACGGTCGTTGAAGTAGCAATATCGTGCAATTTTTTCGATTGCGATTAGGAGTAAAAACCGTATCATGTGACCCATGCAGCAGATGGAAACGGGCGGGCGCGGGTGCAATAAACTCCGCTATGCGCTGTTTCTTTAGCAATACGATTCAAGTGCGGTTTCGGCCGCATGATCTTTGAACCAGTCAAACAGCTCCCGCTCCTCCCCTCCACCACGGGGTGTGTGAGCGGTCGATCCGGTCCGCAACACCGGCGAGGTGGGTCACGGTACGTAACGTGACGCTTGTTGCGGGACCGCCGGAAATTCATGGGGAGGAGGTACAAATTTTCACATGGATTGTTCTAAATACACTCAGGGGGTTGCTTCGTAGCTAACACTACGCAGTGACGCTCCACCCCGGAAGGGCGCCTGAAAGGGCGCCCTTTTTGTTTTTTGCGCCGCTGCGCGGTTGTCAGTCACCGCGCTGGCGCGCGGGGTTGTCGGTTGTCGGGGGCGTCTCGGCTACAGGCAGCCGGTTCCGCGAGCATCGCGGACAACCGACAACCCCGCGCGAAGCGCGGTGACTGACAACCGTTTACACTCTTCGCGATGCACAACTTCGCTCTGATCGGTGCCGGCGGTTTCGTGGCGCCGCGGCATCTCGATGCGATCCGCGACACGGGCAGCTTCCTGCTCGCGGCCGCCGATCCGAACGACTCCGTCGGCGTGCTCGACCGTTATTCGTTCGATGTGAAGTTCTTCCGCGAGATCGAACGCTTCGATCGCTTCCTCGAGAAGGCGCGCCGCGGCCCCGAGTCCGGCCGCGTGCACTACGTTTCGATCTGTTCGCCCAACTATCTGCACGATGCGCACGTGCGCCTGGCCTTGCGCGTCGGCGCACACGCGATCTGCGAGAAGCCGCTGGTGATCAATCCCTGGAATCTCGACGCCCTCGAAGAGCTCGAGCACGAAAGCGGGCGCCGCGTGTTCACCGTGTTGCAGCTTCGCCATCATCCCAGCCTGCTCCGGCTGCGCGACGAGCTCGCGCAGTCCACGAATCGGCGGCATGAGGTGGAACTGACCTACGTCACGTCGCGCGGCGGTTGGTACGACGTGTCGTGGAAAGGCTCGGAAGAGCGTTCCGGCGGCGTGGCCATGAACATCGGCATCCACTTTTTCGACATGCTGCTCTGGCTCTTCGGCGGCGTCGGGCGCTGCGAGGTGCATCTGGCCGAAAAGCGGCGCATGTCGGGATTCCTCGAGCTGCAGAACGCCGACGTGCGCTGGTTCCTCTCCGTCGAGCCGTCGGACCTCCCCTTCTCCGCCGTCCCCGGCTCGCGCACGACGTTCCGTTCGATCACGGTCGACGGCGCGGAGATCGAGTTCACCGAGTCGTTCGGCAATCTGCACACGGCGGTCTACCGCGACCTCCTCGGCGGCGGCGGGTTCGGCATTGCCGACGCGCGTCCATCGATCGAGCTGGTGCACGCGATCCGCGAAACGGCGCCGAAGTCGAATGCGGATACAGCGCATCCGTTTCTCGCCGAGGAGCGCGTGCTGCGATGAGCGTTCAGATTCATGAGTCGGCGTACGTCGACGACGGCGCGCGCATCGGCGAGCGGACGAAGATCTGGCACTTCTGCCACATCAGCCCCGCCGCCACCATCGGCACCGACTGTTCCCTCGGCCAGAACGTTTTCGTCGCCCGCGGCGTGACCATCGGCAATCACGTCAAGATCCAGAACAACGTGTCCATCTACGAAGGCGTGGTGCTCGAGGACTACGTGTTCTGCGGCCCGAGCATGGTCTTCACGAACGTCCGCACGCCGCGGTCCGCGTTTCCGCGCAACACCGCCGCGGACTATCGCGAAACACGCGTGAAGCACGGGGCGAGCATCGGCGCGAACGCGACCATCGTCTGCGGCGTGACCATTCACGAATGGGCGTTCATCGCCGCCGGTGCCGTCGTGACGAAGGACGTGCCGGCGTACGCGCTCGTGGCGGGAGTTCCTGGACGCGTGATCGGCGCGGTGTGCCAGTGCGGAATCACGCTGCGGTTCGACGGCGATCGTGCGACGTGCGGCGAATGCAATCGCCAATATCAGCGCGCCGGCGAACGCGTGTCGCTCATTCCCGCTTGACGGGACTGCGGAACAACAGCATCCCGAAGCCGATGGCGAAGACGACATAGACCGCGGTGGCTGCGATGACCGCCGGCGTCGGATCGCGCATCACGATTTTCAGCAGCGTGATCGCCCCGATCGCGAAATGCGTGACGTTCCCGACGAGCACCGGACGGTTGTAGATCCCGCCGATCAGACTGTCCTTCGCCATCCAGTTCAGCATCGCGAACGCGAGCAGCAGGGCGGCGTGAATCTGGAGCAGCGATGGCACCAGCCCGCTCGCGGGCGCTCCGATTGCGGCGAGGATTTCGTGCGGCAGGAACAGACCAGCCGCGCCGGCGGCGCCCATGACCATGGCGCTCGCGACCATGAGGATTCGGGTGTTCATCGGCGGCAGACTATAGCCGTTGCAGCACGGCGTCGATCCGCGGCATGAGGTCGTCGACGCGAATCGGCCAGAACGCCTCGTCCCGAGGATCTTCCGTGAGCGAACGTGGCTTCCGCTGTGGTGAGAAATGAGCCGTGCCGCTGAGGTCCAGCGCTTCGCCGCGCCAGACATGGCGATACAGTCGATCCCACACCTCGGCCAGCGCAGGAATGGAGTGGTATTGCTCGACGGATGCACGCGACGCAGCTCCGAGGCGCGCCCGCAGTTCGGGAATCTCGATCAGCACGGCCAGCACCGGCGCCAGATTCTCCGCCGTGGCATTCACGACCGGCACGTTGAACACGGGATCGTTCAGGAAGTCTTCGTCGAGATACGCCAGCACCGGCTTGCCGAGGGCCATCCCCTCGAGCGCAAATTGCGCCCAGCCGCCCATGCAGAACTGGTCGGCGATGATGTCCGCCTCGGCGAAACGCTGGAGTGCCTCCAGCCGCGGCATCCGTTCGATCAGCACGAGCTCGCAGTCGAAACCCCTGGCCTGGACAGCCTCGATGGCGGCGAGGAGAAAGTCCGTTCCCTTCACATTCCTGTGATTCGGCGCGTGGACGATGCGCACCCGTTCGCGCGCAACCGGCGGGACCGGCTGCAACTCCTCCGTATCGATCGGATAGACCTTGAACATCACATCCGACCGCGGCAGCAGATGTCCCATGATCGGATCGCCGGGCAGTACGAGATCGCTGTGTCGCGTGAAGTGTTCGATGCGTTGCAGCGAAACCGGCGTCTGCGCGTCGAAGCTCCACGTCGGATAGTCCTTCTGCATCCGCGCGATCCAGTCGTAACGCGTGCGATGGGACGACCAGTGCACGATGTCGCTGCCGTGCGCGGTGACGATGATGCGGATTCCGACGAGGCGGAGCAGCCGGAACGCGACGTCGTTCCTGCGCCGGTTGGCGACGTTGAAAAAGAGGCCGTCGAAGTACGTGACCCAGATGTCGCCACGCAACAGGAGGTCGATCATCGCGATCCAGTGGCGGTCGTACCAGGGCACGTCCTCGGACCGGATCACCACGTCGAAATCGCTGCGCGTGACCAGGGCGTACTTCACCTGCTGCTCTGTGACGACCACCGATCGCGACGGATAGCCGGCCAGACGATCGGCGGCGACCATGTAGCGGATCGAATGCAGCGGCATCGGTCCGTGCCAGATGCGAGGCGGCTTTCGCAGCAGGCGCCGCGCGATGCGAACGGCGGCGCCGGCGGCAGCCGCAGCGAACAGGCGGAACATCCAGCCGAGCAGTCTCACCGGATGGTCCGCAGAAAGGCCAGCAGCTTTTCGTGTTCGACGGCGAAGTTGCCCGACATGCGCGCGCCGGCCGGGACGTCGCGCGTGACCACGGCGCCGATGGTGATCGAGGCGCGATCGCCGATCCTCACGCCGCTGCTGATCGCCGACGCCGGGCCGATCCAGACGTCGTCACCGATGGTCACGCTTCCGGCCACCATCCCGCAGGCGGCGAACAGGCAGCGCTGTCCGCTCTTCACGTTGTGCGCGATGTGCACGATGTTGTCGAGCTTCGTGTCGTCTCCGAGCTCGGTGAAGCCGCCGAAGACGGAGCGGTCGATGGTGCAGTTGGCCTGCACTTCGACGCGGGCGCCCAGGCGGACGCCGCCAGCGTGCTCGACGGAGAGAATCGCGTCGCCGAGGCGTTTGAACTCGAAGCCCTGGGTCCCAAGGCGGCAACCTGCGCGGATGATGCAACCCTCGCCGAGGATCACCCGCTCGAGGATGGTCGCATCGGGCTCGATGACCACGTTTGCGCCGATGCGCACGTTGCGCTCCGCGACATACGCTCGTGGATGAACCTGCGCGGAAGGATCGATCACGGTCTCGAAATCGTTCCAGTAGAACGTCGTCTCGCGCGCCAGTCGATTGTGCAGCTCGAAAAACGTGCGGCGGGGTTGCTCGGACACCGCCACGGCCACGTGGGATGACAGCAGCGAATCGGCGAGCTCCGGCGCAGCGATGACGCAGGTGATGCCGGACTGCGCGACGACCGAATCGCGCCACTGTTCGCTCTCGAGAAAGACGATGCGGCGCGGAGTGTCGTGATTGGCGTTGCCGACCGTTTCGAAGTCGCCGTCGCGTACGACGGTCATGGGAACGAGCTGTGCGGCGCCGGAGAGTCTCACCGCAGTTCCTTCAGCCATTGCATCCGCGCCGGATCGACCGCGTCGAGCAGTCCGGCCAGCGTCGTTCCCACGCCGATCCCTTCGTTCACATGTGGCCGCGCCGCGGTTTCGTCGAGCGCGTCGAGCTTGGGAACCGACGAGCGGACCGTGCGATAGGGCGTCATCGTGCGCGCGTTGAGGTAGACCAGCATCGGATGAAAGTTGAACGTGCGCATGCCGGGCGCGCGCAGCACCGCGCGTGCATCCCATCGCGGCTCGGAAAACTCCATCTCCACGTCATCTTCCCAGTCGAACGGCACACGCAGCAGCACGTTGCCATCGTACGGCTGTTCGAATGGGCGGAGGCCGGCGACGCGCGGCAGGAGCAACGATGCATCGACGCGGATCGGCGTCGTCGCCACGACGCGCGCCAGCAGCGGCGTCGATTGCGCGAGCGAGTGGGTGCGCATGCTCACGGCCTCGGGAACGATCTCCATGCAGTGCTGCAGCACGGAGTCGATGGCGGCACCGTGCGTCGATCCACTGCGGAAATTCGGGTGAATCCCCAACTCGAAGAGGTCCGGATGCGAGCGCAGCCGGTCGACCGCGGCGCAGGCGTGCGTGATCAGCCACGTCGCGCGGATGCGTCGCTCGACGAGCAGCTCCGCCACCGCGTCGATCGCAAAATCCGGTGCCCAGTCGAGATCGAACGTCAGGAGCACGGGATCCAGGGTCAAGCGTACTCCAGCGAGACGCGTCCGTCCTCGATGCGCACGCGTCCGATCGGCCGCGCCGGAACGCCGGCGGCGATGGTGTACGGCGGTACGTCGCAATTCACGAATGCGCAGGCGCCGATGACGGCGTGGTCGCCGATGGTCACCCCTTTGGCGATGACGGCCCTCGCTCCGATGTACGAGCAGTCGCCGATGCTCACCGGCGCCTGTTCGTAGGGCGCTTCCCCGCCGGTGAGCGCCCAGGACACGCTGTCGTGCGTGTAGATCTGCACGCCGGCGCTGATGCTGCAGAAGTCGCCGATGGTGATGCCGCCGCCGCTGCCATCGAGCAGAGTGTGCGGGCCGATCCAGGTCTTGCGGCCGGCGCGCACGTCTCCGTACACGTAGGCGTCGTGGTAGATGCTGGCGCCTTCGCCGAATCCGAGGGAGCGGGCGCGCTCCCAACGATCGAAAAGCAGCTCTTCGATCGGAAGGCTGCGGTCCCAGCGTTCGCGCATGCGACGCTCGAGCTCGGCGTAGACCTCACGAGCGCGCGCCACCAGTTCGTCGAGGTCGTTCTCTCTCATTTCAGGAACAGGCGCAGCCACCACTCGAAACTGAGCAGCGACCAGATCAGCAGGCGGTGATTGTGCTCGCCGCGGAGATGTTCGTGGATCTGGCCGCTGACGAAATCATACTGGAGGTACTCGTAGATGCGAGCCCTGCGATCGAGCAGCATGCCGCGCACGTAGTCGATGCTCTCGCCGCGGAACCAGCTGGCATCGGGCGCGCTGAATCCCTGCTTCACGCGCGTGGCCACCCGCTCCGGAACGACGCGCTGCGCGGCGCGGCGGAGGATCATCTTCCCGTCTCCGGTGCGCAGCTCGTAGCGGCGGCGTTTGCCCGGCTCGTCTTCGTCGACGAACGGCTCGGCGTTGACGTCGCGGAGTTTGAGCGAGACCGGGACGCGCATCCCGAAGTCGACCAGGTCATTGTCGAGAAACGGCGCACGCGTCTCCAGCGAGTGGGCCATGCTCAATTTGTCTTCGACCACCAGCAGTCCGTGCAGGAACGTACGCAGTTCGAAGTACAGCGAGGCGTTGATCGCGTCCTCGGTCGTTTCGATCGGCCGGTCGTAACCGCTCAGCACTCCGCGGAAGAGATCGAACGTCGAGATGTCCTTCACGCTGCGCTGGATCTCCGGGACGAACAGCCGCGGCTTGTCGGCGTCGGACACGAGGCGTTGCCAGAAATCGTAGTAGTCGTGGAAAAACGCCTCGCCGCGATGCGCCGCGCCGCGGTAATACCGCCACGGATATCCGCCGAACAGCTCGTCGCCGCCGACGCCGGACAGCACCACCTTCACGAACTTGCTGCACAACCGCGCCACGTAAAAATTGGGATACGACTGGCCGACGCGCAGGTCCTCGAGATGCCAGATCAGCTGCGGCAGGATGTGCTCCATGTCGCCGGCATGCAGGACCATCTCGTAGTGCTCGGTCTTGAGCAGATTGGCGAGCGCCTCGGAATGTCCGCGCTCGTCGAATCCCATCTCCAAACCCGACGCGGACGAGAGATCGAACCCGGCCGTGAATGTCGACAGCCGTCCGATCTTCTTCCGCGCGACGGCGGTGATGGCGCTGGAATCGATTCCGCCGCTCAGATACGACGCGATCGGAACGTCGCTGACCAGCTGCCGCGTCACCGCACATTCGAAGAGGCGGTACATCTCTTCGTCGGCCGCGTCCGAATCCATCGGCTCCGGCGCGAATCGATAGTCCCAGTAGCGTTTCTGTTCGACGCGGCCTTCGTCGACGTTCACGCGCAGAAACTGGCCCGGCGGCAACAGGCGAATGCCATCGAACAACGTCAGGTCGCTGATGACGTTCTGGAACGTGAAGTACTCCGTGAGCGCCTGCGGATTGACGCGCACCGACACGTCCGGATGCGCGAGGATGGCCTTCACCTCGGATCCGAAGATGAAGCGGTGGCTTTCAGCGAGGTAGTACAGCGGCTTGGCGCCGAACCGGTCGCGTGCGAGAAACATCTGCCGCGTGCGCCGGTCCCACACCGCGAAGGAGAAGTGGCCATTCAGCCGATCGAGACAGGCCTCGCCCCAGGCCTCGTACGCACGGATCAGCACCTCGGTGTCGCAGCGCGAATGGAACGTGCAGCCCAGCGCCTCGAGGTCGATGCGCAGCTGCGGGAAGTTGTAGATCTCGCCGTTGTAAACGATGACCGTGTCGGCGTTGCGTCCCGGCATCGGCTGATGGCCGGCCGGCGTGAGATCGATGATGGCCAGGCGGCGGCTGCCCATGCCGACCGGCCCGTCGGTGTATTCGCCCGACGCGTCGGGACCGCGATGGACGAGCGTTTCGGTCATGCGCCGGATGCGCTCGATCGGTACCGCCTCCCCGCGAAAGTCCACCACACCCGCAAAACCGCACATGCGTCAGTCCCTCACCGCGCGGGTGGTGATGCCGCTGTCCTGGACGTCCATGTGCACGATGCGCAGGCCGAGCTCGCCGCACCATGCGCGCACTTCGCCTTCGGTCTGCCGGTGCGCGTAGGCGGGGTGGTACCAGTCGAAGTTGACGTGCAGGTTCTCCTCGAACGAATACGCGTCGTTCCAGAACAGCTTGCAGAAGCCGTTGTAGATCAGGCGCTGAACGTCGTAGGTCCCTGCCTTGATGCCGAGGATCGGCACGTCTTCGGCGACGGTCACCTCGGTGCGCAGCTCGGCGAGCGATTTCGCCAGCGCGGTGAGTGGCCGCATCGCCTCCCACGCCTCGTCGGGCGGCATCGGCGCCACCTGCGTGCGAATGGCGTCGTCGGCGAGCTCGCGCACCACCGCTTTCGTCCGATAGACATAAAAGAGAATCTCGCCGCCGCGCGTCAGCAGCGGAGCGAGCGACGCCAGGGCGGCGCGCGTCGAGGGCGTGTGATGCAAGACTCCCTCGCTGACGATGGTGTCGAACGATTCCTCGCGAAACGGCAGCGACAGCAGATCGGCTTCGACGAACGCTGTCTGTTGTCGCTCCCCGAACTGTTCGCGCGCCACCCACACCGCCTCGGAGATGTCGACGCCGGTGTACCGCGTCAAGGGCACATGCTCGAGGAGGATCCGCGCCGAAAATCCGCCGCCGCATCCGGCATCGAGGATGTGCTTGCGCGACCCGAAGTACGCGGCCATGCCGCCGGCGTCACCAAATCCGTAGCGCTCGATGAGCCATTTGCGTGAGACCTCGCGCTGGCCCTCCGACCCGAACGAGCCGGTCTGCCGCCACTTGTAGCCGAAGCTGTCGCGCGTCTGCGACTGCGCTTCGCGGTGTTCAGTCCCCTCTCCCCGCTCGGCGGGGAGAGGGCTAGGGTGAGGGGCGGATCTCGCCTCACGCATCGCCAGAGCCACCCCTCACCCTGGCCCTCTCCCCCGGCGGGGAGAGGGGACTGTGCGCGCAGCCGTTCGCAAACCTCCATCTGCTCGTCGTCCGTCATCTGCGGGAACAGAGGCAGGGTCAACGTGGCGCGCTCCGCGATCGCGGCGTTCGGGAAATGCTCCGGCTCGATGCCGTACTTGCGCCGGTAGAAGCCGGTCAGCGCCGCGGCGTGTGTCCCCTGCCGCGTGGCGATGCCTTCGTTCTCGAGCGCGGTCATGATCGCGTTCCGCCGTTGCTCGATGGAGGCCAGGTTCGCGAGCGTGAGCGGTTCCGGCTGGAAGAGGCAGACGTACGCCTGATAGCCATGGATGTAGCCCTCGGGGACCGCGGGCGTGCGCAGCCAGTCCAGACCGCGAAGGGCGATGTCGTACACGCGGGCTCGGGCAGTACGCGTGTCGAGGATCGATTTCGCGCGCTCCATCTGCACGCATCCGACCGCCGCCTGCAGGTCGGTCATCCGGTAGTTGTAGCCGACGTCGTCGTAGTCGGCGAGCAGGAACGCGGACGCGGCGTGATGGCGCGCGAGATCGGATCGCGAGGCGCCGTGGTCCCGCAGCGAGCGCGCCTTCCGCGCGAGCTCGTCATTGGCGGTGGTGAGCATTCCGCCTTCGCCTGTCGTGATCGACTTGCGGGGATGAAAGCTGAAGCAGCCCGCATCGCCGAACGTTCCGGCGTGACGTCCGCGATACCACGCGCCAAACGCGCAGGCAGCGTCCTCGACCACCCATAGACTGCGCCGGCGGGCGATGTCGAGGATCGGATCGAGATCTGCGCAGAGTCCGAAGAGATGCACCGGCAGGATGCCCACGGTCTTCGGCGTGATCCGCGCTTCGATCTGTTCGACGTCGATGTTGAACGTATCGAGCGCGATGTCGCAGAAGACCGGCGTGGCGCCCATGTACTCGACCACGTTCGCCGTCGAGACCCACGTGAACGCCGGCACGATGACTTCATCGCCGGGCTTCAGACCGAGCGCGGCCACGGCCATGTGCAGGGCGGTGGTGCAGTTGGATGCAGCGACGGCGTGCTTCGCATCGGTGAACGTTGCGAAGCGCTGCTCGAACTCGGCCACCTTCGGTCCCTGCACGACCCAGCCGTTCCGGAGCGGCTCGGCGACGGCGGCGATCTCCTCTTCGCCGAACAGCGGCCGCGCGATCGGGATGCGCGTCATGTGCGCGTACCCGCACCAGCCAGGCGATCCGATTTCCGCCACTCGACCACGCTCTTCAGTCCCTCATAGAGCGGCGTGGTTGCGCGGAATCCGAGGAGGCGCTCTGCTTTTTCGGTGCTGCCGACGCGATGAGTCACGAAAGACATCTCCTCGGGCCGGAACTCGGGTCGCAGCGGTGAGCCCGTGATCTCGAGGAGCATCTCCACCAGTTCCAGGATGGTGGTCTTCACCCCCATCCCGACGTTGAAGAACTCGTCGGTGACCTCCGCCTGCATGGCCAGGACATTCGCGCGCGCGGCGTCCTGTACGTGAATGAAGTCGTAGGCCTGGGATCCGTCGCCGAAGATGATCGGCGGCAGTCCCTGCTCGATGCGATCCAGCACCTTCATGATCACGCTGACGTAGGTGCCCTTGTAGTCCATACGCGGGCCGTAGATGTTCATGTAGCGCATGCCGACGTAGGGCAATTTGTGCTGCTCGTTCATGGCCCGGAAGAACTGCTCGCCGGCGATCTTCGTGGCGCCATACATCGTGCGGTTGTTGAACGGATGCTCCTCGGTCATCGGTGTGCTGAGGGCATTGCCATAGACGGACGCGGACGACGAGAACACGATCCGCTGAACGCGCCGGGCCATGGCCGCCTCGATGACGTTCCAGGTGCCCATGACGTTCACTTCGATGGCGGAACGCGGCTCGGCCACACACTCGCCAAGCCAGAGAGCAGCCAGCAGATAGACACCGTCGGCACCCTCGAGCACGTCATGCAGGAAGGCCGGATCGGTCATCGAGCCTTCCACGATCTTCAGCAGCGGCGAACGCGCGGCCGACTCCAGGTTCCGGCGGCTGCCGCGCACGAAGTTGTCGACGACGACCACCTCGCGGACGGGCTGCTCCACCAGCTGATCGACGATGTGCGAGCCGATCAGGCCCGCGCCGCCGATCACGACGATTCGTTTTCCGGTCAGATCCATTGCGCTACGTTAGCAGTTCCTCGGGGTTCCTCGGGAGTGCCTCGATTCCTCGGAGTGGGCGGATCAGTCTCACCCGAGGACCTCCGAGGAACCCGAGGCACTCCGAGGAACCGCCCATTCGGCGTCCACCCAGACGTAGCCGCGATTCGGCGTGGTCAGGGCGGTCACGTTGATCTCGTCGTCCGGCGACGGGATGACCACGAGCGCGCCGACCATGCGCAGGTGATCGGCCCATCTCACCCCCGGCACTTCGCTGATCCACACCTCGAGCCGATACATCGCGGGGAGGATGTTGTGCGCGGGGATCACGCAATCGACGGTACCGCTTCCCGCGTCCAGGTCGATGCGCACGCCGCGGTCGGTGCTCTCGCAGAGGAAGACCCGCTCGTTGCGATCCGTGAGGAGACCGAAGCCGAACGCGGTGCCGGGAAGTCGTTCCGACGCCTCGTAGTGAATGCGCACGCGGAACGGCTCGCCCATGGCGATCTCGTCCACGGTGGCGCTGGCATCGCGCGCCATCACCTCGACGCGCGTGATCAATGCGCGTCCGCTTCCCTCACGGTCGGCGACGCCGCGGAGGTCGAACGTCGCCTCGCCTTTGCGCGAGACGTAGCGCCCGATCACGTCCCGCGTCGCTCCCGCCTCGACGATCCGGCCGCCGCTCAGCAGCACCGAGCGCGGACAGAGGCTTTCGATCGCGGCCAGGTTGTGGCTGACGAACACGACCGTGCGGCCGCTGCGCGCGACCTCGTTCATGCGGCCGAGACAGCGGCGCTGGAAGTCGATGTCCCCGACGGCCAGGACTTCATCGACGAGCAGGATCTCCGGCGTCAGATGTGCCGCCACAGCGAACGCCAGTCGCACGTACATGCCGCTGGAGAAGCGTTTGACCGGCGTGTCGATGAACTGCTCGATCTCGGAGAAGGCCACGATCGCGTCGAAATTGCGGCGGATTTCCTCCCGGCTCATTCCGAGGATGGCGCCGTTGAGGAAGATGTTCTCGCGGCCGGTGAGCTCGGGATGGAAGCCGGTGCCGACCTCGAGAAGCGACGCCACGCGGCCGTGCAGGAGCACGCGGCCTTCCGTCGGCTCGGTGATGCGGCTGAGGATCTTCAGCAGCGTCGACTTGCCGGCGCCATTGTGTCCAATCAAACCGAGCGCCTCACCCTGCCCCACTTCGAGGTTGATGTCGCGTAACGCCCAGATCTCGGAATGCTTTGCGCCGTGCGGCCGCGGGCGGAACATGCCGGCGATGCGATCGCGGAGCGTCGCGTAATCATGACGCACCGCCCCGATGCGATAGCGCTTGGAGATCCCTTCGATGCTGATGCTCTGTGCCGTCGACATCGTCATCAGAGCTCGTCGGCGAAGAGCCGCTCCATGCGCCGGAAGTACAACGCCCCGCTGACGAAGAGCAGCACCGCCGCCGCCACCGACCAGAGCAGTGGGGTCAGGTCTAGATTCGTTCCGAACAGCGTCCCGCGGAAGGCCTCGATGAGGCCGGTGGCGGGATTGAGGATCGCCAGCCAGCGGTACTTCTGCGGCACCGCGCTGAGCGGATAGACCACCGGCGCGACATACATCGCGATCTGCAGCACCCACGGGACGATCACCCGGACGTCGCGGTACTCGACATTCAGCGCCGCCAGCCAGAGTCCGGCGCCGACGGCGAGGACGGCGGCGGCGATCACCACCAGCGGCGCCAGCAGGATCGAGGCGCCGGGCAACACGCCGTACCAGAGCATCAGCGGAATCAGGAGCAACCCGGCCACGGCCAGATCGACGATGTCCGTGATCACGTTCGAGAGCGGAATCACGAGGCGCGGGAAGTAGACCTTGGAGATCAGGTGCGTGGCACCGAGGAGACTGTTCCCGCTGCGCTGGATCGCGCCGGCGATGAAGTTCCAGAGCAGCACGCCCGCGAGCACGAACAGCGGATACGGAACGCCGGTCGCGGAGGGCAGGCGGGCGATGCGGTTGAAGAGCAGCGTGAAGATCAACATCGTCACGAGCGGCTGCCCCATCACCCAGACCGCGCCGAGAAGCGTCTGGCGGTAGCGGACTTTCAGGTCGCGCCAGGCGAAGATCAGCAGCAGTTCGCGGTACGCCCACAGCTCGCCGAGATCGATGGCGCGCCAGCCGCGCGTCGGCTGAATGACCAGTGTGCGGAGCGCGTGCATCCTCAGTCCAGCCGCGGCACGATTGCGCGGCCGTCGACGAGCGGGAACGGCGGAAGGTCGGGAGCGACGATCTCGCGCAAACGCTCGCGCATCGCCTCGAGCGACGGGAAGTCCGCGTTCAGCACTTCCTGCAGCGCGTCCAGGTCCGCCGCGCGCAGCCGCGGTTTCTTATCGAGACACGCGTTGGTCTTACAGCGATTCGTGCAGTACTTGCGCGTTTTGCGCGTCCGCGGGAATGACTCCCCGCAATAAAGGCAGCGGCCCATGACGCCCTCCCTCCCCGAAAAACCGTTAATCAACGGAACGCGTGCGTGCTGGCGCCGATCGCGTGGGTGATGCGGCGATCCGTGCGATGCGCCATTGTTCCGTTGAAAAACACTGTAGCGAAGGTTGGGCACAAGGTCAACAAGTTGACGAGTGGTGCCCCGGGCCGGACTCGAACCGGCACTCCCCTTTCGGAAAAGCGGATTTTAAGTCCGCTGCGTCTACCGATTCCGCCACCGGGGCCAGCCGCGGAATCATAACCGGCGCCGATCAGATATCATTCGGCCGCTTCAACCCACACCTTTCCGGAGGCATCACATGACCACCACTCTCGAAATCCAGCCGGGCGCGCCGCTGACGACGCTGTCCGAAGAAGAACAGATGTTCCAGCAGAGCGTGCGCGATTTTGCCATCGAGCGCATCCGCCCGCTCGTCCATGAGATGGACCACGCCGCCACCATGTCGCCCGACCTGATCAAGAGCTTCTTCGAGCTGGGGATCATGGGCATCGAGGTGCCGGAGCAGTACGGCGGCGCCGGCTCGTCGTTTTTCAACGCCGTGCTGGTGGTCGAAGAGCTGTCGCACGTCGACGCCTCCTGCGGCGTGCTGGTCGACGTGCAGAACACGCTGGTCAACAACGCCATCATCCGCTGGGGCAGCGAGGACCAGAAGTCGAAGTATCTGGCGATGCTCGCCTCCGACACGGTCGGCGCGTATGCGCTCTCTGAAGCGGGATCGGGATCGGATGCGTTCGCGCTGGCCACCAAGGCGGCCGATCGCGGCGATCACTGGGTGCTGAACGGGCAGAAGCTCTGGATCACGAACGCCGCCGAGGCGGGCGTGTTCATCGTCTTCGCCAACGCCAATCCGGATGCAGGGTACAAAGGCATCACCGCGTTCCTGATCGAGCGCGACTTCCCCGGCTTCCGCGTCGGCAAGAAAGAAGACAAGACCGGCATCCGCGCATCGTCGACCTGCGAGTTGATCCTCGAAGACTGCCAGGTGCCGAAGGAGAACGTGGTCGGCGAAGTCGGCAAGGGCTACAAGATCGCCATCGAGACGCTGAACGAAGGACGGATCGGCATCGGCGCGCAGATGCTCGGCGTGGCGCGCGGTGCGCTCGAGCACGCAATCGCGTACACGAAGGAACGGAAGCAGTTCAACACCCGCATCGCCGACTTCCAGGGCGTGCAGTTCCAGATCGCGCAGGCCGCAACCGAGCTCGAGGCTGCGCGCTTGATGGACTACAACGCCGCGCGCCTCAAAGACGCCGGCAAGCCGTTCCTTCGCGAGGCGGCCATGGCCAAGCTCTTCTCCTCCCAGGTGGCCGAGAAGGTCACGTCGCTCTCCGTGCAGCTGTACGGCGGCAACGGCTACACGAAGGAGTATCCGGTGGAGAAGTTCTGGCGCGACTCGAAGGTCGGCCAGATCTACGAAGGCACCAGCAACATGCAGCTGGCCACGATCGCGAAGACCATCCTCACCGATCGTTTGTGACGCTGCTCCGCGCCGCGCCCGTCGCCATCGCGCTGCTCGCTACGATCGCGGCGGTGCGATGGCTCGACGCGCATCCCCATCCGATCTGGTGGGATGAGGCGAACTACTTCAATCAGGTCGTTGACGATCGCCAGGCGTTTCTTCAGGGTGGCGCCGTCGCAGGGCTGAAGTCGCTGCTCTTTGCCGATAACGTCCGTCCGCCGGCGTACCGGATGATCGTGGCGCCGGTCGCAGCGGTCGCGCTGCCCAGCCTCGCGCTGCTGCGGACCATTGCGTTCTGCGTCACGGCGGCGGCATTTGTGCTGCTCTGGCGTGCGTGCCGCATCGTCGCCAGCCCGCCCAGCGCGCTCCTCGCCGCGGCAATCGTGTTTTCGATCCCCGAGATCCTCTCGACCGGGGCGTGGTTCGGGACCGAGTACGCGCTGATCTTCGCGATTGCGCTGCTGCTGGATTCGCTGCTTCGCGATCAGCCGGTGGGCGTTGCCGCCGCCGTCGCGCTCGGGCTGCTCTCGAAGGCGTCCTTTTTCGTCATCGGCGGCCCCGCTCTCCTGACGGCGATGCTTCTTTCGCGCGAACAGATCCGAAAGCTGATGCTCTCCGCGGCCGCCGGCGCACTCATCGCAGCCGCTTGGTGGTACTGGGATCCGATCGATGCGCTCGAGTTCGCGCAGCTCGGGCGCGTGTTCGAGCGGCTCTCGTATCAGGAACACCTCTCCTCGCCGGTGCTCGGAACGAAACTGGCGCGTTTCGCGGCCGCCCTCGGACCCGGAATCCTCCTCGCCGCCGCCCTCCTCGGCATCGAGGCAATCCGGCAACGCGAGCCGGTTTCGCCGCAGGCGCGTCGCGCCGTCATCCTCGCCGCGGTGATGGCCGTCCCGCTGATCGTCCTGAGCCTCCTCTCGCCGACCTTCGTGCCTCGCCATTTCGCGCCCGCGCTGCTCGCCGCGGGCATCCCCATCGCGATCGCGCTCGATCGCGCGCGAAACCCGGTACGTCTCGGGGTGGCGTTTCTGGCGCTCCTGCAAGTGACCTGGATGGCGATCGCACCGCAGCGCTTCCTGCCGCGCGTCGAACAGACCGACTGGCGCGGCCTGCGGGCGGCGGTTCCTCAGACCGCGCCCCGCATCGTGATGCTCGGCGGATGGCCGTCGCTCTCGCCTCCCGAAATCCGTTACGGCTGGACGCGCGACGGCCTCGAGGCGTCGACGCTCTGGCTCTGGCGCGCCGAGGACCGCCAGATCGACTGGCGCCATGTGATGCGGGATGCCCTCGCCGCGGATGCCGTCCTGGTCGTTCCGCCCGGCGAATCGAAAAATGAAGGTCTGACCCCATACGAGCGTGCGGACAATCGCCACAACGCGGAGCTGATCCGGCGGCTGCAGGCGACGGGGACGTTCGCCGAGCCGGTGGCGATGCGGATCGGGACATCCATGAAGACGGATGTACTGGTCTACCGGCGACACAACTCCCGGTCCAATCCTCGACCCTTCGGTCAAGAATGAACCCTCATTCAGCGCGCGAACGGCTCAACACGCGACCCTCTGCGCAGCTAACTCGTTGAAAATACGTAGGGCATCATCGTTGAACTGAATGGCCGCTCATCAGGAGGCATTTCAGATGATGCGACGGGTACTGCTCATGGTTGCGGTCGCCGTGCTGTTCACCACGGCTCTCCACGCGAAGACAGGGGTGGTCTTCATTCACGGAAAAGGCGGAGCGAATCTCGCGCAGGCGAGCGTCGCGCGCGCGTATTGGGGCGAGGACATGATCCGCGCCACGACCAAGGGCTTCACCATTCCCTACCTCATCTGCGCCTACGACGGCACGCAGTACATGTGGGTGGCCGGCGGAACCGTGGCGGGGCAGATCTACAACTGGATGAACGCCAACGCGATCACGGACATCGTGGTCGAGACGCATTCGTTCGGCGGTGTGGTGATCCGCTGGATCCTCTCCAATCCCACCTACGACTCGCGCTACCAGCCGATCATCAGCCGCATCCGCTGGGTGAACTCGATCGCGCCGCCGAACAAAGGTTCCGAGGCGGCCAACTTCGCCGGAACGCTCTCGGGATCGTGGCTCACCGGGTGGATGGTCGACCTGGTCGGCCAGAACAACGACGCGACGAAGAACTGCACGACCTCGTCGATGAGCTACTACAACCAGTATTACCTCAAGGGCACGTCCGGACGGCCCGCGCTGCCGAAGACGGTCTACAACATCGCCGGAACGGGACTCTGGAACGACTTCGTCCATCCCGAGGACTACGGCCTGGCCACGCTCAGCGGAGTGGTGGGCATGCCCGGCGAGGACGACGGGATGGTTTCGCAATACAGCGCGCAGGCGGTGGGCGTGGCCTGGTTCACCACTCTGGCGAACCACCATCACAACCGCCGCAACGACTACCGGAAGATCGGCGACTCGCTCGCCACGGACTTCTGAGGAGGAGACGCACATGAAGAAAACGGTACTGCTCCTTCTCGCACTCGCGCCGGCCGCGCTGGCCGCGGACGTCAGCGGCCGCTTCGACGCCGGAACGAAATACGAAGCTCCGGCCTCGCACGCGCCGGCGAACGTCTCGCGCATGTACGTGCGGACGCTCGAACGCGCCGACTCCGTCGAACTGCCCGCCGCCGGCGGCAGCAGCATGATCATCTGGACCATTCCCGTGACTCCGAACGCCGCCGTGAAGACGCGGCTGCGCACGCCGAACGGCTCGGTGCTGCAGCCGGCAGACCGCGGCTCGCTCGAGCGCGGACTGCGCCGCTTCCCTCTCGATCCTGACGACGCGCGGGAGATCGGCATCGGCGGCGGCGGACAGGAAGTCGTGCACGTCATGGCGACGGAAGCGGCGAGCTATCACCTCGACGTCGAGATGCCACGAGATGTCGCCGGAGTGACGGTCGTGGCCGCGCAGCCGGACAGCGCGAACGCGCTCACGACGGGGGCCGCGCCGGTGTCGCGCCAGCCTGGTGAGCCGATCACGCTGCACGCGGAGCTTCGCGACGGCGACGTCACGATTCGGGGCGCGCGCGTGTTCGCACGCCTGGCGTCGCCGAACGGCAAGGCGTTCGGCAGGATCGAGCTGCGCGAGCAGGCGGACGGCACGTACTCCGCGGTCGTGCGCGATCTCCCCGAAAAC
>CAMPKJ010000049.1 GCA_946887105.1 uncultured Acidobacteriota bacterium | reverse complement strand
CGATCACCTCGTCGACAACGGCGACGACCTCTTCGCCGATGTTCCGCACGACAAGCGTGCCGTCCTCGTCTTCGATCGAGCCGATCTGCAGCCCGCTGAGGATGCGCACGTTCCCGGAGTCGACCTGCGCGCGCAGCCGCGTGCCGAGCGCACCGCGGGCGGGAAGCGCGTCGCCGTCGCCGCCACCGAATGCATTGCCGGGGGCGTTCCGGCGCATGCCCCAGAGGATGCGCGTCGGGTCGTGGTCATCCATCAGCTCGACGAGCGCCAGGAGACTGTTGATCGCGGAGTGACCGGTACCGACGACGAGTGTCCGTTTCCCGGTGTATCGCGCGCGCTCTCTGCCCAGGATGTCGGGGATGCCGTAGCGGATGCGCGCCGCGTGTGCTCGTTCGCCGCGAGCGGGGAGGCCGTTCGCCCCCATCGGATTCGGCGCGAGCCACGTGCCTGATGCATCGATGACCGCGCGTGCGAGCACGTCGTGCTCCGATCCATCGGCGTCGATGGTTCGCACGATGAACGGCATCGTCTCGCGATTCGCAGTCTTGACCTTGTCGGCGAACTGCCGCGCGACGCCCGTCACGCGCGTCCCGAGACGGAGAGCCGACCGGATCGGCGGCAGCGCCGCCAGCGGCTCCAGATATCGCTCGACGAGATCGAGCCCGGTGGGCAACGCCTCCGGATCGGGCATGATCCAGCCGCTGCAGTCGAGCGCCCGCCTGGACGCGTGATCGACCACGTAGCGCCAGGGCGAGAACATCCGCACGTGTCCCCAGTCGCGCATCGCTTGTCCGACGCGCGCTCCCGCCTCGAAGACGACCGGCCGCAGACCGCGCTCCAACAGATGTGCGGCCGCGGCGAGGCCTACCGGTCCACCTCCGATCACTGCAACGGGAAGCTCGTTGTTCTGCATCGTGGTCCTCCTGTCTCGCTCGTTCTCAGAGACGGAGGTCGCGCGTCAAAGACGCATTGCGGCGGCAGGTGCGTCTTTCGCGCCCCGTTTCCGTCTATCTTGGGGGAATCAATGGAAGCCGAACAGACCATCGACGTAGCGGCGGCATGGCACGAGCTGGGCGACCGCCTGCGCGTCTCCGTTTCGCGACGTGTGAATCCGGGCGATGCCGACGACGTCGTGCAGACCGTGATGCTGAAGCTGCTGGAGCGCCGCGGCGAGATCGACGCCGCGTCCGTTCGCGCGTGGCTCTTCACCGTCACGCGCAATGCCGTCGCCGAGTACTACCGCCAGCGCAAGCCGACCATCGACCTCGACACCTTTGGCGACGTTCCCGAGAGCGACGCCGCCGATCCCGCGGACCGGACCATCGGCGATCTCAGCGACTGTCTCGAGCCGATGCTGCGCATGCTTCCCGAAGCCGATGCGGACCTGCTGCGCCGGATCGACCTGCAAGGAGAGGCGCAGACCGGGCTTGCCGCCTCGCTCGGCGTACCGCTTTCCACGCTCAAGTCACGGGTGCAACGCGCGAGGACGAAACTGCGCGGCGCGTTCGACGGCTGCTGTTCGATCGCGCTGTCCCGGAACGGTGCTCCGATCGCATTCGAGCGTGGCGCCGCGTGCGCGCCGGCCTGCGCCGGCGAGTCCGGCGCGCCGCGCTGTTGATCGCCCCGGTTTGACCATTTCCTGTCCCTTGCGCTAACTTATTGAGCTGACTCGGTTGGTAATAGACCCGGGAGGGGATGATGGTCAGTGTGCGTAGGGTGGCTCCCGTTCTCCTGTTCGTGATGGCGACAGCGTCGGTCGCAGTCGATGCGTCCGCGCAGAGGCAGTCCTCACAACCGCCGCGCGATCTCCACAACGTCGGAGATCACTGGACGGCGTACTACCCGCCGGATCCTGCCACGTATCCCGCAGGCGCACGGACGCACACCATCCAGTCCGGCGACACGCTCTGGGCGCTCGCCCAGCAGTACTACAACAATCCCTACCTCTGGCCACAGCTGTGGGAATCCAACACCTGGATCACCGACGCGCACTGGATCTATCCCGGCGACGTGCTCCTGGTCGGCGGTGAAGGCACCGCCACCGAGACGGCGACCACGACCGGCGAAGGCGCGATGTCGACCGTGACCCCGCGCACCGGCACGATGGCCGAAGGCGACAACGCATTCAGCGCCACGCAGACGGGCGACGGTTTCGCCGTCGCGCGCATGGCCGTGGTGAACAACCCGATCGCGCTCGGCACCGAGGCCGATGTCTATTGCTATGGATACATCGGCGATCCCAACGAGCCGATGCCGAATTACGTCGCGTCGCACGAGGACGTCGATGCGAAGTACGTCCCGCGCGCGCAACCGGAAATGCCCGCCAGCGCGGTTCACGGCGACCTCATTTACATCAGCGGCGGTGCGTCCACCGGTCTCGTCGCCGGCGAGACGTACATCGCGGTCGAGCCGGAGGACATGATCACGCATCCCGCCACCGGCGCCGTGCTCGGCCGTCACTATGCGTACGTCGGCCAGATTCGCGTGCTCTGCACCGATACGGAGCCGGGTCTTTCGCGCGCGATCGTCGTCGAGGCCTGCCGCGAGATCAACATCGGCGCGCGGCTCAAGCCGCTGCCGCAACTGCCGATTCCGATCGCCCGCGTGCCGGAGCTTCCGGCGTGGTGCGATCCGCCGACCGGCCGCGACAACGGCTACATCGTCGATGCGCGCGGATGGGATCTCGGTCTCGTGGAAGGCGTGCTCGTGCAGGTCGATCTCGGCGCGGAGAATCAGATCGAGCCCGGCGACTTCCTGACCGTGTACCGTCCCAGCCCGCGCAGGGATCAGCCGCGCATGGTTCTCGGCGAATTGGGTGTTCTCACCACACAGGGCAGGACCGCCACCGCGGTGATCACGCGCGCAAGGCGCGAGATGATGGTCGGCGATCAGGTCGAAGCGCGTTGATGGAAAAAAGAGCGGCGTGAGGTTCTGCTAGAATCGCGCGTCCGGGTCCATAGCTCAGCGGTTAGAGCTACCGGCTCATAACCGGCAGGTCCCAGGTTCGAATCCTGGTGGACCCACCAGAGCGCGATGCTGAGAGCCTTTGCCATCTTCGATCACTGTTGCACACGTGCCGGACACGATCCGACACCGTCAGGCGTTCCGAACAGGGAACGCCTTTTTTATTTCCGGGAGGAGTTTCATTGAGCGACGTCGACAAATTGTGGGAGTTGCAGAGCGTGTTCACGGCGCTGAACGAGCGTGAGAAACAGATGGCGGTGAAGCCGGAGTCGTTCGCGTCCGTCGATCGCGAGTACCAGAGCGTGAACGAAGAGGTGACGCGCCTGCAGCAGCAGCTGGACACGCTCAACAAGGAGCGCCGCCGCGTGGACGGGGAGCTCTCCGATCAACAGGAGCTGCTGCGCAAGTACCAGGGCCAGCTGATGCAGGTGAAGAACCAGCAGCAGTACGCGGCGGCGTGGAAAGAGATCGACGCCACGCGCAAGCACGTGAAGGAGCTCGAGGAGTCGGTGCTCAAGAACATGACCGAAGCCGAGGTGCTGCAGAAGCAGCTCGATGAACGGAGCGAAGGGCATTCCGCGCTGCAGGCGCGTTACGACACCGCGCACGCCGACTGGCAGCATTCCCTCGGCGATCTGCGCAACGAGGCCGAGGACCTGCGCGCGAAAGCGACCCGCATCGAGGCCACCCTTCCCGACCGGCTGAAGAACGAGTTCCACAAGATCTTCCGCCAGCGCCAGGGCGTGGCCGTCTCGCGCGTCGCCAGCGATACCTGCTCCACCTGCCGCACGCGCGTCCGTCCCGCCGTCGCACAGCAGCTCAAACGCGGCGAGCTGGTGCACTGCGAAGGCTGCCACCGCATTCTCTACCTGGAGCGACCCACATCCTGAAGATCACGGCCTTCATCGACGGCGCGGCCCGCGGC
The DNA here is from genome assembly GCA_946887105.1 of uncultured Acidobacteriota bacterium. The sequence goes on along the minus strand of CAMPKJ010000049.1, from coordinate 20,573 downwards.
AATCCCGGGCCTGCCGGCTACGGCGTCTACATGACCACCGACCAGGGCGACATCATCGAGATCGCCGGCTACCTCGGCAGAACGACCAACAACGTCGCCGAATACGCCGGCCTGCTCGAGGCGCTCGAAGTCGCACACCAGGAAGGCGCGAAGGAAGTGGAGATCGTCTCCGACTCCGAGCTCCTGGTGAAACAGATGCTCGGCATCTATCGCGTCAAACATCCCAACCTCGTGCCGATGCACCAGAAGGCCAAAAGCATGCTCCGGCATTTCGCGCGCTTCTCCATCCGGCACACCTTGCGCGCTGGCAACAAGGACGCGGATCGCCTCGCAAACCTGGCCGTCGATCGCGCGGACGGACGGCTGGTCGAGAGAAAACGTGTCGCGCGCTGACGACATCCGCGCCGGCGTGGCGGCCGTGGAATCGCGGATCGCGGCGGCGTGCGTCCGTGCAGGGCGTGCTCGCAACACCGTGACACTCGTCGCCGTCTCGAAGACTTTCCCGGCAGCCGACGTCGATCACGTCGTCGCCGCGGGCATCGCGAACGTCGGCGAGAACAAGGTGCAGGAAGCGCGGGACAAGAAACCATCCGTGGCGGGGAGCGCGCGCTGGCATCTCATCGGCCACCTGCAGTCGAACAAAGCGAAGGATGCGGTGCGGCTGTTCGACGTCATCCAGACCGTCGACTCGATCGAGCTCGCGGAGAAAATCGCGCGCGCTGCCGACTCGGCAGGGAAACAGCAGGAGGTGCTCCTGCAGATGAACATCGGACGCGAGCCCCAGAAGAGCGGCGCGGAGCCGGAGGCGGTCGCGGAGCTGGTGCGGCGCATCGGCTCGCTGCCGTCGCTCCGGCTGTCGGGACTGATGGCCATCCCGCCGGCCGGCGATGCGGAGGAAGTGCGCCCGCACTTTCGCGCGCTGCGTGCGATGCGAGATGATCTCGGTGTGAGCGAGCTGTCGATGGGCATGACCGACGATTTCGAAGTGGCGATCGAGGAAGGGGCGACGATCGTCCGCGTGGGCCGGGCCATCTTTGGAATCCGGGCCATCTTTGGGAGCCGATGATGGACTTGCTGAGAATCCCACTGCAGGCCATCCTCCTGATCCTCGACATCCTGCAGTGGGTGATCCTGATCTGGGTGATCCTCTCGTGGGTGCTCTTCTTCCTCCGCGACTCCAAGTTCCGCTGGCGCAATCGCGGTGTCTATGGCGTGCTCGAGCAGCTCAACGACCTCTTCGAGCGCATGACCCGGCCGTTCCTGCGTCCCATCCGCCGCTGGCTGCGCCGTTTCGACACGGCCGGCATCGACTGGTCGCCGATGGTGCTGATCCTGATCATCTGGATTCTCCGGCAGGTCATTCACGTCGTGCTGGTGCGGATGAGCGGTCGTATACTGGCGCCGTAGTTGTGGAGTGCCGGGAGGGCGACCCATGCAAAACCTCACGCCGCTGGAGATCCAGAAGCAGACGTTCTCGCGAGTGTTGAAGGGGTATCACACGGACGAGGTGCGCGCGTACTTGCACCTGATCGCGGAAGAAATCGAGCGCCTGCTGCGGGAGAACGACCGTCTGGTGCGCGACTCCGCGATGCTTCGCGAGGATCTCGAGGATCACTCGAACCGCGAGCGCATCCTGAAGGACACGCTGCTCTCCGCGCAGAAGGTGGCCGAGGATCTGACGGCCAATGCCCGGAAAGAGGCGGAGCTGATCGTGAAGGATGCGGAGCTGCTCTCCGAGCGCCTGATCGGACAGGCCATGCAGCGCGTGGCGGAGCTCGAGCGCTCCATCACCGATCTGAAGCTCGAGCGCCGCGCGGTGCGCAACAAACTGCAGTCGACGCTCGACTCGGTGCAGCACATGGTGGTCCTCGACGCCGAGCAGGAAGCGAACGAGGAACCGTTGACGGCGTTGTTCCGCGCGCGCAACTCGTGACTCTCCTCATTCGCAATCTCGCGCAGATCGCGACGCCGCACGGGCGTAGCGCGTTGCGCGGCCGTGCCATGCGCGAGCTGGTCGTGCACGACAACGCGGCCATCGTGATCGACGACGGCCGCTTCGCGTTCGTCGGGCGCGAGCGCGATCTCCCGAACGATCTGCCCATCGATGAGGATGTCGACGCGCGCGGCGGCACCGCGGTCCCCGGCTTCGTCGACACGCACACCCACATCCCGTTCGCGGGTTTGCGCGAGTCGGAGTTCAACCGCCGCCTGCAGGGCGAGACCTACGAACAGATCGCCGCGTCGGGCGGCGGGATCGCGTCGACAGTGCGCGCCACGCGCGCGGCGAGCGAGGAGCAACTGACCGCGAACGTGCTCGCGCGCACCGCCATGATGGCGCGTTACGGGACCACCACCGCGGAAGCGAAGAGCGGATACGGACTCGATCTCGCGAACGAGCTGAAGCAGCTGCGCGCCATCCGCGCCGCGAACGCGACCTCGCCGGTGCGGCTCGTGCCGACCGTGCTCGCCGCGCACGAGTTCCCACCCGAAAATCGCCAGACGTACGTCGAGCGGATCGTCGAAGAGATCCTGCCCGCCGTGGCCGCGGAGAAGCTGGCCGTATTCAACGACGCCTTCGTCGAGCGAGGCGTGTTCACGCGCGAACAGGGCGAGACCGTCCTGCGCGCGGGCCAGCGCCACGGCTTGATCCCGCGTCTGCACGCGGACGAGCTCTCCGATACGAACGGCGCGAGCCTGGCCGCGGAAGTCGGCGCCGCCTCGGCCGATCACCTCATGCAGATCTCCGAGGCCGGCATCGCCGCGCTGGCCGCCTCGGATACGATCGCCAACCTGCTGCCGGCCACGAGCTTCTTCCTGATGTCGGCCAGGTATGCGCCCGCGCGCGAGCTCATCGACCGCGACACGATCGTGTCGCTGTCGACGGACTGCAACCCCGGCACGTCGATGACCGAGTCGATGCAGATCGTGATGCAGCTGGCCACGCTGCAGATGAAGATGACCGTCGAGGAATCGCTCACCGCCGCGACCCTGAACGGCGCGCATTCGGTGCGGCTCGCGCACGAGATCGGCTCGATCGAAGTCGGGAAACGCGCGGACTTCGTGCTGCTCGATGCGCCGGGTTACCTGCACCTGGTTTACCACTTCGGGGTGAACCTGGTGAGCGCGGTCTACCGCGATGGCGCGCGCGTGGCGTAGTAGTCGACGATCCGTTCGTACAACCGCCCGCCCACGGTCGTCTTCACCTCGTACGAGCACCCGCCGATGTGCGGCGTCAGAATGAGCCGCGGATCATCGGGAAACCGCGCATCCGGCGGCTCGGGATCGAATACATCCAGCGCCAGTCCGGCGAGGTGTCCCTCCGCCAGCGCGTCGAGCGCCGCACGCTGATCGAGCACTTCGCCGCGCGCTGCATTGATCAGATACGAACCGCGAGCCATCGTCGCGATCTCCGCGGCGCCGATCATCGTTCGCGTCTCGTCCGTCAGCGGGACGTGCAACGTCACGATGTCGCTCGTGCGCAGCAGTTCCTCGAGCGTCGCCGCGCGCGCCTCTGCGACATACGGATCGTATGCCTGCACGCGCATGCCGAACGCGCCGGCCAGCCGGGCCACGAGCGAGCCGACGTTGCCCAGTCCGACGATGCCCAGGCGAAAGTGCGCGAGCTCATGGCGCGTGGCGCAGTCATCGCGCGAGAAGACGCCGCGCACGACTTCGCGCGTGTAGAACGGCACGGTACGGGTCATGGAGATCATGAAGCCGATCACCAGCTCCGCCACCGCGTTCGCGTTCACGCCGGGCATGTGAATGACGTGGATGCCGCGCTCGCGGGCCGCGCCGAGATCGATGTTGTCGATGCCGCTGGTGCCCTGCGCGATCAGCTCGAGATGCGGAGCGTTCTCGATCACGCGACGCGAGACTCTGTTGTACGCGCGCGTGACCAGCACGTGCGCCTGGCCGACGATCGCCGCCAGCTCTTCCTCGGTACGCACCGGCCGATGCACGACCTCATAGCTGCCGTCCGCGTGCGCGCGGTCGAACATCGAGCGGTCGACGTCGGCGGCGATGAGCAGGGTCTTGCGCATGCGGCGCTCAGGATAGACTCACGGCGCTTGGCCCGTCGACTGCGCAAACACCGCACGGCACTGATCGCGCTCGCGGTCTACAACTTCGTGCTCTTCTTTCCGATCGCGTTCATGGGGCGCGTGGTCTCGCCCAACGACGTGTTCTACAACTACAGCCCGTGGTCGGTGTTGCGTCCGGCGGACGTGCAGACGCAGAACTCGACCATGAACGATCCGCCGACGGCGTACTTCACGCTGATGACGCTGGCGCGCGAAGACTGGCGCGCGTTTCACTGGAATCCGTACATCGCCTCGGGCATCCCCGGCTTCGGCTCGTCCGCGTCGGCGATCCTCTCGCCGTTCATCCTCCTGCCGGCGCTGCTCGTGCCGAGCGCGTGGATCTACACGGCCATTCTCTTCCTGAAGCTGAACGCGTCGTTTTTGTTCGCGTACTTCTGGTTGCGCGAAGAGCGTCTGGGGCGGCACGGCGCCGCCGTGGGCGCGATCGTGATCGCCGGCGCGGGCGTGTACGCCGTGCGCTGGCTGTGGCAGATCACCAACGCGACGGTGCTGTATCCCGCGCTGTTGTGGGTGGTGCGGCGCGCGATGCACGGGAAACGCGTTCCGGTGCCGCTGGTGACGTTGCTCGCGCTCGCATACGCGCTGGCGGGATTTCCGGCGGCGATGGCGTACGGCGCGTGGCTGGTGTTGGCGTACGGGGTGTTCCTCGGAGTTCCTCGGGGTTCCTCGGGTTCCTCGGGTTGGCTCCTCCGAGGAACGGCGGCGGTCCTCATCGCCCTCATGATCGCCGCCCCCTCCCTCGTCCCGTTCGCGCAGTTCCTGCGCCGCTCCGGCTATCTCGAGGTGCGCGCGGAGACGAGCATGACCGTCTTCCCGCGCGACCACTGGCGCAGCTTCGTCGATCCCGACCGCCTCGGCCACCCGAGCAACAAAGACTGGATCGGCGATCGCCGCCTCGGCCCGCTCGACAACTACACCGAGACGACCGTCTACCTCGGACTGCTCACCATCCCGCTGGCGATTTTCGGGATCTTCCGCCGCCGCGCGCGCGCGCGCTGGTTCTGGCTCGGCTGCGCGGCGTTCGTGCTGGCGTGCATGTTCGGCGCGCCGTTCATCGCGTCGTGGGTGTCGAAGCTGCCGGGCTTCAAGTTCTCCTCGCTCACTCGCGTCGGACTGCTGCTGCCGTTGGCGATCGGTTATCTCGCCGCGGCCGGAACGCGCCTCGTGCGCCGTCCTGTGATCGCGCTTCTGTTCGCGGCGCTGATCGCGTACGACCTTGCCGTCGTCGCGGGGCGCTTTTATCCCTATCTCGAGCCGCGGCGGGCCGAGCTGCCGAAGACGCCGATGATCGAGTTCCTGAGCAATGATCGCGAACCCTTCCGGATCGCGCCGTTCTTCGACTACCTCTGGCCGAACTCCGCGGAGATGGTGCGCGTCGAGGATGTACGCAGCCACTTCAGCTCGGAACGCGATTACCGCCGCATGCTGCAGCGCCTCGATCCGAGCTCGTGGAGCGGCACCTCCACCGTGCTGACGTTCAACAGCCTCAATTACAAGTTCGACGATCCGCTCAACGCGCTGCTCGGCATCCGCTGGTTCATCGAGCACAACCACATCGACATCATCAAGTGGGGCATCTTCAAAGCGACCGTGCCCGGCGTGACGCAGACCGGCAGCATGCAGTTCCGTCCCGGCGCGGTGATGGAGCAGACCGTCCGCTTCGATGCGGAGCCGTTCTGGGCCATCGAGCTGCCGATCGATGTCACGGAAGCGCGCGGCCCGAATCCGCGCATGGAAGTCACGCTGCTGAAGGACGGCGCGGTGCTCTGGTCGCGTGCGTTCTCGAACGACGACACACACGCCGTCGGCAAGGTGTACATCCCGCTGCGCCAGTACGGGCGCCTCGGCGATGCGTTCACGCTGCGCGTGCGCTCCGTGGGCATGCGCGGATGGATGCCGCAAGCGGGCAACACGTTCTTCTACGGCCGCGTCACCACGCCCGTAATCTTCGATCGCCAGCTGCCGGATGGAAGACTGTTCCGCAATCTCGCCGAGCTGCCGCGATTCCGCGCGGTGTCGAAGCTGCGCAAGCTCAATGACGACGAGTTCCTCGCAGCACGCGACGTGAACTTCGAGCACGAGGCGGTCATCACCGACGATCCCGTGCAGCCGCCGCCGATTGCCCCCGGCAACGCACGCGTGACGCTCGCGCACTACGCGCCCGACGAACAGCGCCTGATCACCGAGTCCGCCGCACCGTTCTATCTCGCGTCGTCCGAGAAGCTCACCCCCGAACTGCGGGTCACGATCGACGGACGCGCCGCGCGTGCCATCGAAACGGACATGCTGTTCGCGGGCGTTGCGGTTCCCGCGGGGCGGCACGAGATCGTGTTTCAGCGCCGCATCGCGCGCGGGTGGTGGTGGATCGCCGCGGCAGGCGTTGGGTTCTGGCTCGCGTCGATCGTGGCGCTGGCGGCTAGACGTCTCCGGGCGGGTACCACGACTGATACAGCGCCGCCCTCGCCTCCGCGCTGACGGTGGCGAATTCTCTGGTGGCGCGAAATGCATTGAGCTCGCCGATGGCCTGCTCGACAGCAGTCACGAAGTTGTCGTCGTTCTCGTCGAACACGTATGACGAGAGGTGATGCTCGTATCGCGGCTCCTCCACTGTGCTCTGCCGGATGCGAATGATCCTGCCGATATTGTGAGCCCACGCATAGACCTCTTCAGCATGAGCCCACGGCGGCAACACATAACGCGAGCGGCCACTCGGGTTCACGACCTTGAACTCCGGATGTTCCTGCTGCAGAGAGATGAGCGCCACACAACCGCGGATCGCGTCGAAGGCCGATTCGACGATGTCCACCGAGGAGGGCCATAGTTTTTGCGCGCGCCAGCCGCGCCGGCCGTCCATGTCCGTGCCGAGAACCGGCCGGAAGTGATTGTCCCACAGCAAATTCAGCAGATAGGTGAGTTTGCTCGGTTCATTGCGAGTGGAGTACGACACGAACACTCGCGGATAGAGCGTTTCCGGACCCCAGTATTCGACCTTGAAGACGTTCTTGTGCATTTTGCCGTCGAGGTCTTTGATGTCGGTCGATGGAATGACCCGCTTCAGTTCGTGCTCGATATGTCCCTGCTTGATCTCCGGATCGATATTCGGGTCTTCCCAATGGGCGATGATCTCCGTCCATCCGCGCTCGACGTTGCCCTCGGAGCCGGCGATGCGGCTGGAGGTGCGAATCAGGTTCACCTGCGGCGGCAGATTGAACAGCAGCTGGTGCAGGACCCCGATTCCGCCGCCGGCGAAGTCGGTCGTTTCATTCTCGACGATGATTCGGAACAGACTGCGATAGTCGCGGAGAAAGAGCACTCTCAAATAGCGTTGCTCCGTATTTCCCGTGATCATCGCGTACTCCGGGAGGAGCGGCGCTTCCTTGAGGCAGGCGTGGCTGACGATATTGGCCAGCTTTTCCGGGATCTCGATCCCGCCTGCGGTGTAACGGCACGGAGGCGGAGACGCTGTGAAGTCGCAAACGAATGACGCGTTATTGAGGCCGGTCAACGCTGTGAACTGGCCGTGTCGTTCCGCGTGCTCCAGAAACATCTTCCGGTTCGAGGCGTCGTTCATGTACTCCTCGAGCTCCGCGGACAATTGATGCAGCAGCAGGTCCATCCTGCGGGGGTAATGCTCTCCCGGCAGATTGGCCAACTCGCTGAACGCCGGCATCGCACTGAGATCGCAGACAGCGTCCCAATGCGCTCGATGCGTGATGGTGCTGGCGGATTCGCTGAACAGGATGTTGATCCGCTTCTTCGCGAGAAAGCCGGTCGCGATGGCGAGCGCTTTGGGCCGGTCCTGCAGACGCACACTGAGACGGCAGACGCTGCGCCAGCTGCTCGGAGGAACGGGCGAAACGATGATCTCGAATCCGTGCCGGTGGCGATCCTCTTCATCCGTGATCGGCACCAGATGGAGGATCGAGCCTTCCGCCAGGCCGAAGGCCATCGCCAAACGCTGCGGAACAGGCAGCTTCCGTTTGTACAGGGGAACCCATTTACCGACTCGCATCGTCGTGCTGACCCTTCTTCGTCCGGACCCTTTTCACAGGAGTGACGATCGAACGCCGATCCCTACCCGCGAGGTTACTTCTTCTCGGCGACGAGAATGATCTGATATGCGAACAAGCCGCGCCACACGCGCGTGAGCCAGGTGAGCAGCGTTTCCCCGATGCGCAGAATGGGCTCGGGCGTCCAGGAGCCGACGATCAGGCGGATCGGCACGGAGGAGCCGCCCATCTCCAGGATGCGGAAGCCGGCGCTCTCGACCTGCCGGCGGATCGTGCGCTTCGTGTAGAAGCGCAGGTGGGTCTCGTCGAGGATGCCGCGGTCGCGATACTCGAAGATGCCGAACAGCAACCCGAGGCGGACGGTGATGTTGGCGATGTTCGGAACGGAGATGAACAGGCGTCCGTCGTCGCGCAGCGCGCGGCGCACGAGCTGCAACGCCGCGCCCGGATTGCGCAGATGCTCGAGCACGTCGGCGAGCACGATCGCGTCGGCGTTCGACGGCAGCGCGTGCACCGTCTCCAGATCGGTGATCACCACCTGATCGAAACGGCCGCACAGCTGGCCCACGCAATCGACGTTGTACTCGAAGCCGATGGTGCGGCCGAAATGCTCGCGCAGCGCGGAGCCCAATTCGCCGCCCGCTGCGCCGAGGTCCATCAGCGTTCCGCCGCGCGGCGACCAGCGCCGGATCAGCTTCATCAGAATGCGATGGCTGCTTCCCTCGAAATCCTTGAATGTGTAGACGTTCGGCATGTCAGTAATCCGCGAAAGGCGTGCCGTTCGCGTCTTTCCCCGACGCGCCGCTGTGGACGTCGACGATGTACCTCTCGCTCTTCGGTGCGGTTGCGGTCACGAAGTCGCTGCTCGGCTGCACGGTTTCTTCGGTGGTCACGCGCCACGTCGTCGCGCTGCCGGTGACGGGATCGGGAGGGATCCTGCGGATGTACTTCGGCACGAGCTCCTCGAGCGTCCGCGGATAACGGCCCTCGGTAGCGTGGAACGTGTCGATCGCCTTGCGCATCGTGGCGAGGTTGTCCATCAGCGCCGCGGCGCGGGCGAAGTGCGCCTCTTTCTCTTTGCGGATGATGCGCGCGCCGTAGACGGCGCCGAGGATCATGATGACGCCGAGGCCGATCGCCAGACGGCGACCGTTCACTACGTGATCCCCACTTCGCTGTTGTCGCCGAGGATGAAGCGATACGCGGCCGGCTTGCGATGGGTCTTGCCGATCTTCACGTTCTTGCCGATCAGGCTGGCCTCGATGCGGCCGTCGACGTGCGCGATCGCGGAGCCTTCCAGCACGATCGAGTTCTCGATCTCGCAATACTGCACGCTGCAGCGCACGCCCACCGACGTGTACGGACCGACGTACGCGTGCGTGATGCGCGCGTCGCGTCCGATGATGGCCGGCCCGCGCACGACCGAGTCGACGATCTGCGCGCCTTCCTCGACCACCACCTTGCCTTCGATGTGGCTTTCGCCGATCACATCACCGCGCACGTCGTTCTCGAACGTGTCCAGCACGGTGCGGTTCGCTTCCAGCATGTCCTCGATCTTGCCGGTGTCCTTCCACCAGCCCTTCACGATGTGCGGATGGACGCTGTATCCGTTGTCGAGCAGCCACTGGATGGCGTCGGTGATCTCCAGCTCGCCGCGCTTGGACGGCTTGATCGCGCGCGCGGCCTCGAAGATGTGCTGATCGAACATGTACACGCCGACCAGCGCCAGGTCCGACTTCGGCTCCAGCGGTTTTTCGGTGAGCTTCACCACGCGTTCGCCGTCGAGCTCCGCCACGCCGAACTGCGACGGATTGGGGACCTTGGTCAGCAGGATCTCGCTGTTGCACTCCAGGCGGCGGTACTCCTCGACCAGTGGCGTGATGCCGTGCTGCAGCAGGTTGTCGCCGAGGTACATGACGAACGGCGAGTCGGCGAGGAACGGCTCCGCGGTGAGCACGGCGTGTGCGAGTCCGCGCGGCGCGTCCTGCTCGATGTACGTGATGCGCGCGCCGTAGCGCGAGCCGTCACCGATGCACTCGCGGATCTCGGGGCCGGTCTCCGGCGAGAGGATGATCGCGATCTCTTCGATCCCCGCGCCCACGATGGCCTCGATGCCGTACACCAGCACCGGCTTGTTCGCGACCGGGATGAGCTGCTTGGCGGAGGTGTAGGTGAGCGGACGCATGCGCGTGCCCTTTCCTCCGGACAGGATGAGGCCCTTCATTTTCTGTGTAGCGCGTGCGTTCATGAGTGGTGTTGGAGAGGGATGACGGAGCTAATTCGATCCGAATGTCCCGACGTTCTTGAGAGTGACGGCGACGCCGTAACTGGACAGGCTTTCGTCCGGGTCCGTGCTTCCGAAGACGCGATATCGCCGGTATTCGAGCGCGATACCATAGCATGAACCGGTGTAACCCGTCAGATAGCGGTGCTCGAGGAATTCGCCTTTCTTGGCGTCGTAATTCAGCTGCACGTCGGCGCGCAGGCGGTCCTTGACGATGAAGGAACCGGTGTTGATGCGGATCTGGCTCGAGTCGCTGTCCGCAAACCGCGGATCCTCGAGGCGCGCGTAGTAGGTCAGGCCGAGGTATTTGTCGGCCAGCTTGCCGGTGCCGATCAGATTCGTGGAGAAGCTCAGCGTATCCAGCTGATGCGACACGTTGCCGAACGACGCCGTTGCGTCGACCGTGGCGGACTGGTACGGATTGAAGCGCAGGCTGGCCGTGAGCGGCGTGAATTTGTGCTCGCCCGCCGCCAGTCCGGCGCGCGGAAACGGATCGGACAGCGCCACGGTCTGCCGTAATGCGAACGACAGGATTTCGCGGGCGTTGCCGTTTTCGCCCGCCTCCTTGCCGATGATGCGCTGCGTGAGCGAGTACTCCAGCGAGTCCTGCACGATCGGGATGGACGGCGAATCGACCGTGTCGAAGCGAACGATCTGGTCCTGATTGTTGATGTCGGTGGTGCGCACGTACTGGAAGCGCGGCTCGATGACGTGCTTGAAGCGGCTGAAACCGCCGGCCGCGCGATTGAACACGCGCGAGAACGACGGCCCCACGATGTCCACGCGTCCCTGTCCGTAGAAACGCGACACCGACTCGTCGTCGATGACCTGATCGGTCTGCGGATCGCGGCTGGCCGAGTACCAGGTCTGGCGCACGGAGATCTGCGGCTTGATCGAAAGCCACTGCGGCGTGCGCAGGCGCATGGAGACGGTGGGGAAGATGTCGGTGCGTGCGTAGTCGGCGTCGATGGTCCGCTCGCCGCCGATGACCGTGCCGGAGCGCAAGCGCGACGCCGACGACTCCAGCGAGAAATAGAACGGCGTGCGCCCGACGCGCTGCGGATACATGCGCAGCTGCAGCGACGGAAGCTGTTCGTAGCGCCGGCGCGCCGAGGTCAGCTCGTTGACGTTCCCGTCGCCGTCATCGTCATTGGTGTCGAATACGAGCAGTTCGAGATCGCGACGGTCGGAGAGGACGTTCAGCGAGTACGTCGGGCGGTTCTTGGTCAGGTACGCCGATGAATAGATGTTCGACTGGGTGAGGACGGACGGATCGTCGTCGTATTCGCGGAAGAAGTTGAGATCGGAGTAATCCTGGATGTCGACCACGCCGCGGAAGCCGCCCGGGAGGTTTTCCTGCGCGTGGCGATACTGGTACTTCCACTCGATCCGTTTCCGCGGGACGTTGTTGACCGCGTACGCGCGGATGTCGCCGATCTTGATGTTCTCGCTGGGCACGTAGCGCAGGTCGACGCCGGCGCCGAAGTAACGCTCGGTGCTGACGTCGCCGTAGATCGTCGCGTCGACGGAGTCGCCGAACGGAATGAAGTAGCCGTTCTGCAGGCGCGGCCCGAATTTGTCGGTGAAGCGCGCGCGCGGGATCAGCAGCCCGCGGGAGCGGTCGCGTTTGGTCGGCCAGATCAGGCGCGGCGTCCAGAAGATCGGCAGGCCGCGCGCGCGGAACGAGATGTCGCGCATGCGCGCGTAGTCATCGAGCGTGACGTCCGCGTGTCCGACGTGGAACGACCACGCCGGCCGGTCCAGATCGCAGGAGGTGAAGATGCCGTTGGTCATCCGGTAGGTGTCTTCGTCGACCTTCTCGATGCGGTCGCCGGAGAAGTACATGGCCGGATCCATCGAGCCGGTGGCATTGAAGAACGTACCGGTCTTGGAGTTGAGGTTGTAGATGGCCTGGTTCGCGGTGATCCGCGTCGGGCCCTGATCGATGACCACGTGTCCCTCGGCCACCACATCGCGCGTCTTCTGGTTGAACGTGACCTTGTCGGCGCGCAGTTTGATGTCCTGGTACTCGATGGTGACGCCGCCCTGGATGATCGAGTACTCGTCGCGCTCGACCTCGAAGTTGGCGCCTTTGTCGAGAACGATCGAGACCTCGCCGCCGCCCGGTTTCGGCCCGGGCATGATCCGGAAGTTCGGCTTTTGCGCGAACAGCGGGACGGAAAGGAGGAGAGCGAGGCAGAGAGCGATTCTGCGGGGCGTCATTCGTCTGGCATTGTAATGCGAGCTACGCCGTTGCCTGCCCGCGGTGATCGGCGCGCATGCGACGGTCGATGGCGCTCATCGCCTGCATCTGCATGCGCAGCTTGATCACTTCCAGCTGATACAGCCGCGCGATCTCTTCGGTGCGCGTGCGCTGCTGGCGTTTGCGCAGCGCGATCTTGTTGGCCATGCGCACGAACTCGCGGTGCGCTTCCGCGTCGTGCCATCCGCCGCGGCCGAGGCGGCGGATGGGATGGGCGGTGGTGTGGACGTCTTCCTCGTCGATGAACCCGAGGGCCGCTTCGTGGCGCAGCTCGGCACGGACTGACGGCCACTGCTTGAACACCGTGGCCACGACCAGCAACGGGACGAGCGCCGCCGCGGCGATGGCGATCTGCTTTTCGGAGAAGCGCGCGCCGCGCAGTACGAGCGACGGCAGCCACGCCGCTGCAACCGCGAGGATCGCCGTCGCGCCATCGACCATGGCCTGTTTGATCTTCTCGCGCACGTGCGTCAATCCGAACGTGATGCCGTAACCCGCCGCCGCGCCGGCCAGGGCGCATTGCGCGAAACGCAACAGCTCCCGATCGCCGGAGAGCACGACCAGCGGCGTCGCCGCCGCCGCGCCGGTGATCGCGCCGAGGATCATCCCGTCGGCCGGCTCGCTCTCGCGTCCCATCAGCCGCACATACAGCGCCGCCACCGTCAGGATCACGCCGGCGGCGAGGAACGACGGAACGAACCGCGCGTAGTGAATCAGGAATCCGCAGATGACGCCGGCGATGAGCGGCAGGCGCGCTTCGATCCACAGTCCGCGCTCGAGGGTCTTGAAGTACGACGCCGCGCTGACGACGAGGAAGAACGCGGCAATCAGAACGAGAGCGAGGACCGGGTCGGACATGCGGGGCGCGACATCTTAACGCGACGGTGCGCGGTTTATTCGATCACCGAGCCGGGATGTTTGAGGAAATACATTCGCGTGCGCGCGATGTCCTGGCGGATCTGATTCGTGAGCTCCAGCGCGGACCGGAACTGCTGCTCGCGCCGCAGCAGGCGATGGAAGTAGAGGCGCACCGTGTCGCCATAAACGTTCGAGTCGAAGTCGAGGATGTGACTCTCGATCGTTGTGGCGTAGTTTTCGTACAGCGTCGGGCGCACGCCGATGTTGGTCACGCCTTCGAACGAGCGCGAGAAGCTCTCGAAACGGCACGTGGTCACGTACACCCCACCAGCCGGGAAGAGGTCGTTCGCCGGATCGACGTTGACAGTGGGGAATCCCATCTTCCGCCCGAGACGGCGGCCGGTGGCGACGCGGCCGTCGATGAAGTACGTGCGGCCGAGGGCCAGGTCGACGATGTGCATGGCGCCGCGGGAGATCGCGTCGCGTACGATCGAGCTGGACACGCGAATGCCGCGCACCTTCACGTCGTCGACGCCGCGGACCTCGAAGCCGAACCGTTCGCCGGCCGCGTTCAGGCGCTCGAGATTGCCCTCGCGTCCGGCGCCGAAGCAGAAATCGCGGCCGATGCGCACCTCCTTCGCGTCCAGCGCGTTCACCAGCAGCTCTTCGATGAAACGGTCGGCCGTCCAGCGGGAGAACTCGTGCGTGAACGGGACCACCAGCATCGCGTCGACGCCCATCTCGCGCAGCAGCTCTTCCTTCTGCGGGAGCGTCAGGATCTGCTTCGGGACGCGGTCCGGCGCAACGACGGAGAGGGGGTGCGGGTGAAAGGTGATCACGGCCGAGGGGCGCCCGAGCTCACGCCCGCGCTCGACGATCCCGCGCACGATCTGCTGATGCCCGACGTGCATGCCGTCGAAATTGCCGATCGTGGCCACGCAGCCGCGCGGCAGATCGGTCTGGCGGAGTGGATCCTGAAAGACCAGCATGAGGCGGGCGGAGTGTAAACCCTTCCGGCATCATAGTGAGATGCACCGCACCGCCGTCGCGCTTTCGCTGCTCATCGCCATCCCGTGCTTCGCCGCCGATCCGCGCCCGCGCATCCGCGACACCGGCGTCAGCGTCGGCATTCTTCCGCCCGGGCCGCTGAACGCGATCACGGATGTTGCCGGGGTGCGCGTCGGGCAAACGACGCTGATCCGCGGCGAGAACGTGCGCACCGGCGTCACGGTGATCCTTCCGCACGCCGGCAATCTCTTTCGCGAGAAAGTCCCGGCGGCCGTCTTCGCCGGAAATGCGTTCGGGAAGTTGATGGGATCGACGCAGATCGAGGAGCTCGGCGAGCTCGAGTCGCCCATCGCGCTGACCTCGACGCTGAACGTTCCGCGCGTGGCCGATGCGCTCATCGATCACATGCTCGCGCTGCCGGGAAACGAGGAGGTGCGCTCGATCAACGTGGTGGTGGGCGAGACGAACGATGGACGCCTGAACGATATCCGCGGACGGCACGTCGGGCGCGAGGAAGTCTTCGCCGCGCTGAAGAATGCAAAAGGAGGAGCGGTCGAGGAGGGGAGCGTCGGCGCCGGCACGGGAACGGTGGCCTTCGGCTGGAAAGGTGGCATCGGCACGTCCTCGCGCAAACTGCCGGCGAAGCTCGGCGGCTGGACGATCGGCGTGCTGGTGCAGACGAACTATGGCGGCATTCTCACCATCAACGGCACACCCATCGGCCGCAACCTCGGCCAGTACTACCTCAAAAATGAACTGGAGAATGCCGACGGCTCGATCATGATCGTCATCGCCACCGATGCGCCGGTCGACGCGCGCAATCTGAAGCGGATGGGCGCCCGGGCGATGATGGGCCTGGGCCGCACCGGTGCCGCCGGCACGAACGGCAGCGGCGACTATGCGATCGCCTTCTCGACCGCACGCAATCCAGCGACGCTGGTCCGCAACGACGACATCTCGCCGATCTTCCTCGCCGTGATCGAGGCAACGGAGGAGGCGATCTACAACTCGCTGTTCAAGGCCACGGATGTGCGGGACGTGAAGGCCTTGCCGCTCGACCGGGTGATTCCGATGCTGCGGTGAGTCTCAGAGTCGCAAAGTCGCAAAGTCTCAAAGGCGTTGTTGCCGCGCTCTTTGAGACTTTGCGACTTTGCGACTTTGCGACTCTGAGACTGCTACGCGAGCCGCAGCACCGGTGCCGGTTGCGAGATCGCATCCCACGACGGCGAGGTCTCGCCGAGCATGGCCGCGAACTGCTCGACCATCTTCGGATCCCACTTCCCGCCCGTCGACTCGCGGCGGAGGGTGGTGATCGCGGCGTCGTGCGTGAGCGGCGCGGGACGATAAGCGCGGTGCGAGGTCAGCGCGTCGTAGGCGTCGACGATCGAGAGCAGCCGCACCTCGAACGGGATGGCCTCGGCGCTCAATCCGTCCGGATAGCCGCGGCCGTCGTAACGCTCGTGGTGATGCCGGATCATCTGCAGCACCGCGGTGAGCGTCGTCAGCGGGCGCACCATCTCCTCGCCGATCACCGGATGATCGATGACGCTCATGAACTCCTCGCGCGTCAGCGGGCCCGCTTTGTTCAGCAGGCGTTCCGGGACCGCGATCTTGCCGATGTCGTGCAGCAGGCCGGCCGTGCGGATCAGTTCCGCCTGCTGTTGTGTCAGCCCGAGGTGCAGCGCGAAGGTGCGGGCGAGATCGCCGACGCGTTGTGAATGGCCGCGCGTGTAGTGATCCTTCGCCTCCAGCGCCAGAGCCAGCGCGCAGATCACGTTCTGGGTCTGCTCGAGATCGGCGTGGAACTCTTTGATGCGCAGGAGGGAGTGAATGCGCGTCACCAGCTCGAGGCGGTTCAGTGGATAGTTGATGAAGTCGTCGGCGCCGGCCACGATCGCTTCCTGGCGCATCGCGCTGTTGCGATGCGACGTCAGCACGATCACCGGGAGGAACTCCCAGCGGGGATCGGCGCGCAACGTCTTCAGCGTGCTCGGTCCATCCTGCGCGAGCATCAACAGGTCGAGCAGGACTACGTCCACCGGTTCGCGCTCCAGCAGTTGGAGCGCCGCGCGGCCATTCTCGGCCAGCAGCAGGTCCATGTTCGCCTCGGACAGCGTGGCCGCCACGAGGTCCTGGTTCATCCGGTTGTCGTCGACGCAGAGCACGCGCGCCCGCCGCCTTGCGCGCGGCCGCATGTGCTTGGTCGTGGCGGCCTGCGGCGCGTCTTCATCGACCGCCGCCGAGAAGAACTTCATCAGCTCCGGATCGAACGCGCCGCCCGCCGTTTCATCGCGGAGCTGCTGCATGGCGTCGTTCTCGGTGATGGGGCGTTCGTGGTGGATCTCGTCGAAACGGTTGGCGATGCCGACGATCTGCGCCTCGAGCGGGATCTGCTCGCCCTTCAAACGGTCGGGATATCCGCGGCCGTCCCAGCGCTCGTGATGCCAGCGCACGATCGGGACGAACTGGCGGAAGGTCGTCATCGGCTCGAGAATCGAGGCGCCCATGCGCGCGTGGTCGGCGATCCGCGCGCGCTCGTCGTCATTCTGCGGCTCGGCGGTGAGGAGATGATCCGGAACGCCGATCATCCCCAGGTCGTGCAGCATCGCGCCCTTGATGACGGTCTCTTTCTCGTCCGCGGAGAGGCCGAGCTTGTCGCACAGACGCGACGCGTATGCGGCCACGCGATGCACGTGTCCGATCGTGCGCGGATCCTTGCTCTCCAGCGCGCTGGTGAGCGTCATGATGATGTTCTCGCTGGAGTCGAGCTCCTTGCGCAGGTTGCGGATCTTGATCAGCGAACGGATCCGCGTGCGCAGCTCTTCGCGGTTGATCGGCTTGTTGAGGAAGTCGTCCGCGCCGCTCTCCAGCGCCTTGATCTTGTCCTCGGCGCCGGTGAGCGCGGTCAGCATGAGGATGGGGATGGCCCGGCCGGCCGGCGACTGCTTGATGAGCTGGCAAGCCTCGTACCCGTCCATGTTCGGCATCATCACGTCGAGGACGATGATGGACGGGTTGTAGCGCGGGTAGAGGTCGACCGCCTCGCGGCCGTCGTGCGCCAGGACCACCTCGTATCCCCAGCTCCAGAGATACTCCTCGAGCAGCTGGAGATTCTGCTCATTGTCGTCGACGGCGAGCACGACATCGCGCTCGGCTGAGGCCGGTGTTTCTGCGGCTGCCATCGACATGAATGTGGTTTCCCCGAATGAGCGCTCGGATTATACGCGGGAACCTCAGCCGAACATGGTGGCCTGCTCGGGCGGATAGATCACGCGGTCCGGTTGCAGCCGCGCCATTTTGCTGAGCGCGTGTGGCTGTGCGGAGCCGGTCCCGACGATGTGGATCACTTCCACGCCGCGGCGGACGAGGTCGTCGGAGAGCAGGTTGCGATGGCAGCGCCACGGGACTGCTTCCGCGCACATGACCGCGGTGTTGCGCCCGCCGGCGAGCAGACGGTCGACGGCGGCGCGGAACTCGGCGGTGGCCATGTGATCGGCGTAGCCGCGGAACTGGTCGTTGTTCCACGCGCCGTTCTCGGAGTGAGCGGAAGGCTTCCTGCGCCCGCCGAGGGAGTCGAAGTGTTCGTAGGCGATCCCGCGCTCCGGAAGGGTCTGCTGCAGCGATTCGCCGAAAAAATGCGGATGGCGCCGCGAGCCGGGATGGCGGCGGATGTCGGCCAGACGGGCGACGCCATGTTCCTCGAGGAGCGCGACGAATTCCTCGAGACTGCGAGTGGAATGGCCGATCGTGTAGATTCGCTTCAAGAGAGACACGGACCCATGGCCTCGTATTACGCCGAACACGCGCAGCAGCTCAAACGCGATCTCGCCCGCGAGATTCCGGTCGACGCGTTGCGCGAGCTGCACCGCAAGCGGCCGCTGCTCCACGCCGCGATCGCGTTTGCGAACGTGGCCGCGCTGGTGCTGAGCGGCCTGGCGATCGTCTCCTTCGACCGGTGGTACCTCTGGCTGCCGTTCGCCGTCATCGCCGGATTTGCCGTGTTCGATTTCACGGTGCTGCTGCACGAGGTCGTGCACCGCGCGGTGCTCGACCAATCCAGCGAGCGCGGCTATCGCTTGCTGGGATTGCTGTATGCGGTGCCGAGCGGCATCTCGTCCTCGCAGTTCACGCGCTGGCATCTCGATCATCACGCCGGACTCGGCTCGGATGACGAAGATCCCAAGCGGCATTACCTCTCGCCGAAGATCAACGCGCGCTGGCTGAAGTTCCTCTATTTCACGCCGGCGCTGTTTCCGATCTACTTCCGCGCCGCCGCGCGCGAAACGGCGTCGTACGAGCCGGAGCTCCGCAAACGGATTGCCCGCGAGCGCATCGGCACGATCGCCTTCCAGCTGTCGGTCCTCGCCGCGATCGCGTTCATCGGCGGCTGGGCGATCGCCTGGAAGCTGTACATCGTCCCGATCTTCTTCATCTTCCCGATCGCCTTCGCCCTGAACCGCCTCGGCCAGCACTACGACATCGACCCGGGCGATCCCGCGAAATGGTCCACACTGGTGAAGAGCTCCTGGTTCTGGAACCCGGTCTTTCTCTTCTCCAACTTCCACCTCGAGCACCACTACTTTCCCAGCGTCCCGTTCTACAACCTCCCGCGCCTGCAGAAGCTCCTCCTCCCGTTCTACGAGAAACGGGGCATCGTCGCGCGCGGGTATGGAGAGCTGGTGTGGCGGTACCTGATCCTGAATCGGAAGCCACACACGGAATGGAGCGGGGCGGGTGTGGGGGCGGCGGTTACGGCGACAGAGTAGGTCACTCGCGCACGCGGATGCGATCTGCTTCGATGATCAGCAGCTTCCCATCAATCGCACTGCCGTTACGAACGTATTCGAACAATTTCGCCAGCAGAAACCGCATGTACGCCGAGCCACGATGCCGCGGGATCGTGAGAACGATGATCCCGTGGTGCCGCGCGGGATCGTAGTTGCGGAGGTCGGCGAAATCGAAGTCCCGCGTAATGATGCAGCGCTCCGTGAGTTGCGCTTCTCGTGCGATCTCGGGATCCGCGCCGTGGCCCATTCCGAGATCGTCGGCATGAACCGCATCATGTCCTTCCGCGGCGAAGGACTCGATCATCCACGGAGGCAGCGCCGCGTCGATGAGGAACTTCACGAATGCGAGGCAGCAGCCGGAAGGATGTGGTGCTGTTCCTGTTCCACCAGCTCGGCAGCAAAGTCGATCGCCGCGATGACGTCGTCAATCGTCAGGCGGTATTCGCGTGCGACTTCATCGCGAGACATCCCTTCCGCGAGCTCGCCTAGAATGGCGACGACCGGCACTCGGGTTCCTTTGATTACAGGTCGCCCATGCAACACCTGCGGGTCGATGCTGATGCGCGGGTTCATGGCGTCGATTGTAACGCCGCCATGAACCCGCGGGATTCTCAGGCCAGGTCCTGGAGCGCCTTCTCCATGCGGCGGATTCCTTCCGCGGCCTCGTCCATCGAGAGGTTGAGGGGCGGGCGGAAACGGGCGGAGCGGCTGCCGGACGAGAGCACCATCACGTCGTGCGCCATGAATGCCTTCAGCGCGGCGTCGCGGATCTCACCGCTGGGGAGGTCGAAGGCCGCCATCAGGCCGCGGCCACGGACGTTCGTGACCAGGTTCGGGAACTCCTGCCCGAAGCGCTCCAGCTCGCCGATCAAGTGCGCGCCGACGCGTGCGGCGTTCTCGACCAGGTTCTCTTCGTCGATGATCTCGAAGTAGCGCTGCGCGCGGACCATGTCCGCGAGGTTGCCGCCCCAGGTCGAGTTGATGCGCGATGAGACGGTGAAGACGTTCTCCGCGAGATCGAAGATGCGGTCGTTCGATGCGAAGCCGCACACCTGCGTCTTCTTGCCGAAGCAGAACATGTCCGGCTCGATGCCGAAGTGCTGGAAGGCCCACATCTTGCCCGTCAGTCCGACGCCGGCCTGCACCTCGTCGAAGATCAACAGCATCTCGTTCTCATCGCAGAGCTGCCGGATGGCGCGGAAGAACTCGGGACGGAAGTGGTTGTCGCCGCCTTCGCCCTGGATCGGCTCCATGATGAAG
>CAMPKJ010000048.1 GCA_946887105.1 uncultured Acidobacteriota bacterium | reverse complement strand
TCGGGGGTCATGTTGAGGATGTGCTCCCAGTCGAAGTGGAAGCGCTGCGCCAGCACATACGACGCGCCGCGATGCGGGCCGTCGGTGATGAGCACGTTGCGTTCGATGGAGAGCGGGTCGGTGGTGTTGTTGAGGTTTTCCGAGAAGCGGCAGCCGATGATCTTTCCGCCCGGATTGCCCGGCGACGGCTTCTTGCGCGACGCGGCCTGCGACTGCGTGCGCGATGCGTCGACATACGGCGCGAGCCGTTCCTGCAACAGCTCGAGCACGCGATGGCAGTTCTCCAGTTTGTCCGACTTGATGTGGAACCAGAGATCGCCGCCCGAGTCGACGAACGTGCCGGAGGAGCGCGCGAAGATCTCCGACACGTGTGCGCTTCCCGCGGCCGGGAAGAGGCAGCGCATGCCTTCCGGCGGCTCGGCGCCGTCCGCGAGCGCCCACTCGCACCAGAGCGCAAAGCCGACGCCGACGGTCGCGGACGTATGCGTATCGCCGAGGTGGTCGTGAATCTCTTTGCGAACCTCGGCGAGCGCATCGCGGAGCACGTCTTTCGTCAGCGGGCCGAGGTTGCGGAAGAAGATCGCGTAGATCGCGTGTGGTGACGGATAGACCAGCCCGCGCTGGACGTGGCTCCAGATCTCGTTATGCGTGGCGTTGTGCGTCGTGCTCGTCCCGGTCATCGCTCTGTCTCCTTCGGCCGATCCATTCGAACATCAGCGGACTGCTGACCCACTGCACGTCCGCGCGCTGTTTCGCGTCAGCGAGCTCTCGATCGAGACGCGCGATCTCGTCGTCGCTTGCCAGTCCATGCTGTGCGAGCACGGGCCGCAGCGAGTGAAGCGCGACGCGCGGGATCTCGTAGCCGATGTCCGGGGGATAGTGGACAACATACGCGCGGTGACTCTCGACCGCAAAGCCCGCGCCTTCGAGATAGGCCCGTCCCCTGCGGCCGAAGTCCGTCCGCGCGCCGCGGCTGCGTGCGGCGGCGATGACCAGCTCCCACACGCGCGTCATGGCCGGAACGTGCGGCTCGGATGCGGGAGCGTGCGATGGCAGATCGGATGGCTCGTGCGCGATCACGACGCCGGCGTGAAGCTCCGAGATGTGACGGAGCACGCGCGCGGGATCCGGTTGATGCAGAAGCATCAGGCGCGAGTACGCGAGGTCGATCGTCGCCACACCGAGTCGTTCGCGCGAGACTTCGGTCACGTCCGCGTGCACGAATCGAGCGCCAGGAACTTGCGACCGCGCCTTCTCCAGTGCGTGCGCACTGGCGTCGATTCCGATGACCGTGCCGTTGCGGCCGACCACGTTCGCGAGCGCGGAGAGCGCGCCGAGCGGACCGCAGCCGAGGTCGAGCACGGTCGCGCCTGCGCCGATCCCCGCGCGGCGGCAGGCATCGACGACGCGGTCTTCTTCATGCGAGGCGAGCGCGATCAGCCGGCGCAGCTCCGCGTCAGTGGCGCCGAGGGAGTAGGACGATTGCACGGATGGCGATGATACGTTGCCGGTCAGCGCGGCGCGCCAAGCAGTCGCACGATTTCATCGGCGACTTCACGGACGGTGCGATCTCCGGCGTCGACGTGAGTGGCGAAGATCGCCTCGCGATGCACGGCACAGCACTCCGCCGCTCTGCGAAACTCCCATGCGCCGGCCGACCTCCGCGTTCGCAGACGCTGCTGCACGATCTCGACCGGTGCGATCAGGCAGAAGTGAACCTGATGCGGCTCGAAGCGATCGATGCCGGCGCGGATCTCCTGCAGAGGGTGCGTGTCCGAGAACGCCATCGGCACGATGACGGTCTTTCGGAAGAGCCGCGTGACGCGCAGCGCGATCACCGTGAGCCGCCGCCACGAGCGCAGATCCTGAAAGTCCGGCACGTCGCGGCCGAACACGCGCGCGATGCGCTGCAGGATGATGCCGATGATCTCGGGGTCGTAGAGCACCGCGCCCGGCAAACGCGTCACGAGCTCGCGCGCGACGCTGGTCTTGCCGATTCCGAAGGCGCCGTTCAGAAGGACGATCACTGGCGCGGAATTCGCCCTCACCCCTGCCCTCTCCCCGCGGAGCGGGGAGAGGGGGAAGGACGTTTACACGGACGGGCGGATCGGAACCTTCGGCGGTTCCGGCGACTGCTTGATCACGCCCATGGCCATCTGCAGCATCGAGGTCACGTCGGACACATTGGCCGGCACGACCATCGAGTTGCCGCTCTTGGCGAGGTTGCCGAATTCCTTGATGTACTGCTCGGCGAGGCGGAGCTGCATGGCCTCGAAGCCGCCCGGCATCTTGATCACTTCGGCGACGCGGCGGATGCCTTCGGCCGTGGCGGTGGCGATGGCCAGCGTGGCCTGGGCGGAGCCTTCGGCTTCGTTGATCTGCTGCTGGCGCTTCGCTTCCGAGTTCTTGATGACCTGCGCCTTGTGGCCGTCGGCGTTGTTGATCGCGGCATCGCGCTCGCCTTCGGACTGCAGGATCACGGCGCGCTTCTCACGCTCGGCGCGCATCTGCTTTTCCATGGCCGCGAGCACGTCGTGCGGCGGAGTGATGTTCTTGATCTCGTAGCGCAGCACCTTCACGCCCCATGCTTCCGAGGCCTTGTCCACCTCGGCGACCACTTCGCGGTTGATGTTGGTGCGCTCCTCGAACGTGCGGTCGAGATCGATCTTGCCGATCTCGCTGCGGAGGTTCGTCTGCGCCAGCTGCTGGATGGCCCAGGAGTAATCGGAGATGCCGTACGACGCGCGCTCGGGGTTGAGGATCTTGAAGTACAGCACGCCGTCGACGCCGACCTGCACGTTGTCCTTCGTGATGCAGACCTGTTCGGGCACGTCCAGCGCGATCTCCTTGAGCGAGTGCTTGTAGCGCACCACGTCCAGGAAGGGCATCAGGATGTGCAGGCCGGCATCGAGCGTGCCGGAGTACTTGCCGAGGCGTTCCACGACCCAGGCCTGCTGTTGCGGAACGACGCGGACGATCTTCGAAATGATGATCATCGCGAAGACCGCGAGAACGACTGCAACGATGAGAGTTCCCGGATTACCCATGACTGTTTCCTCGCACTGGTTGGAGTTGGTTAGGAAGCGCGCAAGTGGATGACCAGCCCATCCACTCCCGCGACGGTGCACCGCTGTCCACGAAGGAGTGCCGTCTCGCCGACGTTGCGCGCGCTCCAGGTGGTACCTCGCATCTCCGCCCGCCCGTTGCCGCCGACGTCGATGTCCTCGAGCGCCATGGCCTGTTCCCCAACCAGCGAATCGACGACTTTCTTCTGGTCGAGCTTCAATTTCTTGACGAGCAGCGGCCTCAGGAAGAAGAACGCGAGCAACGACGTGCCGGTGAAGATGACCAGCTGACCCCACAGCGGCAGCTCGACGCCGGCCGCCACCAGGATGCCCACTACCAGCGCGCCCACCGCGAAAAAGCCGACGTGCAACGTCGCCGCCGTCAGCTCGAGCGCCAGAATCGCAAACCCGATCAGGACCCAGATCCACCAGACCATTTTGTGTGCGCGAAGGGTAGCACGAGGCGACCGCCGTCCGTCGGCACTCAACCAACAATAACTTCGAAAATGCAGCCGGCGTGCGTACAATGCCGGCGGTCCGATGCGCTCCCTCAAATGCCTCCTCCTCTGCGGCGTCGCCGCGTCTACCCTCGCTGTGTACGGCGGAGCCCGCACGCTCCAGGTGCCGGCGCGTTTCAACGCCGGCGACGCCACGCCGTTCGAGTCCGTGTTTGCAGGTGATTTCACCGGCGACGGGAAGAGCGACGTACTGATCGCCGACCGGATGGAGTCGACCATCGTCGAGCTGCGCGTCACCCCCGGCCAAGGCAACGGAGCGTTCGGTCCGGAGATCGTCACCACCGTGACCGGCTTCGTCCCGCAGGGGCTGGCGCACTTCAATGGCGACAACCGGCCCGATCTCTATCTGTGGAGTTACGACGGCGCGATCGCGGTGATGCTGAGTGCCGCGAACGGCACGTTCAGCGCTCCCGTCGAACTGCCGTCGAGCGTCACCGCGACTGAAGTCATCGCGGGCGATTTCACCGGCGACAACCTCACGGACCTGGCCATCGTTTCGGGGGTTTACGACCAGATCGTGGTCTTCGCCGGCAACGGCAGCGGTGGATTTCCGACGTCGACATCCACCGCGCTCCCGATCTACCAGATCGGCGATCTGGCGGCAGGCGATTTCGATGATGACGGACACCTCGACATCGCCAGCGGGTCGTTCATCGCCTGGAACAGCGGCACGTCCTTCACGATCGAGAGGCTCAACGACAGCGGCGCCACGTACGCCGTCGCCGCGGGCGACGTCAACGGCGACGGGATCTCCGACCTGATCACGAGTTGGATCGGGGTGCTGATCTACTTCGGCAAATCGACGCGGGGCCTGACCCCGACGGAACTGCCGAACGTCGACGGCGACGACCAAAACACAGTCACCGTCGCCGCAATGGATGGAGACGGACGCGCCGACGTCATCGTCGGTGTCCGAGGTGGCGGCGGAGTGACGGTGGTCTCGCACGACGGCACGGCGTTCCGCACGCCGCGTTCGTTCGGGCTCGGCGAGTCGACGCATGGACTGGCGGCCGCGGACTTCGACGGTGACTGCAAGACCGATGTCGCCGGGATCACCTTCAACACGGGCGGCTACTTCTGGACCGTACGTGGCAAAGGCGACCGGACTCTTCATGCCGACATTGCGTTCGATCTGTACGCACACATCGGGATGGGCGGATGGGGCACATTCATCTCCGACGTGAACGGCGACTCGAAGATGGACATCATCGCCACCACCTATAACGAACACGAGCTGGCAGTGTTGTTCGGCGCCGGCGAAGGCACGTTCTCAGCACCGGTGCTGACCGATTTGCCAAACAGTTCCTACGGCTCGATGCATGACGCTGGAGATCTCAACGGCGACGGACGGATCGACGTGGTGCTGTGGGAGCCCGCCGGTGAAGAGGCAAAGCTGAGCGTCTTTTTTTCTCAGACGAATGGCACCTTCATCGCCGGTCCGGTTCAGCTGACCGACAAAATCATCGGGAACCACATCCGCCTGCTGCCGATCGTCGACTACACCGGCGATGGCAAAAACGACATCTTCGATGAGTCCGGACTGCTTCTTCCCGGCCTCGGCAACGGCGCATTCGGCGCGCCGATCGCAACCGCCATCGATACCTGGCCGGCCACGACCCGCGTCGCCGAAGTGAACGACGACGGCAAACCGGATCTCATCGTTCTCCTCGGGAACGACCTTTTCACCTACATCAATACGGGCGGCGGAACCTTTGCCGCGCCCACCCTCCGCCAGTGGTACCACTCGCTGGCCGTGGCCGATCTGAACGGCGACGGTTTCGCCGATCTCGCCGGCTACGGCATTGCGCTCGGTGCGGGAAACGGCACCTACGCCGACGCTCCTTTTGGGATCGACGCAGGTGTGACCGACGGGGCGGACTTCGATGGCGACGGCAGGATGGATCTCGCCTCGTCGCACGGGATTCTCTTCGGCACCGGAACGGGAGCGTTCGACGGCGGCGCGGAGAAGACTGCGATGGGCTCGATCATCTCGGTCGCGGACTTCGACGGCAACGGCGCGGCGGACGTCTGGACGCTCGGAAGGTGGGTCACCATCGCGCGCGCGGGAGTCGCGCCCGAACCAGCCCTGGCATCGCAACTGGAGCTGACCACTCCGCTCAATCCGCGGCCGTTCGGATCGTACGGTCAGCTCATCGCGAGGCCTGTCCCCTCTTCGACCATCGCACGAGCGCGCGGCGTCGTGTTCTTCAGCAAGCCGCAGGAGGCGCCGTTCGCGCTTTCGTTCCTTGGATCCGACGGGACTGCGAAATGGTGGATCCCGGCACCGCCGGTCGACGGCTCGACGACCTATGGTTCGTCCTTCTCCGGCGACACGTTCCTTCTTCCTTCCTCCTCTTCGTCTTTGACGATCACCGGGACACGCGGAACGTCAGCGACGACGATCACGACGAGCAAGTCTGCGTATGACGCCGGCCAGTCGGTGATCATCTCTGCGTTTGCGCGTGGCGGTGCAACAGCGCCGACCGGAACGGTCGTGGTGAAGAAAGGCGAGACTGTCCTCAAGACGCTCACCAACGGTGGCGGAACGTTCGCCATCAACGATGCCGCGATTTTCCCGCTCGGCACACACACGCTGACCGCGCACTACGAAGGAGACGGCAACTACCTGCCGTCGGTCTCGAGCCCGCGCACGATCACCATCAAGAAACCGACGCCGGTGATGACGCTGTCGCTTTCGGGACTCAGTCCGTACACATACAACCAGCAGGTGACGATGACGGCCGCGTTTCCGAATCACTCCGACGTAACCGGCTCCGTCACTTTCCTCTGTTTCGGGCAGACGCTCGGCAGCGCGACCATCTCGAACGCACAGGCCGTCCTTTCCGCACCCATGCCGTGGGGAGACGGGACCTGCATGGCAACTTACGCGGGCGATGCGAAATACGGAGCGTCGTCCGGTTTCTCGTACGCCACGTCGCATTACGCCAAGATGGCGACACCGCCCATCGTCGTCGCCACCGCGATCTCCCCGTACGAAGTCGTCGTGTCGATCTCACCCATCGCCGGCGCGACGCACTACGACATCTACCGCAGCATCGACGGATCGCCACTGGTCCTCATCAACAGCACCCATACGACGACCATCAACCACCATCCGCCGAGCGGAACGAAGGTGGTCGTCTTCGCCGCGGCGGCGAAAAACACGACCACCGGCGCCATCACGTCCGCCGGTCCACGCGACTTCGCGAGCATGGTCCAGTTCAGCTCGAGTGCCGCTGCGTCGACCCTCATCAAAGCGACAGACGTCTCGGAGCTGCAGAGCGCGGTCAACGCGCTGCGCGTTGCGACCGGTCTCGCGGCAACGACGTTTTCCCCACCTGCGGGACTCATCTCCGCCGCACACCTGAACAGCCTGCGCACCGCCATTACGCAGGCACGCTCCGCGTTCGGGATGGCGACGTCGTTCAGCGATCCAACGATCACGCCGGGAACGACGAAGGTCCGCGCGGTGCATTGGCAGCAATTACGGGAAGGGCTGAAGTAGCGCCGGCCGTCCGGATCCGTCGACTCGCGCCCGGGATGACGGCGAGATCTATAATCGCCGCGTCCCATGTCCTTCACACGCCGATATCTGCTGTGGCTGCTCGTCCCGCCGCTGTTCCTCAGCATCCCTCCCGCGCTGTTGTTCCTGTCGCAGGTGGTGCAGCTGACCACGCGCGGCGCGTGGGGACTGACGGGGCTGCTCGCGATCACGTACGCCGGCGGCTGCGCGTTCTTCGCGTACGCGATCGGACCGCATGCGCGCGAAGTCGAGGCGGCCCTCGAGAACAAGAGCGATCCCTCGCGCGCGATGTCGGATTGCCTCGACCGCACCAAATCGCTCTCGGTGATGTTGTGGGTGGCCGGCGGCGTGCTCTTCGCGGTCATCGCCGCGACGCTGTTCATGCGCTCGGCCCTCGGCGTGGCGTACTTTGTCGTGGCCGCGCTGATCTCCGCATTCGTGTCCGTGGTGTGGGGCTACGCCATGGGCAAGCATCTGCTGACCGAAGCCGCGGGCGACGCGGGCCTGCGCGCGCACTACACGGGACGCGAGCTCTCCCTCGGCAAGAAGATCGCCATCGTGTTCATCGGCTCGCTCACCATCTCCATGGCCGCGCTGATCCTGCTGATCTCCTCGCGCGTCTCGACGACTCTGGAGAGCCTGGCCATCACGTCCGCCGACGACCGCTTCGCACGTGTGTTCGCGAACGCGAACATCCTCGCGCAGGTCGACGAGGCCGCGCTGGAAACGCTGCGCTTCTACATCCCGGCGGAGTACTCGCTGCACCGCATCGATCCGCAGGGTCAGGTGGTCAAGACGAAACAGGGCGATCCGCTCGAGGCGAGTGAAGTCGCGGCCATCCGCCGGCTCGGCACCGGGAACAGCCTGGCGTTCATCGGTCCGCACGTGAGCCGTTTCGCCAAACTGAAAGACGGCTCGATTCTGGTGCTGGCCATTCCGTGGACGCCGTACAAGAACATCCCCTTCCAGATCACGTTCTACACGCTCATCGTGGCGCTGCTGACCACGGCCGTGTTCAGCGCCGCCACGGTGGTGCTGTCGCGCGACGTCACGCGTCCGCTGCGCCAGCTGCGCGAGCTGTCGCGCGAGATGGCGGAAGGCAACTTCGACGTCGCGCCGAAGGTCTTCGCGGATGACGAAGTGGGCCAGCTCGCCGACAGTTTCGGCGAGACGCGCTCCAACCTGCGCCGGCTCCTCGGGCGCGTGGGCGGCAGCGGCTCGACCATCACCGACGGCGTGCGCGTGATCACCGGCGGCACGGAAATGCTGCTCTCGCGCTCGCAGGACCAGACCAATCTCACGCAGAGCTCTTCGCTCGCGCTGGAGAACGTCCGCGGCGGCATCGGCAGCGTCCTCGGCGCCGCGGACACGGTCAGCGACCTCACGCAGGACGCCTCCGCGCGCGCGCTCGAGCTGCAAGCCTCGGCGGAGGAAGTCGCGCGCAGCATGGACGTGCTCTTCCAGTCGGTCGAGAAGACTTCGTCCTCGACCACGGAGATGAACGCGTCGATGAACGAGATGTCGAAACGCACCGAAGTGCTGGCCGGCATCGGCGAGGAAGTGCTGTCGTTCGTCTCGGAGATGGACTCCACGGTCGGCGAGCTGCTTTCGAGCTCCGAGTCGACGGCGCAGCTCGCGCAGCAGGTGCGCGAGGACGCCAGCGCGGGCGGCGCGGCGGTGAACCGTACCGTCGAAGGGATCAACTCGACGCACGAGCTGACCATGAGCACCGCGCGCACGATCGACGAACTGCAGCGCAGCGTCGGGCAGATCAGCCAGATCCTGAACGTGATCGAGGAAGTGGCCAACCGCACCAACCTGCTCTCGCTCAATGCCGCGATCATCGCCGCGCAGGCAGGCGAACAGGGCGCGGGATTCACGGTGGTCGCCGACGAGATCCGCGAGCTCGCCGAACGCACGCGCGGCTCGACGAAAGAGATCGGCACGATCATCAAGGCGGTGCAGAGCGGATCGCGGCAGGCCGTGCAGAAGATGCACGAAGGCGTGGCCCGCGTGACCGACAACGTGAAGCTCGCCGAGGAGGCGGCGCAGTCGCTCGGGAAGATCGTCGACAGCGCCACGCGCTCGTTCGACATGGCCACGCGCATCTCCCGCGCGCTCGGCGAACAGTCCACCGCCAGCCGCCGCCTGCACGAAGTGACCTCGCGCATGTCCGACCACATCGCGGAGATCAACCGCGCCACGCGCGAACAGGCGCGCGGCACGCAGCTGATGGCGCAGGAGTCGGAACGCGTGCGCGACATCGCCGCGCAGGTCAAGAATGCGACCGAGGAACAGTCGCTGGCGGGCAAGGGCATCACGGTCGCGCTGGAGAAGATCGCCGACGACGCGCGCGCCATGCGCGACCTGCTCGAACGCCAGCTCCAGGAAACGGACCGCATCGCCGACGCCTCCCGCGTCATGCTCGACATCGCCCAGAAGAACGACGCCATCGCCCGCGAGTTCAACGCCACCGTGCAGAACCTCGTGCGCAGCGGAAACGAGTTCGAGAGCGAGGTGACGCGGTTCCGATTCCAGGGCGCGGAGTGAGGGGGATCTAGAAGTCGCAAAGTCGCAAAGTCTCAAAGGAGTTGTTCCCGCGCTCTTTGCGACTTTGAGACTTTGCGACTTTGAGACTCGTTCCATGCTCCTCTGCACCGTCCGCGATTGCCGCGCGCCGCTCACGCTCGAAGACCGCCGCTACGTCTGTGCGAACGGACATGCCTTCGACCTCGCGCGCAGCGGGTATGTGAATCTGCTGCAGCCGCAGGACAAGCGATCGAAGACGCCGGGCGATACTCCTGAGGCAGTCGCTGCGCGGCGGCGGTTTCTGGAACGGGGGCACGCGGCGCCGCTGGTCGAACGGATCGTGCGCGCGCTGCCGTTGCGCGAAGGAGATGCGCTGCTCGATGCCGGTTGCGGCGAGGGGCACCATCTGGCCGCGTTCCGCCGCGCGTACCGCGTCGATGCGCACGGCACCGACATCTCCGTTCCGGCCATCGAGCTGGCGGCGCGGCGCTATCGCGATTGTTCCTGGGTGGTCGCGAACGCCGATCGCTTCCTGCCCTACGCGGACGGTTCGTTTCGCGCCGTCGCCTCGATCACCGCGCGCATGAACCCGGAGGAGTTCCGCCGCGTGCTCGCATCCGGCGGTACGCTGCTGATCGCCATCCCGGGCGCCGACGATCTCATCGAGCTGCGCGCCGCGGTCCTCGGCGAGCGGGTCGAACGCGATCGCGTCGAGCGCACCATCGCCGCCTTCGCGCCGCTGTTCACGCTCGCGCGTCACGAACGCATCGCGCACGTCGCGCCGCTGGAGCGCGAGGACATGCTCGACGTCATGTCCTCGTCCTATCGCGGACTGCGCGCGCGCGAGCGCGAGAAACTCGAAGCGCTGCAGCCGATGAACGTGACGCTCAGCCGCGACCTGTTGCTCTTTACGCCGGCGCCCTGACTTCGTCGCGCGGGAACTCGCGCATGAAGCCGACCAGCGACGCGATCCACGCCGGCACGATCAGACGCCAATCCTTCAGCAGCATCGCGGCGACCAGTCCGGCGATCGCGCACGACTCGAACATCGCCATCGCCACGATCATCCTCACCCGCTGCGGCGTGCTGACGAGCAGGCTCGGGATCACCATGGCCATGATGAACGCCGCGAAGGCCACGCCGTACGCGGCCAGCGCCATGCTCTGCCCCACCGACTCGCTGAACGTCAGCTCCGGGTCCGGCGCGAGCGAGTACGCGATGCCCACATAAATGAACGTACTGAAGAAGAGCGCACCCCAGATGATCTTCTGCTGATTCATGAGCGAAAATTGTACGAGAATCCCCGCATGCGACAAGCGCTGATCCTTCTCGCGTGCCTGGTTCTCTTCGCCTGCACGACCACCCATCCGCCGCTCGATCTCACGCACGCCGAGCTGATCGATCTCACCTGGCCATATGACGAGAAGACGCTGTACTGGCCGACATCGCCGTCCGCATTCGAGCTGAAGAAGCTCGCGTACGGACCGACTCCCGGCGGCTGGTTCTATTCGTCGTACGCGATCTGCACGCCGGAGCATGGCGGCACGCATCTCGACGCTCCGATCCACTTCGCGGAAGGAAAGACCACCGTCGATCGCATCCCGCTGGAACGCCTGATGGCGCCGGCGGTGGTGATCGACGTCGCCGATCGCGCCGCCGCGAACGCGGACTACCTCCTCACCGCGGACGACGTTCGCGCGTGGGAATCACGACACGGCGCGATTCGGCCCGGCACGATCGTCTTGCTGCGCACGGGCTGGGGAAACCGGTGGCCGGATCGCAAGAGCTACTTCGGCGACGACACGCCGGGGAAGACCGACAACCTGCACTTCCCGTCGTATGGCGAAGACGCGGCGCGATTGCTGGTCGAAGAGCGCCGCGTCGCCGCGATCGGAGTCGACACGGCCAGCATCGACTACGGGCAATCGAAGGACTTCATCGTGCACCGCATCGCCAACGGCGCGGATGTTCCCGGCCTGGAGAACGTCGCCAATCTCGAACGCCTCCCGGCCCGCGGCGCCTTCATCATCGCGCTGCCGATGAAGATTGCCGGCGGGTCGGGAGGGCCGGTGCGGATCGTCGGCGTGGTGCCGGCGAGGTAATTACTCGAACTTGATCGGCCGCACGTAGTGGCACGTGTAGCCGTTCGGGTTTTTCTGCAGGTAGTCCTGGTGATACGCCTCGGCGGTCCAGAACTCCTTCGCCGGAACGATCTCCGTCACCACCGGACGCTTCCACGCGCCCGACTGGTCGACCTTCGCCTTCACGCGCTCGGCGATCTGGCGCTGCTCGTCGTCGTGCACGAAGATGGCGGAGCGGTACGACGTTCCGACGTCATTGCCCTGCCGGTTCAGCGTGGTCGGATCGTGGATGGTGAAGAAGAACTCCAGGATCTTCTCGTACGAGATCTGCGCCGGGTCGTACGTGATCTTGATGGCCTCGGCATGCCCTTCGTGATTCTCGTACGTCGCGTTCGCGACTTTGCCGCCCGTATAGCCGACTTCCGTGTCCACCACGCCGGGCATCTTGCGGATCAACTCCTCGACGCCCCAGAAGCAGCCGCCCGCGAGCGTGGCGGTCTTCAGCGTCGATGCGTCCGGCGCCGGCGCTTTCTCGAACAGTTTCTTGTATTGCCCGTAGCCCTCGGCCTCGAGACGCGCCAGCGGCACGAAGCGCATCGACGCGGAGTTCATGCAATAGCGCAGGCCGGTCGGCGCCGGACCGTCATCGAACACGTGCCCGAGGTGCGAGTCGCCGTGCGCGGAACGGACTTCGTTGCGGACCATGAAGAACTTGCGATCGGTCTTCGTCTTCACGTTCTCCGGATCGAGCGGCTTGGTGAAGCTCGGCCAGCCGGTGCCGGACTCGAACTTGTCGAGAGACGAGAACAGAGGCTCGCCGCTCACCACGTCGACGTAGATGCCGGGCTCATGGTTGTCCCAGTATTCGTTGCGGAACGGCGGCTCCGTCGCGTCTTTCTGCGTGACGTCGTACTGCAGCGGCGTCAGCTTTTTGCGGAGCTCTTCATCGGCCGGTTTGGTGTACTGCTGCGACATCGATCCTCCTTTGGATTCGCTCGCGGAGCTCATCATTGAGGGAGGCGGGGCGGACTGCGACTGCGCGCAGCCAAACAGGAAAACGAGTACTGCAGGGAGATACTGCAACTTGGATCGAACCACCGCGTTCCTCCTCGATTATCCGAACGACTCAAACGATTCGAGCCGGTTCGAATATTCGATGCCGGAGGAGCGCGATGGTTTCAGTCGCGCGGCTTCACGCCCTACTTCACGCCCTACTTCACGCCATTGCGGAGCTCGGTCAGATGCGAGGCGTTCACCGGCGTCACCGACGCCGTGATGCTCTCGCCATAGCTGAGCGCGGTGAGCGACAGCGCCGATCGCGCGGCATTGATGGCCGTGCGCAGGTCGTTCACGTGCGCCGCCTTCAACGGCGTCACCCCCGCCGCCAGGGTCGCGTCCGTATAGGTGCCCGCGCCGAGGGATGCCAGCGTACGGACCGCGTTGACCGCGGTGCGCAGTTGCGTGATGTGCGCGGCCTGCACGACCGTCGTTCCCGGCACCAGCGGATCGTCGGTGAAGATCACCGTCGTCGCGAGATCGATGTTGCTGTCGACCGATTCGCCGCCGTTCACGGCGCGCACCTTGTAGAGATAGGCCGTATTCGCGGAGCGTCCGCCATCGTTGAACGTCAGCGCGGCGGTCGAGCCGGCCAATCCGTACATGTCTCCATCGGTGGACCGATAAACGTTGTACGACGTCGCGCCCGCGGAGGCGGTCCAGGAGATGTTCACGTTGGAGGTGCTGGTCGCGGTGGCGACGACGTTCGCCGGCGACAGCACGCCCGCGCAGGATGACGTCACCGTTCGCGAGGCGGTGATGCCGCACCCGCGCGCGGCGACGACCGTCACCGTGAGCGTCACGTTCGCTTCCGTTGGCGTGTACGTGATCGCGGAGGTCGTGGTCGAGCCCGTGATCGTGCCGCCTTCGATCTGCCACGCATACGTGCATCCCGAGCATGACGCCACCGATGCGGTACGCCCGGCGGCGCATGAGACCGGCTGCGTCTGCACGGTGATGGCCGGATTGGGCGTGCAGCCCTCGAGACCGGTCCTGAAGATCGGGAGCATCTTCTCGCTCGCCTCGCCCGCCTTGCCGAAGAGATAACGGCTCTGCCGGAATCCGCCTGAGATGATGTTGTGGCAGTAGCTCATGATCGTCCCCTTTTCGGCAGGGGCCGACGTCGAACCGCTGTAGCAGCCGGTTCCGCCGCTAAGGCAGATGTCGACGAAGTCGCGCGTCACGCCGTAGGTCGCCTTCTCGGGCTCGGTCAGCGCGACGCAACTGGAATGCGGACTGGCCACGTTATGCCCGAGCTCGTGCATGACCTCGAGCAGAATCCAGAAGCTCGAGCCGGTGGGCAGTCCGTACTGCACGCCGTTGACGGTGAGCGTCGGGTCGGGAACGGTCGTCGTGACCGTGCTGAGCGAGCCATTGAACGCATAGCCGCCGGCGTAGCTGCCCGCATACGTCGCGCTGCCGCAACTCGCGCCGTTGTCGCCGCAATAAAAATCGCTGTCACACAGCACGTCCAACCAGGCGACGCCGCCGAAGAACGCCTTGCCGCTCAGAAATACCGCCGACGAGCGCGGGAACGACGCCTGCGGATAGTTGTTGTGCCAGTACGCCCCAAACTCCGCCAGCGCGACGCCGGTCGTCGAAGCGGTGGTGGTGGTCCATGGATCGGTGCCCGGCCCGCCGGTGCGCAGGTTCACCTGCCCGAGGGTGAGCGTCGTGTTCACATCGCGCTGATACACGATCGATGCTTTGGCGATCAGATCGCCGATGTACGTATTGATGCTGGTGGTGTTGTTGCCGAACGCCGCGCACAACTCGTCATCCGTCTCGATCGCGAGCCGTAACTGGTACGTCGCACCCGAAACGTTTCCCGCCTCGGTGGCCGGCAGCTTTCCCATCGCCTCGGCACGCAGATTCGAATGATCCACGACCGGAGTGTCTGGGGCGTGCGTGCCCACTTCGCATTTCCACGAGCTGGCCGGATCGAGCGCGTCATCGATCTCGTCGATTTCGCTGATCAGCAGTGGTGCGGCCGGATCGGCCGGAAGCTCGTACTCGCGCCGCACGTCCGCGACGGGACGAACGCCCGCGCGCACGCCCGTGCCGATGACCCAATGCCGATCGCCGATCAAAACCAGGCCTCGCACCGTGCCGTTCGCCGAGCGCGAAAAGAACACCGCGGACTCGTCTTCGCCCTTCACCCGCCCCTTGAAGTACTTCACATCCGGCGGAGCGATCCGGGTCGCCTCACCGGTCGGACCGTACGCGAGGATCTTCGCGTCCTTCGCCCAGACCTGCATCGGCTCGATCTCGAGGACGTCGAGCGACTCACGCCCGAGCGGGACATCGCGGAGCGTGGCCTTGCCGTCGCTCTGCATCGCCGCAAGCACGCGGCCGAGATTGCGATCGAGCTCCTTCGCCGGACCGGCGAACGAAAAGGCGGTGAACGACGCTGCGAAGAATCCCGCCACGACCACGCGGAGGAAGAGACGTTTCAATGGGGCTCCCTTGGTTGGACGTTAGACAACGTTGCCCAACAAGGTACCCACACAGATTCGCCACGCCCGTGAGCGGGCTCACGGTGAGCCCGCTATTTCACACCATTGCGCAATTCCGTCAGATGCGACGCCTTCACCGCCGTCGTGCCCGCGCTGATCGGGTCGGCGTAGCTGAGCGCCGACAGCGCCAGCGCGGAGCGCGCGGCATCGATGGCCGTCCGCAGCTCGGTCACGTGCACCGCTTTCACCGCGGTCGAGCCCGCCGTGATGATGGGATCGGTGTACGACCCGGCGCCGAGCGCGGCCAGCGCCCGCACGGCATCGATCGCGGTGCGCAGCTCACTCACGTGCGCCGCCTTGATGGCGGTCGTCCCGGCGACCAGCGGATCGTCCGTGAAGATCACCGTCGTGGCCAGATCGATGTTGCTGTCCGTCGACTCGCCGCCGTTCACCGCACGCACTTTGTAGAGATACGCCGTATTCGCGGAGCGTCCCGCGTCATTGAAGGTGGGCGTGCTCGCCGAACCGGCCAGCACGTACGTCACGCCGTCCGCGGAACGATAGACGTTGTACGAGAGCGCGCCGTCGACAGCCGTCCAGGTGACGTTCACGTTGGACGTCGAGGTGGCGGTGGCCACGACGTTCGTCGGCGCCGTCACCACGATGCAGGTGCCGGGATACAGCGCGTCCGCGGCGGCGATGTCCCAGGTCTGCAGGGTGTAATTGATCCCCGAACTGACCGAGGCGGTCATGATCGCGGCGCCGGCCGCGCAGTCCTCGACGTTCGAGTCGCACGCGCTTTCGGCGCTGCACGTGAGGGGATCGCAGTCCGCCGGCGCGGAACACGAGGTCAGGTAGTGCTTGTCCGCGTGCCGAAAGCCGATTCCATGGCCGATCTCATGCGTCATGGCTTCTTCGATCGACGCCTCGGTACCTGCGTAACCGTTCTGGAAGACGACGTCGCTGTCCGTGAAGTTAACGAATGTAGTTCCGTCGAACGTCTCGGCATTCATTGCAGCCGAGAAGCAGGTCGCCACGACACCAGAGCCGGTCCACGAGCCCGCGATGTGATTTCCCGGGTCGTTGAACACGATCACATTGACGCCGTCGTTCCCGTTCCTCAGATTCGCCGACGTACCGCCATACGGAATGTTCACCGCGGACCCGCAGTCGTTCGTCCACGCGCCGAGCGCATTCTGGATGATGCTCACCCCTCCGTCACCGAGTCCCGACGCGTTCTGCGCGGAGTTCTTGAAGAACGACACACCCAC
Source organism: uncultured Acidobacteriota bacterium (assembly GCA_946887105.1). The sequence continues at coordinate 8,220 of CAMPKJ010000048.1, read as the reverse complement.
GGACATTTCAGCGGTCGTCCACCTGCCTGGATAACGCGTGACCGTGCCACTATCGCAACCGTAAAGGCTCACGGAGTATGTGTGCGCCGGCGCAGGAAAGAGCTCGGTGATCGGCAAACGGCGCGCAGGCGGCGCGGAAGCCGGCGGCGCGAGCACGTCATTCGGATCCGCCTCATAATCCCGACTCATCGGCGTGCTTCCCGCCACGGTTTCCTCGATGAACTGCAGAAACTCGGCGTCGCGGCGGATCTTCTCTCGATGCACGTTCCCCCTGCGATCCCATCCCACGATGTCTTCCGCATCGCGCACCGCCACGCCGTGGCCGCCGCTGGTGACCGCGAACCGGAACTTGCCGAGGGTCATGTCTGTGGTGGTCCATCCTCCGCGATGCGGCGTCAGGAACAGCAGCACTTCATCGCCGATCTGAAAATGTGCCGAAGAATGGACCACCGTGTAACGCCCATTGCTCGCGCCGCCCGGCGACGCGATGGTGATCCTCGTGCGCGGCCGGAACGGTCCCTTCAGCACGCGATCGAGCGCGATCTCGTACCGCGTCTCGACATATCCCTCATCTTCGACTTCCACGGCTTTCGCGGACACGACCACGCCCGTGACGATCGCCTCCGATTTCTGCACCAGTTCCGCGTCGTCGGGAACGATGAACGTCGTTGCGAACATCCGGCCGGCGAATGCCAATACGCACAGCGCTACGAGGAATTGTTTTTTCACGTGAGCTCTCTCCCGCGGTGGACCAAACCGCGTTCTGCTGAATGATGGCAACGAAATTACCCGAGGCGGCGCCGCTTGTCACGCGCTGTGACTCGGATCACGGATGCGCGACGGCGCGACGGCGATTCGGGAACAGCGTGACGAGCGCGGCCTCACTGTCGGCGCTGCCACAGGCGTTTGACACGTGCACCCAGTACGACGTCGCCGCGAAGAGAGGCGGCGAGCGAAAGCCGGGCGTGCTCGCCACCGGATCGTTCGTGTCGCCCTTCACTCCCTGGTACCACTGATACTGCAGCGGCGACGTGCCGGTCGCGCCGACGCCGAGCAAGGCGCGCGCGCCCGCGCGGATCATCACGGAAGCCGGCTGCTCGGCGATCGCCGGCGCCGTGCAGACCACGCCGTCGCCGTACACGGCCGCCGCGGCGGTGCGGTCGTACTCCTTGAGGATGCCATTCCATCCGCAGGCCACGGTGGCGTTCATGATCGCATCGATCGTGCAGACGTTCGGCGCCACGCACGACCCGTCGCTGGTGCCGTTCTGGTTGGAATGGCGGAATCCGAGCGTGTGGCCGATCTCGTGGACCAGCACCGTGTCGTAGCAGTTCTGCGGAAAGAAGCCGTCGTTCATCACTACGTCGACTTCGAACATGTCCCAGAAGATCTCGTCGTCGACTTCGTACGGCGCGCCGCCGGCGGTGATGCCGCCAATGCCCGCGATGTTGTTGCCCACCACACCCTTTGGATCGTTGAACAGGACCGCGTTCTTGCCGTCGCTGTCGTCCAGGCCGCCCTGCGCGAGCGGATCGGCTCCGCCGTCGCGGTAGTCGATGTTGGACTCCGTTCCGTTCCACTGCGCGAACGCCAGCGCGACGGAGGCGTTGCCATCCGCACCGACCGGCGTGCCGCTCTTCACGAACGTCGCGTTAGGCGCCGACCATCGAAAGGGCCGTCCCTGATCCGTCAACAGGTACGACCCCCGCGTGGCCTCGGCAGCAACGGCCGTTCGCGTTGCGGGTGCGGCGACGAAGTAGCGCGGCTCGGGATCGATGTCCTGCGCCACGATGCCGCGGATGTACTCGATGAAACCCGCCGCATCGCGCGCCTGCTCGATGTGGCGATCGAGATTCGCATCGAATCCTTCGATGCCGGTGCGCAGCGCGAGCTCGTTCTCGAATGAGAACTGGCCGAGCCCTAACCCGAACGTCACCGGCTCGCCATCGGCATTCGTTTCGGTGAAGACGAGATAGCGCTGGCCGGACTGATAGCGCGGCGTGCCGGGGATGAGTTGCACGGAATCGCCGAGGATGCCGCCGCGCTCGGTGAGCACGAGATGATCGCCGGCCGCGCGATGACCCTTCAGGACCCGCTCGATCCGCAGCGTCGAACGCGTGACGATGCCGCCGCGGGCCGTCCGCTCGACGACGGAGGTGACGCCGGTGGCGATCACGACGTCGTCGGACTGCTGGATCATCTCGCGATCGGCCGGCACGACGTACGTGACGGCGTGCGCGGTGAGGGCGCAGAGCAGTGCGAGCGGCATCGTGATGGAGCGCATGACCTCGACAGGGAACGTGCGCGCAGGCGCACTTGTTTCCACTCCCCACATGCGCAAATCGCCTCGCGCCCTCGCACTCGCCTCCAGCTCCCGCATCGCCGCCATGGCTCTGGTGTGGCTCGGCTTGTTCGCATACGCGGGACGGCCCGTGCTCGCCGGCGCCGCGGCGGCAGGCATCGCGCCGGCCGGCGCGTGGACGATCCTGCTCGTGCTGGCGCTGCTCCCGCTGCTGCCGTTTCTCGTGCGGCGCGGACACTGGAGCGGGTACGCCACGCTGGCGCTCTTCTCTTCCCTGCTCGTTCTCGTGCTTCTCGGCGACATCGCGCGCGGCGTGTATCTCCTCGCGGAGCTGGCGCTGGGCCAGAGCTGGCCGATGCTCGATGCTCGCGCGCTGAGTCTGGCCATCCTCGTCACGGCAGCGGCGCTCTCGATCGTCGGCTGGGCGCAGGCGCGCTGCCCGCGCATCCGCCGCGTGACCGTGCCGATCGACGGCCTGCCGCCGGAGCTCGATGGTTACCGCATCGTGCAATGGAGCGACGTGCACGTCGGCCCGACCATCCGCCGCCACTTTGTGCAGTCGCTGGTCGAGCGGACGAACGCGCTCGATGCCGACGCGATCGCGATCACCGGCGACTTCGTCGACGGCCCGCTGGCCGAGCTTCGCGATGAAGTCGAGCCGCTGCGCGAGCTCCGCGCGCGCGACGGCATCTTCTACGTGACCGGCAATCACGAGTATTACTGGCGCGCGGACGAATGGTGTCCCGCGCTGCAGTCGCTCGGCCTCGAATTCCTGAAGAACGAGCACCGCGTCATCACGCGCAACGGCCGCCAGATCGTCTTCGCCGGTGTGACCGATCCTGTCGGCCGCGACTCGCACAAACAGGATCCCGTGCGCGCGCTCGCCGGCGCGCCGGCGCCATCGGTGAAGATCCTCCTCTCCCACCGCCCGCAAACCGCCGGCGCCGCGAACGAGCTCGGCGCCGACCTCCAACTCTCCGGCCACACCCACGGCGGCCAGTTCTTCCCGTTCAATCTCGTGATCAAGAAGTTCCAACCCATCGTCGCCGGCCTGCACCGCGTCGGCCGGCTGTGGCTCTACGTGAACCGCGGCACCGGCTACTGGGGACCGCCGTCGCGACTGGCGGTGGGTGGGGAGATTACGGTGATCGAGTTAAGCCGTGATCTGAGTCACGTCCTCCTCCCTCTCTCGTGAGCGCGGTCACTTCGCGCCGCCAAAGCCCCTGAATCTCTCTCGGGTTGCGCCACATTTATGCCGCAAACGGTTCTTACCTTGAGGGGCATGAAACGGTTCGCGCTTTTCCTGGTTCTCCTTGCCACGGTTTCCCTGTCGGCCCAGACGGTCGACGTTCTCCCGGCCACGCCGGCCGCGAAGCTGGTGCGCTCGCTCGTCGATGGCGCGCCGGCCGACCTCCACAACGTCTACGCTCCCGCGGGTTACGCGCTGCTCTGGACGCGCGGCGGAGCTCCGACCGCGCAGGCGACGAGCGTCATCGCGCAGCTCGAATCCGCGTCCACCAAAGGTCTCGATCCCGCCGACTACAGCGCCGGCCTCTGGACGTCGCGCATCGCCAACCTTCGCAGTGACGCCGGCCAGGCGCGCTTCGACGTCGACCTCACCAGCGCGGTCCTGCAGTACGCCTCCGACCTTCGCCTCGGCCGCGTGAACCCGCGCGAGGTGCGCTTCGACTTCGACCTGACCGGGAAGAAGTTCTATGCGCCGCTGCTGATCGCGCAGATCTCCTCGTCCGGCAATCCGGCCGCGGTCTTCGCCGCGCTCGAGCCGAGCCATGACGACTATCGCCGTCTGATCGCGGCGCTCGCCGCCTATCGCCGCATCGAATCCGAATCCGCCAGCGACGTGCCGCTGCCGGTGGTTGCGAAGCTGACTGAAGGCCAGACTTACGATGCGCTGCCGCAGATGGCCGCGCGCCTGCGCCGCCTTGGCGATCTCGACGCGAACGCGGTCGTGACCGGCAACGTCTACGACGGCGCGATCGTCGACGCGGTGAAGCACTTCCAGGCGCGCCACGGCCTCGACGCCGACGGCGTGATTGGCAAGACCACCTTCGCGCAGCTCAACGTCTCCGCGTCCGAGCGCGTGAAGCAGATCGAGTGGGCCATCGAGCGCTGGCGCTGGATGCCGGAGACCGACGCGTCGACCATCATCGTGAACATCCCCGAGTTCCAGCTCCGCGCGCGCAATGCGGAGACGGGCGAGACGCTGACCATGCGCGTCGTGGTTGGAAAAGCCGCCGGCCACAAGACCCCGGTGTTCGACGGCGACGTGAAACACGTGGTCTTCCGCCCCTACTGGAACGTGCCGCCGAGCATCCAGAGCGGCGAGATCGCGCCGAAAGCGGCGCGCGATGCGTCGTACCTGGCGCGCAACAACTACGAAGTGGTCGACGACTCCGGCCGCGTGCTCCCGGTGACCGAAGAGACCATCCGCCGCGTACGCAGCGGTTCGGTGAGCGTGCGCCAGAAGCCGGGCACCTCCAACGCGCTCGGCCTGATGAAGTTCCTCTTCCCGAACGACAACAACGTCTACCTGCACTCGACGCCGCAGCAGGCGCTCTTCTCGCGCACGCGCCGCGACTTCAGCCACGGCTGCATTCGCGTCGAAGACCCGGTCGCGCTGGCGGAGTGGGTGCTGCGCGGACAGGAGTCGTGGTCGAAGGAGAAGATCGAAGCGGCCGTCAACGGCAAGCGCGACGACGTGTACGTGAAGATCCAGCGCCCGATCGAAGTGGTGATCACCTACGCCACCGCGGTCGCGCGCGAGAACGGCGAAGTGAATTTCTACCAGGACATCTACGGCCACGACACGCAGCTCGCGCGCGTGCTCGAGCCGGAACAGAAGGGTGCGGCCGTGATGGTGGCCGCGAAATGAACTGACTCACACCATCGCCGCGCTGCCGATCTCCGGGTGCGCACGGGCAAAGGCGACCAGGTTCGGCGCGTAATCGCGCAGGGCCGGCGCGCGGATGCCCGCACCCGCGAGATCGGCGGTCGCATGCGAGGTGTCGTACGTAGTGGGATGCACGAAGTAATCGACGGCGGCGGAAGGTATGCGCATCAGACGATACATGCCCGGTACGAAATCCAGCGCCCCCTTGGCGATCGTCTTCGGAAGCGGCACGCGCAAGACGGTGCGGCCGGTGGCTTCCGCGATCACCTGGATGGTCTCGTCGACGGTGAGCGGACGCGGATCGGCTAACGCGTACGTCGTGCCCGCGTTGGTGGTCAATCCGCTCAGGTACGTCATCGCCGCGATCACGAAGTCGCGCGGCACGACGTTGAAGTAGTACCGCGACGGACGACCCACCACCGGCAGCAGCGCGATCTTCGGCTGCCGCATCAGCCACTGCATCACGAAATACGGACCGTCGAACTTCTGCGTGACGCCGGTGGCGCTGTCGCCGACGACGACGGACGGCCGGTACACCGTGACCGGAATCCGCGACATGCGCCGGCGCACTTCCACCTCGGCGAGCTGCTTGGTCTCTTCGTACCAGTTGTTGAACGAGCGCGCGCTCTCCAGATCGTCCTCGGTGAACACGCCCGGGTGACGGCCGCTGACGTAGCACGTGCTCACGTAATGCAACCGCTGCAGTTTCGGGGCGCGTTCCGCGAGGTCGAGCACGCGCGTCGTGCCGGTCACGTTCACGCGCATCGCAAGATCGCGCGCGGCGGTGAGGTCGTACACCGCGGCCAGATGAAAGATCTCCCGGACGTCGTCCGCCGCGATGGAATCGAGCGCCTGCGTCAGGTCGCCTTCGACGAGCCGGATGCGATTCCGTAGCGCGGGATGCGCGGACTCGATCTGCCGCGCGCGCTCTTCCGCCAGCGCGCGAAACTTCGGCTGCACGAGACAGAGCGCGACGTCGTCCGTGCGCGAAACGACGCGCGGGAGCAGCTCCGATCCGAGGAAACCGGGGAAGCCTGTGAAGAAGATGGTGGCCATCAGGAGGTCAGATTCTCCACCACGCCGGCCAATCCTTCCACCACCTGCGCCAGTCTCTCGTAATCCAGCGTCTCCGGACGGTCGGACGCTTCGTGATAGTGCGGATTGCGAAATGGTGCGGTGTCGGTGACCATCACCGCCGGCCAGCCGAACTGCCAGAACGACCACTGGTCGGACCATCCGATGCCCGTCACCGCCTCCGGCATCGATCCGGTCTCGAGCGGGAACGGCGTGCGCGCGCGAAAGGCCTTCGCGCAGCGCGCGGTGAGCGCGCGCGAGCCGATGTTCGACGCGAAGGCGATGAAGTTCGCGGTGTCGGGATAGATGGCGGACAGCGGCGCCGGATACTGCTGCGATCCGCGCGCGGCGTCGTAGTAGCCGAGGGACTCGAGACTGAGCATGGCCACGACCGTCTCGTTGCGATCGGCACAGCGCTTCGCGTACTGCCAGCTGCCCATGTCCTGCGTCTGAAAGTGCGGCGGCTCCTCGTTCGCGAACGCCACGAAGCGCAACGTGCGCTCCGGTTTCGCGTCGACGAAGCGGCGCGCCAGCGCCAGCAGGGCCGCCACGCCGCTGGCGTTGTCGTCCGCGCCGCAGGTGCCGGTCACGGAGTCGTAATGCGCACCGATGATCACGATCTCCTGCGGCGTCGTGCTTCCCGCGATCTCCACGATCACGTTGTCGGCGTCGACGTCATCGCGTTCGACGCGATACGTGTGCCGCTCCACGCGATACCCGGCCGCTGTCAGTTCGCGATCGATGAGCGCCGCGGCGGCGTGCAGGTTCTCGGGAATGAACGTGTTGCGTTCGCCGAGCTCACACAACGCGGCCACGTCGCGGCGCAACGCATCGACGAGCGGCTGCGGCGGCGATGCCGCGGGCGGAAGCGTGGGACGTCTGCGTGCGGCGACCACGAGGATCGCCGCAAGCAGCAAGATCACGACCACCGCCACGGCGTACTTCATGCGCCGCGAATCGTATCGCTACAGCTGGGGCGGGAACGGGAACGCCACCTGCGACCAGGCATCGCCCGACAGGTTGTCGACCGACGAGACCCATCCCTGCCAGTCGGTGGCCGTGCCGGTCAGTCTCTCGATATGCACCTGCGAGGTGCCTTCCAGATCCATGATGATGTTGCGCTGCTCGATCGAACGCGGATGCACGTCGAACTCGAACGTCTCCACCTCGCTGTTCGTGGTGGTGATGATCCGCGAGGTGACGCGGAAGCGGTGCGCCGTGTCCGAAGGATTGGCCACGCCGACGTTGAGGCGGTACTGGGTGCTGCGCGGCATGGAGAGCACCGTCTTCACGCGCGCGGTGCTCCCGGGCATGACCAGCGCCGGAAAGGTCTGGGACAGCGTGCCGGGGCTGCCGTCCGGACGCGGGGTCCAGATGCGCGAGGTGACGTGGATTTGCGCACCCGGATCCGGCTGTCCATCGCTGGTCACCCCGACGAACTCGATCGCGCCGATGCCTTCCTGGAGCATCACGCTGGCGACGAAGTCTTCGGAGGACATCCCGTTTCCGCGCGCAAGCTCGATCTCGCGCGGCGCGATCGGTGCGCCGCTGCGGCCCTGCGGCAGCCAGTACATGAAGATCCGCTGCGTGAGGCCGCGGACGTTCACGACGTGGATGTCGCTGCGGAAGAACGTTCCGTTCTGACCGGGGGCGCTGCCCGCCGCCGGAACCAGCACTCGCGGCGCGCCCGTGTGCGGAACGATGAGATCAGCGCCGGCAGTACTGCAGAGGAGAAGCGAGGTGAGCAAAAGTCCAGTAATTCGCATGGGCGGAAGCGTAGCACCGTGCGTGCCCGTGGAGGACCGCGGCTCCGTTCCTCGGAGTGCCTCGGTTCCTCGGGTTCCTCGGAGTGGGCCATGCCGGGATCCCCGAGGAACGCCGAGGAACTCCGAGGAACCCGAGGAACCGCAGTCCCGCCTGGTCACCACTCCGT
>CAMPKJ010000047.1 GCA_946887105.1 uncultured Acidobacteriota bacterium | reverse complement strand
ACGAGCTGCGCGTCGGCGACACCGTCGAGCTGTACGACCGCTACCGCCCCGCCGCCCGCTGCAACCCCAGCTCCAGAATCTTCTGAATCAACTGCGGGAACGGCCGCCCTGCCTCTTCCGATGCCGATGCGAACTCTTCGCTCTTGGCGATGTCGGGATTCGGGTTCGCCTCGAGAAAGTACAGCTTGCCGTCGGTGCCGAGCCGGTAATCGATGCGGTTGTAGCCATCGAGATCGAGGATGCGCGCGATGCGGCGGCTGGTGCGGATGATGTGATCGCGCAGCTTCGGATCGAGATCGTCGGCGTGCTGCTGATAGATCCCGCGGCGGCGCTGGTATTCGGTGTTGTGCTTCACGTGCGCGGTGGCGATCGAGCTCGCGCCCGGCGGCATGTTCTCGAATACCAGCTCCCACACCGGCAGCACCTCCAGCCGGTTGTTGCCGATGATGCCGACGTAGAACTCGCGGCCGTCGACGTACTGCTCCGCGATCGCGTCGGAGCCGTGGCGTTGATGGATGAACGTCACGCGTTCGCGCAGCTTCTCGTCGTTGTCGACGATCGACGCCTGCGAGATGCCGAGCGATGCCTCGTGAATCTGGCTCTTCACGATCAGCGGAAACGCCAGCCCCTTCGGCCGCAGCACGCGGCGGCCGCGCGGGAAAACCGCGAACTTCGGCACCGCGAGATGGTGATACGCGAGCAGTTTCTTCGACAGCGCCTTGTCGCGCGCCAGCATCAGTCCGCGCGGATGGCAGCCGGTGTACGGCACCTGCATCAGCTCGAGGAAGCTGACCACGTGATGGTCGAAGTCCTGGCGGCCGAGGAACTCCTCGAGGAGATTGAAGACGATGTCGGGCTTCCACTCCTCGATCACCGCGCGGATCGGCCCCAGCTCGTCCGCGACGCCGAGAGGTCTCACGGCGTGACCGAGCTCGCGCAGCGTCGTCACGACGTCGTATTCGGTCTTGAGCTCGTACAACTGTTGCTCGGTCAGAGCCGATGGATCCTCGGGCGGGACCATCGATGGGTGCATCAGCACGACGACGCGCAGCGGTCGTTTTACAGCAGAGCGCTTCATAAGGCGAACCAGTTCCTCCGGCTGTAATGAAAATCCATGGTCTTGACGGTGAGCAGAATCGCGAACTCCATCCGCAGGCGCCGCTCCGGTCCGCGCGCGCGCAGTTTGAGCTCGCGGCTGCGGCCGATCATGTCCTTCAAGACCTGTTCGAGCGTGAACTGATACTCGCCGGTCCAGTTCGACACCAGCTTGCGGATCTCCGCGCTGTTCCTGCGGATGAAGCGCGACGCCAGCTCCTCGCGGTGATGGCGCGGATCGTCCGAGAACAGCCGGCGCAGATCGCGATCGTAGATGTCGGGATAGCTGGCCAGGTACCGCTCGCGCTTGTCGTTGTAGTACTCGCGCAGCGTCAGGTTCAGCGTCGGCAGCGATTCCGGCTTGCGGCGATTGACGCCGCGCGGCATTTTCCCGCGCAGGCTCTCGAGCACCTCGTCGACATACTCGAGCTTCTGCATCGCCGGCCAGCCCGCGTAACGCTTCCGCCACCCACCGCCACCGAGGATCACCGCGAACGTCTCCGCGAAATCCTCGGCCGGATGACTCTGCGCGTAATACAGCCGCAGGTGATGCACGTACCGCCGGCTGGCGGGATTGGGCCGGTAATGTTCGGGATAGCGCTTCGTGTGATCGCCGAAGATCTGCTGCCGGCGCGGGTCGCTGCCGAGTCCGTACACGTTGTCGACCGTATGGCCGCACTCGTGGCGCAGGATCTTGATCATCTCCTGCCGAGTGCCCCCTTCGACGTCCAGCATGTGCGTGCGCTCGAGCTTCATCAGCCGCGGATGCGCGAGATAGAACGGAATGGCGATGCCCGGAACGTCGTCCGGCACGAACCAGTCCGTCGACAGCCACGCGTGCGGACGAAACGGGATGTCGCGCCGCTCCAGATCTTCATAGAGATCGTCGAGCGACTCCTCGATCCACGACCCCTCGATCCGCACGCCGAGATTGCGGATGCGGACGTCGAGGAGTTGGGAGTCCGGGAGCTGTTCCCAGTCGAATCGCTTGCGTCGCATGAGAAGTCGCAAAGTCGCAGAGTCTCAAAGTCGCAAAGGACGTCGCTGCCGCCTCTTTGAGACTTTGCGACTTTGAGACTCTGCGACTTCTCCATCGTACACTCGCGGCCATGAAGACACTGCTCTGCATCCTCGTGCTCGCCCAGCCTGCACTCGCGCAATTGCGTCCCGTGAACACGTACTCCATCGTCGCCCGCGATCCGGCCACGGGAGAGATGGGCGTGGCCGTGCAGTCGCACTGGTTCGCGGTTGGACAGATCGTGCCGTGGGCGGAGGCGGGCGTCGGCGCGGTGGCGACGCAGAGCTTCGTCGATCCGGCTTACGGCAAGCTCGGGCTCGATCTTCTGCGCGCGGGCAGGAGTGCTCCGGCCACACTGCGTGCGCTCCTCGGCGGCGATGCCGCGTGCGAAGTGCGGCAGGCCGGCATCGTCGATCCGAGCGGCGTCGTGGCCACGTTCACCGGCAGCCGCGACATCGTCGCCGCGGGCGGCATCGCGGCATCACAAACGATCACCGCGCAGGTCGATTGCGGCTCCGCAGGCGGAACGCTCAGCGTCGGACGCGACTTCGCCGTCCAGGCCAACCTGATGGCCAACGACACCGTCTGGCCGGCGATGGCGAAGGCCTATGCGGAGACGAAGGGCGATCTCGCGACGCGCATGCTGGCCGCGCTCGACGCCGCACAGGCGGCCGGCGGCGACATCCGCGGAAAGCAATCCGCCGCGCTGATCGTCGTCAACGCGAAATCGACAGGACGCGCCTGGCAGGATCGCCGCTTCGACGTGCGTGTCGACGATGCGCCCGATCCTCTCGCCGAGCTGCGCCGCCTGGTGGCGCTGCAGCGCGCCTACAACCACATGAATGCGGGCGATCTCGCGGTCGAGCACAAGGACAACGAGGCGGCGTTGCGCGAATACAGTGCGGCCGAGGCCATCGCGGCGACGACGCCGGGGATCCCGCCGAGCCGCCATGCCGAGATGATCTATTGGCACGCGGTGGCGCTGATCAACATGCAACGCGTCGATGAAGCGCTGCCGCTGTTCGCGCGCGCATTCGCGATGGAGCCGTCATGGCGCGAGCTCACGCCGCGATTGGTGCGCTCGGGACTGCTTCCGGATGACCGTCAATTGATCGAAAAGATTACGAAGTAAAAAGCGTCCACAACAACTCATCACGCCATCTGCTTGCATCGATTGAGCCTTGCTGCGCCATGCATATTTACGTGTGCACGGGGGCTGTGGAAGCTTGTGGAAATCCGTCGAAAATGTAACACCGAAAAACCTTGCACGAACGCGATTCGCGACCTACGTTGATGCTCGCTACAGCACGAACGCTTGATCGCAGATGTCAACGTGCTGGAGCGGCCGAGATGGACGCGATCAGTCCCCGAGGCGCTGGTTTCGACACGGACGCTTCATCGCAGATGTCAACGTGTCGAGGCTGCCGAGAATGGTGCGATGAGCCATCGAGGCAACGGGTTTCGACACGGACGCTCGATCGCGGATGTCAACGTGCCGAAGCCTGCAGCGAGGGCGCGATCGGCCCACGATGCACAGAAGTTCCGGTGCGGACGCTTCACGCAGATGTCAACGCGCCGGGACGAGCAGCGGTGATGCGATGAGTCACCGCGGCAACATTGGCGCGGACGCTCTCTTGTAGCTGCCAACGCGCCGAGAAAGGCCCCGGGGGACAAGAGCTCCCGGGGCCACTTTGTTTTCAGGCCATACTGTGGCCATGCTCTCGTACGAGCCCGAGCTCGAACAGCTTCGCCCGCTCCTCGGCGACTCACAGACCGACGCTCTGATCGCGCGCGAGCGGCGCGCGGTCTTCTCCCTCCATCCCGAGCTGCGCATCGTGAGCTGGGGCGGCGCAATGCTGCTCGCCACCGCGGCCGGCCTGGTGCTCAAGAACAACCTCGAACGCATCGGTCCGCTCGCACTGGCGCTGCTGATCGGCATCGCCGCGGCAGCCTGCTACGCGTTCGTCTGGTGGCGCCGCGCCCGCGCCAGCGTCGTACACGACTACGTGCTGCTCCTCGGCGCGCTGCTCGTCAGCGCCGGCGTCGCCTTCGTCGAGTCGCAATTCCATCTGCTCGGCAACGCATGGCATCGCCACTTTCTCATCCTCGCACTCGTGCACGGAGCGGCCGCGTATCTCTTCCGCTCGCGACTGGTGCTCTCGCTGTCGATCCTCGCGGTGACGGCATGGCTCGGCGTGCGCGAAACGCCGTTCGGCAACGCCACCGACTACGCCTTGCGCGCATTCGCATGCGCCGCGCTGCTCTTGATGTGGCGCGCCGCGCACTTGCGATTCGGTGGAACGGGACGCGACTTCGCGCCGCCGCTCGAGCACTTCGCGGCGAATCTCGCCTTCGCCGGCGGCATCGCGTTGATGTTCGAGGATCGCACGCGCCTCCTCGGATGCCTGCTCGCGCTGATCGTCGCCGCCGCGGTGACCTTCTGGGGCGTCCGCACGCGACGCGAGACGTTCGTGCTCTATGCCTTCCTCTACGCCGTGCTCGCGGTGAACGTGCTCTTCGCCTGGATCGTGGACGAGGACGGGCTGATCTTCTTCTTCGTCATCCTCTCGGTCATCGGCGCAATCGTGTCGCTGTTCGCGATTCACGCGCGCATGCGGGAGTGGCAGGCATGAACGCGCAGCACGAGCGCAACCTGCACCTCCGCGCGCGATTGAACGATCCTCGAGTCGTGGCGGCACTCGAAGTGCCGTGGCGTACGAACGGGATCATCGCGCAGTGCTTCTTCTTCGTCCTCACGTGCATCGCCATCGGCGCGTTCTACGGCCTCGTCGACAGCGGCTTGTTCGTCGGTGCCGTGGCGATCGTGCTCGCGGAGGTGCTGATCTCGCGGCGCTGGTTCTTCACCGGCGTGGAAGCCGCGCTCTGGCTCGGCGGCGTCTTCGCGCTCATCAGCGAGCTTCCGCGCAGCGGGACGCCGGAGTCGATGCTCGTCCTCGCCGCGGCCAGCGGAATCGCCGGCGCGCGCGTGCGAAATCCGATCTTCGGCGCCGTGGCTGCGATCTTCGTGATGGTCTACTTCGAGAAGCGGCTCGACGCCGGCACGCTGTGCGCGCTGGCGATCGCGTTCGGCGCCTGCATCGCGTTGCTGCGTCCATGGCGCCGTCCCTCCACGGAAGCGCTCTGGATCGCGTTTGCGCTGGTGCTGCCGGTCGCGGGCCGCTTCACGGCGGACGCGAAATGGCGCCCGGTCACCATCGCGCTCTATGCGGTCTTCGGCGCAATCGTGTTGCTGCTCGCGATCGCGCGCCGCCATCACGCGCTCTTCCTCTCCGCGATGGCCGCGATTGCGATCGCGGCCGCGGACTTGGCGGAGCGGATCCAGGCGCCGCCGGAAGCGAAGTTCGCCATCGCCGGGATCGCGCTTCTCGCGATTGCGTTCGCCATCTCGCGTGCGCTGCGCGATCGCACGCATGGTTTCGTGCTCACGCCGCTCGAGCTGACGCCGGTGGACGAGGCGATGGAGCTCGGTGCGACCGTCTCATTGCAGCCATCCGTCCCGGAGGGCGCTCCGCAATCCGCTACAGGCGGTGGAAACTTCGGAGGAGCGGGAGCCAGCGGCGACTATTGAGCGGCTGCTGAACGGCCGGGGAGGCGGCAAAATGTTCCACGTGCCACATTCTGTGTGCACCCGCCCGCCGCACCCCTACATCTTGTGGTTGCGGAAACCGCGCGCCGACTTTTCCGCAGATTTCGGATTCCGCCCTGCTTTCGCCCATTTTTTCTTCGGCTCAGTCTGCCTCTTCTCTCTGGAAATGACATGAAAAAGCTGATGAAAATGCGCGCGCAATGACTGCGGATTTCACGTACGAAAAATACGCGTAAAACTTGCGGGAAAGCCGAGGATTTTCGAAGGAAACCGCGCGCGAAGTCCTGTGCAAAACTCTGTGGAAAGCCTGTCGAGAACTGGCGGATAACCGGCGGAACGCGAGCGGAAAAGAGCGTGCCGGACCCAGCTGGATACGTTTGGTTAAGTAACTGTAAACGCGAATACTTACGCCAGATGTAGTGTTGTTTGTGCAGCACCACCACTAGATATAGTGGGCGCTGCTTGACATCATGGAGGTGCGGGCGTAGCTTGTTGCCCACCAAGACAACGTAAGGAAGCGAGGGAGGAGTATGAAGGATTTGAAGCACGCTACGCGTCCTGGAAACCATCCCCCCGTTCGTTCGGTCCGCCTGCAGATCCGGGGCTACCAGGTGACGGTGAAGGTCAAGACCGCAGTGCCTCAAACGCCCTCCACGAAGTCCTTTCGGCCCGCGTTTCGGTGATGTTTTGATGTAGCTCCTGCCATACCCGCAATCGCCTCCAGCGCGCCCCATTCAGCGGAGCTGCCGGCGAAAACAGGTTGCGCACGAGCCGTGTTGGGGGAGGTGGGGGACGGAAATTCGATCGAGGGACCTCGGAACACCCGGCGGCGCTCGTCCAAGAGCTCGCGATCCGCAGCCGGCTGAGATCCTTCGCAGTGATCGAACGGCCCTCCTCTACTGCAAGACAGTTCTCGAAAAGGTTGTGACAGGTAAGAGGAGAGTAGAGCCATGACGTCCATCGATGTGTCGGTCCGCTCGCGCACCGCGCCGCCTCGCAGCAGCAAGGCCGCGAAGAAAGAGACGAAGACCGGCGGGATCGCGATCGATCGCTATTTCACCAAGCTCGGTGTCGATCCATACGACACCTGCGAATGGGAGCTCCGCAACGCCAGCATCTCCAGCGAGACCGGCGCCAGCGTCTTCGAACAGAAAGACGTCGAGATGCCGAAGTTCTGGTCGCAGATGGCCACGAACGTCGTGGTCTCGAAGTACTTCCGCGGACATCTCAACACCGCCGATCGCGAGACATCGGTGCGCCAGCTCATCGGACGCGTCGTGCGCACCATCACGCAGTGGGGCCGCGAAGGCGGCTATTTCGCCACGGAAGCGGACGGCGATACGTTCCGCGACGAGCTCACCCACATCCTCCTCTACCAGATGGCCGCCTTCAATTCGCCGGTCTGGTTCAACGTCGGCATCGAAGAGAAGCCGCAGTGCTCGGCGTGCTTCATCAATTCCGTTCAGGACACGATGGACTCGATCCTCGGCCTGGCCAAGACCGAGGGCATGCTCTTCAAGTACGGATCGGGCACGGGATCGAACCTCTCCAACATCCGCTCCTCCCGCGAGCTCCTCGCCGGCGGCGGCACCGCCTCCGGCCCGGTGTCGTTCATGAAGGGCTATGACTCCTTTGCCGGCGTGATCAAGAGCGGCGGCAAGACCCGCCGCGCCGCGAAGATGGTCATCCTCAATGCCGACCATCCGGACATCCTCGATTTCATCGAGTCGAAAGAAAAAGAAGAGCGGAAAGCGTGGGCGCTGATCGAGGCCGGCTACGACGGCGCGTTCAATGCTCCGGGCGGCGCGTACGACTCCGTGCAGTTCCAGAACGCCAACCACTCCGTGCGCGTGACCGACGAGTTCATGCGCGCGTACGAGAAGGACGCCGACTGGCACACCCGCGCGGTCACCGATCCGTCGAAAGTCATGGAGACCTACAAGGCGCGCGAGATGATGCGGCGCATGGCCGAGTCGGCGTGGGTCTGCGGCGATCCGGGCATGCAGTTCGACACCACCGTCAATGATTGGCATCCGTGCCCGAACACGGCCCGCATCAATGCGTCCAATCCGTGCTCGGAGTACATGTTCCTCGACGACTCCGCCTGCAATCTGGCCTCGCTCAATCTGATGAAGTTCTACAGCGAGACCACCGGATTCGACGTCGAGGCCTATCGCCGTGCATTGCGCATCGTGATCACGGCACAGGAGATCGTGGTCGATTTCGCGTCCTATCCGACGCCGGCCATCGAGAAGAACTCCCACGCCTTCCGCCCGCTCGGCATCGGTTACGCGAATCTCGGCGCGCTGCTGATGGCGCGCGGCGTTGCGTACGACAGTGAAGACGGCCGTCACTGGGCCGCCGCCATTACGTCGATTCTCTCCGGCGAGTCGTATTCACAGTCGTCGCGCATCGCGGAGAAGCTCGGGCCGTTCGCCGGCTACAAGGTCAATGAAGAGCCGTTCCTGCGCGTGATCGACAAGCACCGCCGCAGCGCCTACCGCATGGACGTGCGCTCGCTGCCGGCCGACCTCGCCGACGCCGCGTGCAAGGTCTGGGACGAGGCGTATGCGCTCGGCCAGCAGCACGGCTATCGCAATGCGCAGATCAGCGTGCTCGCGCCGACCGGCACGATCGCGTTCATGATGGATTGCGACACCACCGGCATCGAGCCCGACATCGCGCTCGTGAAGTACAAGAAGCTGGTCGGCGGCGGAATGCTGAAGATCGTCAACAATACCGTTCCGACCGCGCTCAAGCGTCTCGGCTACGACGCCAAGCAGGTCAAGGAAATCGTCGAGTACATCAGCGAAAACGACACCATCGAAGGCGCGCCGCACGTCCTCGAGCAGCACTTCACGGTGTTCGATTGCGCGTTCAAGCCCGCCAACGGCACGCGGTCGATCCATTACATGGGGCACCTGAAGATGATGGGGGCCGTGCAGCCGTTCATCAGCGGCGCAATCTCCAAGACCATCAACATGCCGTCCACCGCCACGGTGGATGAGATCGAGCAGGCCTATTACGAAGCGTGGAAGCTCGGTCTCAAGGCCGTGGCCGTGTATCGCGACGGCTGCAAACGCTCACAGCCGCTTTCGACGGGCAAGGAAAAGGCGCAGCTCGAGCAGCTCGGCGTCGCGCCGACTGCCGTGCGCCGCAAGCTCCCGGACGAGCGCGAGTCCATTACGCACAAGTTCTCGATCGGCGGTCACGAGGGCTACATCACAGTCGGTAAATACGAAGACGGCAGCGCCGGCGAGATCTTCATCACCATGGCCAAGGAAGGCAGCACCATCTCCGGCCTGATGGACAGCTTCGCCACGATGACTTCGCTGGCGTTGCAGCACGGCGTTCCGCTGCAGCTCCTGGTGGATAAGTTCACACACACCCGCTTCGAGCCGAGCGGCTTCACCAAGAACCCCGAAATCCCGATGGCCAAATCCATCATGGATTACATCTTCAAGTGGCTGGCGAGCAAGTTCCTCAGCCGCGACGCACAGGAGCACGCCGGTGTGATCCTCCGCGACGACGCAGCCGTGTCGTCGTACAGCACGCCGGCCGCTCCGGCGTCGAACGTCACCAAGCCGAACGCCTCGGATCTGTCGTTCATCGACAAGGTCACCACCGCCGCCGCAACCCCGGCCGCCGCGACGGAGAAGATCGTCGGCTTCGTGACCCAACCCAAGAACGCCGACGGCGCCAATCCCGCGAAACACGGCACATTCCTCTACCAACAGGACGCACCCAGCTGCAGCGACTGCGGCGAGATCATGGTCCGCAACGGCGCGTGCTACAAATGCCTGAACTGCGGCAGCACGAGCGGTTGCTCGTAATCGAAACGTTTGAATTCAGCGTGAAGGGCGACCCGAAGGGTCGCCCTTTTCTGTTTCGTCCTGGCGCAGCGCGCCCGTCTTGTACGCAAACGCGAGCGCCTGCTCCAGCCACGCCAGGCGCTCTGACGGCGTTGCGGCGAGCGACGCGTCGAGCGCGTGATCTTCGGCGGCGCGGAAGTCCGCCTGCCAGTCGCGATCAGTGGCCACGGCGTCTCCGGACGATCGCCTCGAGCTTCTCGATGTCGACAAGATCCTGCGGGCGTGACGCGACACGCTTCATTGCGATGAGGTCGTTGATCGAGGCGACGCGGACATTGCCGCCGCCGAGGCTCACGGTCTCCGACCGCGCCCACAAATCGGCGAATGGGATCGGCTCCGTTGCGAAGAGATCGATGGTCAGCAATGGACTGTGCGGGTCACGCATGGTGAACACCTGCATGTTTCTGGTGTTGACCCATTGGCGGCGGATGTCCGCATCTGCAAAGTCCTGAGCGTTCACCGGCAGCAGGGGACGCAAGCCCCGCGCCGTCAGTGCTTCGATCGCGCGACGTACATTTTCCGGATCGAGGTCCAGCACGAGATCGAGGTCGACGGTCAGCCGCGCGTGCCCGTGGATCACGACCGCCACTCCACCAACGACGACGAATCGCACGTTCGCTGCGGCGAGATACCCGAGTAGTTCTTCGAACATCCGGATGGAGGATAGCAGGAGGGCGCGTCGGTCACGCGGGGCGATCTCCGCATATGATCCGCCGATGATCACCAAAGACCAGCTCGCACAGAGCTTCGCACGGGAGTGCGATATCGCCATTCATCTCTTCACCAAGCTTTCGCCGGATGCGTATGGGTATCAGCCGTCGGCGGAGCAGCGGACGACGGTCGCGTTGCTGCGGTATCTCGCGGTTTGTGCGAGCGCGGGCATTCATTGCATGGTGCACAAGGACTGGAAGTTGTTCGCCGGATACCGCGAGCGCGTCGAGAACATGCCGGCGGAGGAGTTTCCGGCGGCGATGGAGCGGCAGAAGCAGGAGATTCTGCAGTTCTTCGCGTCGACGTCCGAGGAGGCGCTGCGGACGCAGGAGGCGCCGATGCCCGGCGGCGGCATGCTGCCCCTCGGGTTTGCCGTTCTCGAGGGGCCGCTGAAATGGCTCACCGCGTACAAGATGCAGCTCTTTCTCTACGCCAAAGCCACGGGCGCGACGCAGTTGAAGACGTCGAATCTCTGGCGCGGGACCGATCCGAAGCCGCCGGCGTGACGGTCGAATTGGTCTAGGGCGCTTTCTTCAGCTGTGTGCTGTACCGCGATGCGGCGGCAGGCTTGGCAGTCGATCCGGCGCGTTTCGGCGCGTCGCGTTCTTCTGTGCCGCTCTTCGATTTCACAATGCGCGTTTTCTTTTCAGGCATGAAGTCTCCCTTTGCTATGCAGCCCGGCGATTGACGGCCAGGAATCCGATTGCGGCAGCGCCGAGGACCACCGCGGTGCGTAAGGACGGCCGCGGCATCCACTTCATCGTGGTGAGCATCAATTGCGGAGGCTCATTGCGGCGCGGCGAGGAAATGACGGCGCGGCTCATGCGCGAGGCGCTCACAGTGCCGGCGAACAGGTCGATCATCGCCTCGATGAACGGCACCAGATCCTGCGGTCCGCGGCTGGTGACCAGATTTCCGTCGATGACCACGTCCTGATCCAGCCAGACCGCACCGGAGTTGACCATGTCGTCGCGAATGCCCGGCCAAGACGTGATCGTTCTGCCCTGCAGCAATTCCGCCGACGCCAGGACCCAGGGTCCATGGCACAGCGACGCGATCGGTTTTCCGGCCGCATTGAAAGCGCGCACGAACGCGCGAGCCCGTGCCGACTGACGCAACAGATCGGGACTGATGAATCCGCCCGGAACGAACAGCGCGTCATAATCGGCGGCCTCGGCCTCGTCGATGACCCGATCGACGTGGACACGCGAGGCAGGCTCGTGCAGATTGACTCCGCGGATCCGCCCGTGCCGCAGCGAAATGACCTCGACGTCCGCTCCAGCCGCGCGCAATGCCTTGACTGGGATGGTCAGCTCAGCTTTTTCGAATCCATCCGCTGCAAGCACTGCAATTCTTCGATCGTGCAGTTTTCGTGTATTCGCCATTCGTCACCCCGAACGGCGAACGTGCAACATGTATGCAGAAATCAACAGCCGGAATCAGCCATTGACGGCGATGACGGTCCGTAGATGGCTGCTGCCGCGCTCGAGATCGTCCAGTACGCCATTGACCGCGCCCGCTTCGAAAGGCACGGTGCGTGTGATGGCGCCCGACAGATCGATGGCGCCGGTGCGCGCGAGCTCCATCAGCTCGACCAATTCGGCGCGCGTGTGATCGGAGCAGCCGATGATGCGCCGTTCGCGTACGAGCAGGTCCGTGAAGGGATCGAACTGCAGCGAGCGGAGATTGATGGCCACGATCATCAGGCGTCCGCCCGGCGACAGCGATCGCAGGCCGCCGTGAGCGACGTTCGCATTGCCGGTGAATTCGACCGCGACGTCGACGCCGCGGCCGTCTGTGGCGCCGAGAATCGCTTTGTGTACCGGCGTTTCACGCGCATCGAGCGGGATGGCGCCGAATTTCTCCGCGACCGCGAGTTTCTCCGGCACGACGTCGACGGCATACACAGTGGACGCGCCGAGCGCGCGCGCGAGCTGCACGGCGGAAACGCCCAGACCGCCGAAGCCGAGGACCGCGACGGAGTCGCCTTTCTGGATGCCGCCGAGGCGCAGCGCGTGATAGGCGGTGGCGGTGGAGCACATCATGATCGCCGCGACGTCGGAGCTCACCTCGCCGGGAATCGGAATGGCGTTGATCGCGGGGACGACGATCCGTTGTGCATACCCGCCGTCGCGTTCCTTGCCGAGCATTTCGCCCGTGGCGCAGAACTGCTCGCCGTGCCGTTTGCAGCGCGCGCATGTTCCGCAGCTGACGAGATAGTGCAGCGCGACGCGCTGCCCTTCGCGCAAATCCGTCACGCCGTCGCCGATGGCGGAGACCACTCCCGCGATTTCATGTCCCAGCGTCACCGGCAGGTTCACCTTTCCGGTGCCGGCGCGGTAATGCGCGTCGGTGTGACAGATTCCGGTGCGCTGGACGTCGACGACGATCTCTCCCGCGCCGGGAGACGGGTCGGGCAAATTGATGAATCGCAGTGGCTGTGTCGCCTCGATCAGACGGATGGCGTGCATCCGCAGATCATAGCGTGCGCATCACGGATTTACGTCGGCTGCCGGACCGGGCAGAACGGCGTTCGGATGAGTCGGCGTGGTCGCGTTTCCGGGAGGAGGCAGCGAGGGATCCGAGTAACTGGTCATTGGCACGAACGGAGAGCATCCGTTTCCGAGCCAGGCGGCGTCGAAGTCGACCGAATATCTCCCCTCGGCGCGCATGGTCGCGATCACCCAGGCCTGAGGGGCTCCGAGCGTGGCGGCGTCATCATCATCGAGGTTCACGTAAACCCAGCCGCTCGTCGCCGCTGACAGGATCGCCTGGGGAAACGTTTCCGATCCCGGCTCGACATCGATACTGGCCGACGGGCGCAGCGAGATCGGCTCGACTCCGATGCAGGTGATGTCGCATGATTCCGGAGCGCTTCCTTCACCGTTCTCGTGCTCGTCGAACACGATGGACTCCGCGACGGGTCGTTCATTGTCTTCATAATCCGCGCAATTCGCGGATGCCGCGCTCACTCCCTGACGCCAGATCCTGAAGGAGGTTTGGAAATCGCCGGTCCCGCCATTGATCCAGCGCGCCGCAAAGACGCTCGGAAGGGGTTGACGCGCGTCCAGTAGAGGTTGCGCGGCGGGCTGCAAGCGGCCATAAAACGTCTGGCTGAATCGTGTGGGGAACAGCGATCGCGTTTGTGGCGTACGTCCCTCGGGAATGGCCCGGATGTGCACCATCGGACCTCCCTGTGCGAAGTTCTCGGATCCATTCACGTGCTGGTAGTCACCAATCAGCACGTTGTCATAGCGGATGTCCTCGGTGAAGTACGCGGCATCCGCCGGCCCGTTGTTGGCGCAGTTGCCGACCACGTCGATCGTCGCATAGCCGACTGCGTGCTGGTGAGTTCCTCCAACCTCGTTGCAGACGCCATCGATCTGTCCGAGGGTGAAGGCCTGTTGCATCCGCTCGAGCGTGGCTGCGTCGATGTGAGACGAAATGATGCGGCAATTCGACAGATCGAGACGGCTATTCGGACCAGACCGGTCTCCGGTGTTCGACACAACAGTGCCCGTGCCGCCTGGTAAGGCAATTCCTTGTCCTGCCACGATGTCCCACAGATTGAAGCTCTGCACGTCATAGCCGGTCAGATAGACGTTGAAGGTGATCACGGGATACGCCAGATCCGTCCAGAGCGTCACGCGTGCGATCCGCTCGATGTTCGTGACGTTGGTGATCGTGAACAGTGTCGTGTCGCCGGTGCGATCTTCGAGGTCCACCTCGAAATACGGGAGCAGGAGTGTGGCCGCGGGAGCGTGACCGAGATCGCAGCTATCGTCGTTTTTGACGGCGGTGGGGGAGGCGGCGCCGGCGGAGAAAGCGAGCAGGATGACGGCGAACGTCGCCGCTCGTATGCTGATATAGCGTAAGCGTGAGAAGGTTTCGACCATCGCGTGCATGCGATAACAGCATACCCGCCCTGCCGTCAAGGCGCAATCGCGATCCATTGAGGGGCGGGCGCGCGTTTCGCCCGCCCCTCCCGCGTTACAGCAGCTTCACGATCCGGTTGGCCAGACCGTCTTCGCCGAGGAGCACGGTCAGGTTCGCCTTGTTGGCGACCTTCTCGAGCACCTCGAGCTCCTTGAGCTTCATCAGCGTCGGGCTGGACTCGAGAATCTTTGCCGTATTGGCCTGCATGCGCATGGCCGCCGTCTCCTCCCGGCGGGTGATGAGCGACGCCTCGGCGGCCTTCTTCGCCTCCGTGACGCGGTTCATCAGGTCCTTCATGTCGCCCGGCAGGATGATGTCCCGGATACCGGTGCTCACTACAGTGATGCCCAGCTCGTTCGCGCGCTGCGCAATCATCTGCGCGAGCTCGCGTGCGAGCGCTTCCTTACCGGCCAGCAGCGTGTCCAGCTCCTTTGCACCGACCGCCTCGCGCAGTGCGAGCTGCACGGCGCGGTACAGTGCCTGACCTGCGCCGTCCACCTCCAGGACCGACTTCAGCGGATCGGTGATCCTGTACGTGACCAGCGCATTGAGACGCAGCGTGACCTTGTCGGCGGTCATGATGTCCTGACCGCTGATGTCCAGTACGAGCTCCTTCAGGTCGACGTCGTAGAGCTTCAGCTTTCCGGCGTTTTTCCAGAACGCGTACATACCCGGGGCGAGCGTGGCCTGGTACGCACCATCGCGGAACCAGAGACCGGCGTGACCCGGCTCGACGTTCAGCACCTCCAGCATGGCCCCGGCCCGGTCATGACGCACAATGACCGGCAGGTCGGTGTGCACGAGCTGCATCGGCCGTGCGTCGACGATCTCCACGCGCACGTCGTGCTCGGTGGTCCAGAGCGCGTACAGGCCCTTGTCCACAATGCGGTCGAAACGCTTGTCGATCCAGACCAGCGCGCGCTCATGGTCGCGGAGATCGAGCACGACGGCTTCATTGCCGAGAATGCCCGACTTCACAATGAGCTCCAGGTCCTTGTGCACCAGCCACGGATCCCGCGGCGACACGATCTGCAGCCTGAGTTTCAGGAGCGGATCGAGGTACCAGTGCACGCCCGGCCGCAGCACTGCGATCGGCTCGCCCTCGCGGAAGAGCAGACCGCGCTCGTGCGGCTTGATTTTCATTCGATGAATCATTTGCGGTACCTCCTTCTTTGGATTGCACTCCGCCGCTGCAGTCAGCGGAATTCTGTAGTCGTAATAGAGAACCGGCCGCGGTTTGCGGTCCGCGCAGGTCACGCCTGCGAAGCGGAGCGCCGCGCCGTTACCGCTTTCACGCCGCCGTACTCATAATGCGGCGCGCGTTTCCGCGGCACTGCACGCGCGCTGCAGGGCTCCGTACAGCGCTTGCCGATGCGCGATGCTGCTGCGCCGGCAGACGTTGCGCGGCCGATCCCCGCGGCCGGTGACCACTTACGGCGGTCAGTCGTCGTTGCTCGAAAGCGAAAGCCTTGACAGGGCTTTGTTGTGACGGGATTCGAACCCGCTACTGCAGGATCCTTAGTCCTGTGCTCTATCCAATGAGCTACACAATGGTGCGACTCGCACCCTCCTTCGTCAGAACCCGTATGCGGAACGCGCAGTCGTGACCCGTTTCAAGAGACACTGCGCGCCGCCGGACCCGGACGATGTTCATCGCCGAAATTCGGTACACGATCAAAAACCAAAACAAAAAGCCCCTTCGGGGAAATCACCGAAGGGGCTCGTGAGAGCGGGATTCGTACTGAATCTACAGTCTCACGGCACCTCCGGTGCCGCGGTCGAACGCGCGCACGCCCGCGTCGGACGCGGGGCGCAATGTTTCGAGGCAGCGGTATTGGTGTTTGGTCATGATTGAGTCGCGCATAATGCCAGAGCGATCATTATGCGTCAAGCATGAATTGCACTTGATTGCAAAGTTCCTGACCTGCATACTTGCTGCGCTCCGGATCCATATGACCGTCACTCACGCCAGACCGCCCGCCGACGTCGTGCGCGAGAAGCTCGCACAATACCTCGGCCCGTTCACCGCCAGGAACGCCGTGCAGATGATGGCCAAACAGGCCGCCGGCACGGATGCCGATCACGTCACGCGTACGCAGGTTCCGGCTGTCCTGGAGGCGCTCGGGCCGACGCTGCGCACGCTGCTCGGGAAAGCGACCGCGGAGAAAGTCACGGACGAGATCCGCAAGGAGCTGTCTCTCTGAAACGCCTGATCCTCATTCCGGTTGCCGCCGCGCTGCTCGCCCTTTGCGGCATTGCGCTGGATGCCGAGACCGCGCCGCGCTTCTATCGTCTCCTGCTGGTCATCGCGCTGGTCCTCACCGGTGTCAGCGGATTCATCACCGCGTCGAAGTTTTCGGCCGGCGATCGCCTGCTGAAGTCGTGGCTGTTCATCGGACTCGGATACGCGTTGTCCGCCGTTCGGCATGGGACGCGGCTGGCCGGCTACTTCGATCCGTCCATCGTGCTGCCGCCGGCGCTCTCCAATGGGCTGGTCATCGCACAGAACGTCGCCATTGCGCTGGCGCTGCTGCTGTTCGTCCTTGCGTGGCGCGCGACCGGGCTGACCGCGCCGGTCTCCCGCGGCGCACAGATCACCTCCACCATCGCCGGCGTCGCCATCGCGGTCATCGTCGGCGGGTTTCCGCTGGTCAAGGCATTGACGTCCGCCGAGCCGAATCCGGTTCTGCTGATCTCGACCGCCGGCGATATCGTCGGTCTGTCGCTGATCGTGCCGCTGGCGCTCTCCGCGTTCGCAATGCGCGGCGGGCTGCTGATGCACACGTGGATCTATCTCGCCGCGAGCGAGGTGGCGTGGCTCCTGTACGACGTCTGGTGGGCGCTGCAGCCGCCGGTCGCGGCGCATGCCAGCACCGCGATCCTCGAGGCCATGCGCTTGCTGGCGGTGTTGTTCGCGTTCATCGCCACCGTCGCACAGCGCCGCGCGATGCGCTGACGCGAAACGAGTTCCTCGGTTCCTCGGGGTTCCTCGGGTTCCTCGGAGTGGTGGGTGTGCGGCCTCCTCCGAGGAACCCCGAGGAACCGAGGAACTCCGAGGAACCGTAAAATCCCCCTGTGCCATCCGAACTCGAGATCGTGGGCGAAGTCGCGGAGGCGTTGAGCACCGCGCCGACCGTGCAACAGGCGCTCGACCGCACGCTCGAACTGGTCACCGGGCTCCTCGGCCTCGAAACGGGTTGGGTGTGGTTGTTCGATCCGGAAACGGAACACATCTACGCCGCGGCGGCGCGCAATCTGCCGCCGTATCTGCAGGAGCCGGTGCGGATGTCGGGCGCGCCGTGCTGGTGCATCAATGAATTCCGCGACGGCTCGCTGAGCGCGCGCAACATCGATGTGATGGAGTGCAGCCGCCTCCGCCCCGCGGTCCGCGCGCGCGAGACGGAGCTCACCCGCGGCCTGGCCCATCACGCCTCCGTGCCGCTGACGTTCCAGGGCAAGTCCCTCGGCATCATGAACATCACCGCGCCGGCCATGCGCAGGCTCACGAAAGCGGAGCTGCGGTTGCTGGCCACGATCGGGTTGCAGGTCAGCATCGCCATCGAACGCGCGCGGCTGGCCGAGGAGAGCGCGATGCTGGTGCGGGCGGACGAGCGGACGCGGCTCGCACGCGAGATCCACGACACGCTCGCGCAGGGGCTGGCTGCGCTGACGTTGCAGATCGAGACCGCGCTGCAGCACGTCGGACGCGATCCCGATCGCGTGCGCGAACGGATGGAGAAAGCGCTCGCCACCGCGCGCGCCAGTCTCGACGAGGCGCGCCGCTCCGTGACGTCATTGCGTGCGGGCGCGACGTCGGGGAAACCGCTCGCGCAGGCGCTCGGCGCGTTTGCGCGCGAGCTGACGTCGGAGTCGGGCATCCGCGTGGCGTTCGAGGTCCGCGGTTCGTGCTCGCTCGATGCGCGCGTCGAGGAGGAGCTGTTCCGGATCGCGCAGCAGGCGCTGACGAACGTGCGTCAGCACGCGCACGCGCACACCGCGTCGGTGACGCTCGAGTGCACGAAGCGCGGCGCGCGATTGACGATCGAAGACGACGGCGCTGGCTTCGACGTGCGCCGCGTTAAGCCCGAGCGACACGGCATCACCGGCATGCGCGAGCGTGCGCGTGCGGCAGGCGGAACGCTGCGGATCACATCGAAGCGCGGCGGCGGCACGCGGGTCGTGGCGACGGTGCGCAAATGACGCGCGTGCTCATCGTCGACGACCATCCGATCGTGCGCGAGGGGCTCGTGGCGGCGCTGCACGGCAAGGGCGACATCGAAGTGGCCGGCGGCTACGGATCGGCGGAGGAGGGGATCGCGGCGGCTGCGCGTTTGCGGCCGGACGTGGTGATCCTCGATCTCGAACTGCCGGGACTGAGCGGCCTCGACGCGATCGCGAAGTTCGCGGCGCCGGTGCTGATGCTCACCGCGTACGGCACGGACGAGGAGATCGATCGCGCGCTGGCCGCGGGCGCGAAGGGCTATCTGCTGAAAGGCGCGCCGCTCGCGGACATCGAACGCGCCATCGCGGCGGTGGCGCGTGGAGAGTCGTATCTCGACTCGCGCGTGACCGCGCAACTGCTCTCGCGCGGCGGACGCGCGCGGCTCACCGCACGCGAGCGCGAAGTGCTGCGGCTGCTCGGGCAGTCGAACAAGGAGATCGCGGCGGCGCTCGGCATCTCGGAGCGCACGGTGAAGTTTCACGTGACCTCGATCTTCAACAAGCTCGGTGCGGACAGCCGCGCGCAAGCGGTGGCGATCGCGGCGGAGCGCCGGCTGATCTGAACCTGTCCGGTCGTACAGGTGCGGCACCGTCCGCCCGCACGAAGTCGCGCCGCGACCGCGAGCCGATCATGGATGCATGACATCCAATGACGTAGTGCTCATCACCGGTGCTTCGAAGGGTCTCGGCCGCGCGATCGCAAACGATCTGGCGCGGCGCGGCCATCCATTGATCCTCAACGCGCGCGGTGCAAGGGCGCTCGACGAAACGCGGCGCGAGCTGGAACCGTTCACGCGCGTCGTGGCCATCGCGGGCGATGTTTCGGAGATCGCGGAAGAGATCGTCGCGCGCGGCATCGAGGAATTCGGCCGCATCGACGTGCTGATCAACAACGCGTCCGAGATCGGGCCCAGCCCGATGCCGGCGCTCGAACACTATCCGTGGGACGCGCTGCTGCGCGTGCTCAAAGTCAACGTCGTCGCGCCGTTTCATCTCATCCAGCTGCTGCTGCCGGCCATGCGCGAGCGCGGGCACGGCACGATCGTGAACATCTCCTCCGACGCGGGCGTGAACGCCTACGCCGGCTGGGGCGGATACGGCGGCAGCAAGGCCGCGCTCGAGCACATGTCGCGCATTCTGGCGAAGGAGCTCGAGGGCAGCGGCGTGCGCGTGCACGTCATCGATCCGGGCGACATGAACACCGAGATGCACGCGCTCGCGGAGCCGGGCATCGATCTGTCGCATCTGCCGCATCCGGCCGCGGTCGCGCCGCGCGTGGTTTCGCAGGTGCTGCAATGAGTGCCGCGGCGTTCACGTTGCCGCCGCGGCTCGAAGCGCGCGAGCCGGCGGAGCTGCGCGCGAGCGGCCGCGATGACGTGCGCATGCTCGTGTCGCGAGTTCCTCGGAGTGCCTCGGTGCCTCGGAGTTCCTCGAAGGAGCCGGACGCGTTCTCCCGAGGAACCCGAGGAACTGCCGAGGAACTCCGAGGCACCGACATCGTGCACGCACATTTTCGCGAGCTGCCGCGCTTTCTCGCGCCCGGCGATCTGCTGGTCCTGAATACCTCCGCGACCGTGCCGGCGGCGCTCACGGCCTTGCGTGAGGATGGTGAAGAGATCGCGCTGCACTGGTCGACTTCGCTGCCGGCCGGTCTCGCGGTGATGGAGCCGCGCAAAGTGGTCGCGCACGCGGGCGAGCGGTTGTCGATTCCAGGCGGCGGCACGGTGACGTTGCTCGCGCCGTATCGTGAGTCGAAGCGGTTGTGGGTAGCGAAGCTCGACGTGCCGCTGCCGGTGCTCGAGTATCTGCATCGCTGGGGCCGGCCGATCGCGTACGACTACGTGCCGCGGCGATTCCCGCTCAGTGCTTACCAGACCGTGTTTGCGCGCGAGGCGGGATCGGCGGAGATGCCATCCGCGGGACGTCCATTCACGCGATCGCTGCTGGCCTGCCTGCGGCGCAGCGGCGTGCAACTGGCGAAGCTGCTGCTGCACACCGGCGTGGCCAGTCTCGAACAGCACGAAGAGCCGTACGAGGAGTGGTACGAGGTGCCGCAGCGGACGGCCGAGCGCGTGCGTGCAACGCGGGAACGCGGAGGCCGCGTGATCGCGGTCGGCACGACGGCCGTGCGCGCGCTGGAGAGCAGCGTCGACGCGAGCGGCAGCGTCATCGCATCGCGCGGCTGGACCGATCTCGTGATCACGCCCGGGCGCGGCGTGCGCGTCGTCGATGGAGTGCTGACCGGATTGCACGAGCCGCGTGCCACGCACCTGGCCATGCTCGAGGCGATTGCGGGACGCGACGTCGTTGCCCGGGCGTACGCGGAGGCGCTGCATCGCGAGTATCTGTGGCACGAGTTCGGGGACATGCACCTGATCTTGTGATGTGCCCAAAAACGAGGCAGGGACGCACGCCCCTGCCTCGGCCCCACGGACTACGGATTCGTGTCGGTCTTCGTCTCTTCCTGGATGGCCTGACCGGCGGTTTCCATCGCGGTGCCGGCGGCGTGCGCGGCATCGCGGGCCGCATCGGTCGCCTCCGCCGTCGCTTCGGCGGTGGCGGCGGTGTCGATCGCGGGCGTGGTGCTCGACTCCACGGTCACCGTGGTGGCCGAGCCGGTGCTGTCGGTCTCGATGTCGGTTTCGGTTTTCTCGGTGCAAGCCACGGCGGCCAGCAGCATCAGGATCGCGGCGAGTGTGAGTGCTTTCTTCATGAACTGCGTCTCCTTTGCCGAACTGATGAGCAAGAACGTGGCCCAGCCGCGGTAATCTCGGCGGATGAAACGCTTCGCGCTGCTGCTCGCCCTCCTCGCCACGTCGCTCGCCGCCGCGCCGAATCCGGTCACGACCGTGATCCTCGTGCGCCACGCCGAGAAGGCATCGCAGGAGGATGCGTCGCCGCTGACTCCGGCAGGAACGGAACGCGCGAACGAGCTCGCGCGCGTGCTGGCCGGCGTGAAGGTCGACGCCATCTACACGACGCAATACCGGCGCGTGCAGGACACCGCCGCGCCATTCGCGCAAGCCCTCGGCATCACGCCGCTGGTGCGCAATGCGGGCGGGACGTACGCCTCCGATCTGGCCAGGGAGATTCGCGAGCAACGCCGCGGACAGACCGTGCTCGTGGTCGGTCATTCGAATACCACCGTGTCGGTGATGAAAGCGTTCGGCGCGGACATGCCGAAGATCGAGGAGTCGGAGTTCGACAACCTGTACGTGCTGACGGACGTCGACGGCGCCTCGCCGAAGGTGGTCGCGCTGCGCTACGGTGCGGTGGCGCGTTAGGCGGTTCGTCCCACGAATCCGCTGCTGACCGGCACGCGCCGCCCCGCGAGTGCCGCCGCGGCAGTCATCGCGTTCGTCGCATCGAGATCGACGAGCGTGCGGACGTAGTCGCCTTCCATCACCGAGACCGCGACGCCGTCGCGATAGGCGATGCGCGTCCCGGCCACCGCGCGGATCCGTTCCTCCTCGGAAATGATGCCGGTGAGGTTGAGCGGATCGGCGGCGCTGATGACGATGAGCCGTCCGTCCGCGTGCGTGCGGCGGATCTCGCGCAGGCGCTCGATCGCGTCCGGCAGCGCGAACTGTTCGCCGCTCATGCCGCGGACGAAACGTCCGCCGCGGATCTCGCCGCGCGCTTCCATCCTGCGATAGACGCGCGCCAGCTCGCGCCACGGCGCCGCGTTCGGCTCGCGCGCGAGGAGCCGGCGGAAGATCACTCCGTAGCGGCCCAGCAGCGTGCGCGCCTGCGTTTCGATGGCGTCGTCGGACGAGCTTTGCGGTGCGAGCAGCGACCAGCGTCCCGCGAGATTCGCACGTTGCTTTTGCGGGCCGCCGGTGAGCGTGCGCAGCCCCGCGAATCCATCGGAAGAGATCAGGCCGGCGGAGACGAGCTCGCCGATCGCTTCGTCGGAGCCGAGGTCGCGCGCGAACGACGCACCGCGCGTGCGCAGTACTTCGAGCGCGTTTCGTGCGGCGTCACTCAGCTCGATCGCGGACGCATCGCGCAGCGATTGCCAGGCGTCGGCGTTCGCGCGGAGGAACAGTGCGATCGGCGTCGCGCTCACGACGGTCGAGGTCGCCGGAGAGAGTCGCGCCCAGCCGATTTCGCCGGTCAGGCAGAGCATGTCCAGCATCGACGGCTCGTACGCGTCGATGCGCGCCGGCAGGACGGAGCGCTCCCAGCCGCTGGCGGCCACTTCGAAGCCGTCGAGTTGTGCGAGCACCGCCTGCAGGCCGTCGATGCCGCGCAGTTTCGCGGACGGCGCGACGTGCTGCCAGACCAAGAGGAAGCGCATGAAGTCGGCCGCGCCGACCGGCTCGATCTCCGCGCGCAGGCGATGGATGGTGTAGCGATGGATGCGTGCGAGCAGGCGGCGGTCGCACCACTCCAGCGCGCCGCGCGTCTCGAACGTGCCGCGCAGGACCACACCTTCGGATTCGAGCGCGAGGAGCGCGGCGTCGACGTCGCGTTCCTCGATGTGCAGCGATTGCGCGAGCGCGGCGGCGGTGGTGGGGCCGAGGAAGGACATGCGGCCGCGGAGGATCTCGATGAGGGCGCTTTCGCGCGTCCAGCTTTTCTGGCGCGAGGGCGGGGCGGTGATGCTGGGTGTGATCTGGGGATGGATTGCGAGGAGCTCGGGGAGACGCTCGGCGGCGATCCAGAGAGAGGACCCCTCATCCGCGCTTCGCGCTACCTGGCTCGAGTGGCCTTCTCCCCTCGTGAGGGGAGAAGGTGCCGAAGGCGGATGAGGGGTTGTTCCGATGCGAAGCAACGTGGCCCGCTTCGCACGAAGCAGCGGGTCGAAATCCATCTCCCGTCCTTCCGCTTCGGTCAGGAAACCGATGGTGAGCAGCGCATCGTGCAACTCGTCCGCATCGCGCGGCTCGGGGCGTTCCTCTTCGCGCACGCGCAGGATCGCGGCGAGGTCGAGCGCGCCCATGTCGTTTGCGGACGATACGTCGCCGGCGCGGCGTGTGTAGACCGCCTGCGTGCGGCGTTCTTCGAGCGGCGCGTCGTCGAGGAATGCGTACGGCTTCGCGTTCAGGATGTCGTGGCAGAGCGGCGACGGCTCGACGGTGTCGCGCGCGACGAGGTTGATCTCATCGGCGTGAATGCGCGCCAGCACCGAGGCCAGCCCGTCGAAATCCATCGCCTCCTCGAGGCAATCGCGCACGGCCTGATTCACGAGCGGGTGATCGGGGATCTTGCGATCGCCGCCGATGTTCTCGAAGCACGCCGCGGCGTCGGGGAACACGGCGGCCATGAGATCGTCGGCGATGGTGCGCTGCAATTGCGGCGGCACTTTTCTGCCGTTGCGATTGCGCGGCACCGCCAGCGAGATGGTGGCGTTCCAGCGCCAGCGCGTCTGCCATACGGGCGCGTCGAGGAACGCCTGCACGAGCACGTCGCGCGCGGTGGCGGGATGGAGATAGCGGAAGACGTCCGACAGCGGAAAGGAATGCTGCGGTCCGAGCGACAGCAGCACCGCATCCTCGGTCGCCGCCGCCTGCAGCTCGAAATCGAACTGCCGGCAGAAGCGCTTCCGCAGCGCCAGTCCCCACGCCTTGTTGATGCGACTCCCGAACGGCGCATGCAACACCAGCTGCATCCCGCCCGACTCATCGAAAAAGCGCTCGAGCACGAGCGTCTCCTGCGTCGGAAGAACGCCGAGTGCGCGGCGGGACTCGGTCAGATAGTCGGCGATCTCGCGGGCGGCGGATTCGGGGAGGGTGCATTCGTGGGTGAGCCAGTCGATCGGCGTTAGGCGTTGGGCGTTGGGCGTTTGGGCGTCTTCGTGCTGGCGAAAATTGTCGTCCGGGCCGAGAGTCCCAAACGCCTCGAGCCCAACGCCCAACGCCAGTTCGAAATCCCTCCTCAGCTCACTCACCGCCCGCGACAGCTCATCGCTTCGCGCCGGTGCTTCGCCGAGCCAGAAGGGGATGCTCGGGGGTGCTCCCTTTGCGTCGGCGACGCGCACTTCGCCGGCGCCGACTTGCAGGACTCTCCACGACAGGTTGCCGAGCTGGAAGATGTCGCCGACGTTGCTCTCGATGGCGAAGTCTTCGTTCAGCGTGCCGATGAACGTCTCTTCCGGCTCGAGCACGACGCGGTAGTCGGCCACTTCCGGGATGGCGCCGCCGGACGTCAGCGCGAGCATGCGTGCGCCGCGGCGTCCGCGGATGTTGCGGTTCACTTCATCGCGATGTACGAGCGCGGCGCGGCGTCCGCGTTTGGTGGCGAAGCCGTCCGCGGTCATCTGCACGACG
>CAMPKJ010000046.1 GCA_946887105.1 uncultured Acidobacteriota bacterium | reverse complement strand
CCGCGGTGGTGACGTCGGCGATGTTGCGCACCTGCGCGGTCAGGTTCGCGGCCATGTAGTTGACCGAATCGGTCAAGTCTTTCCACGTGCCGGAGACACCTTGCACGTCGGCCTGTCCGCCGAGCTTCCCTTCCGTGCCGACCTCACGGGCCACGCGTGTGACCTCGGCGGCGAAGGAGCGGAGCTGATCGACCATGACGTTGATGGTGTCCTTCAGCTCGAGGATCTCGCCGCGCACTTCGACGGTGATCTTCTTCGAGAGGTCGCCGTTCGCGACCGCGGTCGTGACCTCGGCGATGTTGCGCACCTGGCCGGTGAGATTGGAGGCCATCGAGTTCACCGAGTCGGTGAGGTCTTTCCACGTACCGGCCACGCCCTTCACTTCCGCCTGACCGCCGAGCATCCCTTCCGTGCCGACCTCGCGCGCCACGCGCGTGACTTCCGACGCGAATCCGGAGAGCTGATCGACCATCGTGTTGATGGTGTTCTTCAACTCGAGGATCTCGCCGCGCACGTCGACGGTGATCTTCTTCGACAGATCGCCGAGTGCAACGGCAGTGGTCACCTCGGCGATGTTGCGCACCTGCGCGGTCAGATTGCCGGCCATGGCGTTGACCGAGTCGGTGAGGTCTTTCCACGTGCCGGCCACGCCGCGCACCTCCGCCTGCACGCCGAGTTTTCCTTCCGTGCCGACTTCGCGCGCCACGCGCGTGACCTCGGACGCGAATGCCGAGAGCTGGTCGACCATGACGTTGATGGTGTTCTTCAGCTCGAGGATCTCGCCTTTGACTTCGACGGTGATCTTCTTCGACAGATCACCCATCGCGACGGCGGTGGTCACCTCGGCGATGTTGCGCACCTGCGCGGTCAAATTACCGGCCATCGAGTTGACCGAGTCGGTGAGGTCTTTCCACGTACCGGCCACGCCGACCACTTCCGCCTGACCGCCGAGCCGTCCCTCCGTACCGACTTCGCGCGCGACGCGCGTGACCTCGGCCGCGAATGCCGAGAGCTGATCGACCATGACGTTGATGGTGTCCTTCAGCTCGAGGATCTCGCCTTTGACTTCGACGGTGATCTTCTTCGACAGGTCGCCCATGGCCACGGCGGTCGTGACCTCGGCGATGTTGCGCACCTGCGCGGTCAGGTTCGAGGCCATGGAGTTGACCGAGTCGGTGAGGTCTTTCCACGTGCCCGCGACGCCCTTCACTTCCGCCTGACCGCCGAGCTGTCCCTCCGTGCCGACTTCGCGCGCCACGCGCGTGACCTCGGCCGCGAAGGAGTTGAGCTGATCGACCATGACGTTGATGGTGTTCTTCAGCTCGAGGATCTCGCCGCGCACCTCCACGGTGATCTTCTTCGAAAGGTCGCCGTTCGCGACCGCCGTCGTGACCTCGGCGATGTTGCGCACCTGTGCGGTGAGGTTGCCGGCCATGGCGTTGACCGAGTCGGTGAGGTCCTTCCACGTTCCGGCCACGCCGGGCACTTCGGCCTGACCGCCGAGGCGGCCTTCCGTGCCCACTTCGCGGGCCACGCGCGTGACTTCCGAGGCGAAGGCGCGGAGCTGATCGACCATCGTGTTGATGGTGTTCTTCAGCTCGAGCACTTCTCCGAGCGCTTCGGCGGTGATCTTCTTCGACAGGTCGCCGTTCGCGACCGCGGTGGTGACCTCGGCGATATTGCGGACCTGGCTGGTCAGATTGCCGGCCATGTAGTTGACCGAGTCGGTCAAGTCTTTCCACGTACCGGAGACGCCTTTGACTTCGGCCTGGCCGCCCAGTTTTCCCTCGGTCCCGACTTCGCGAGCGACGCGCGTGACTTCAGAGGCGAACGAGCGGAGCTGATCGACCATCGTGTTGATGGTCTCCTTGAGGTCGAGGATCTCGCCGCGCGCGTCGACGGTGATCTGCTTCGACAGATCGCCGTTCGCGACGGCGGTGGTGACGGCGGCGATGTTGCGCACCTGATTGGTGAGGTTCGAGGCCATGTAGTTGACCGAGTCGGTGAGATCGCGCCACGTCCCGCTGACGCCCTGCACATCGGCCTGACCGCCGAGCTTTCCTTCCGAACCGACTTCACGCGCGACGCGCGTGACTTCCGACGCGAACGAGCGGAGCTGATCGACCATCACGTTGATGGTGTTCTTCAGCTCGAGGATCTCGCCGCGCACTTCGACGGTGATCTTTTTCGAGAGGTCGCCGTTCGCGACCGCGGTGGTGACTTCGGCGATGTTGCGGACCTGGCCGGTGAGGTTGGAGGCCATCATGTTGACGGACTCGGTGAGGTCCTTCCACGTGCCGGCCACGCCCTTGACGTCCGCCTGTCCGCCGAGCTTGCCCTCGGTGCCGACTTCGCGCGCGACGCGTGTGACTTCCGACGCGAACGACGCGAGCTGCGCGACCATGGTGTTGACCGTCTTGGCGGTGCGCAGGAACTCGCCCTTCAGCGGCCGGCCGTCGAATTCGATGGCCATCGTGCGGGTGAGATCCCCCTTCGCGACCGCGCCGATCACGCGCGCGATCTCATTGGTGGGCTGCACGAGATCGGTGATGAGGTTGTTGACGGAGTCCGCCATGACGCCCCACTGCCCGCTCGCCGCCGGGACCTGCGCGCGCTGATTGAGCTTTCCTTCCTTGCCGACGACATTGGAGATCCGTTCGATCTCGGAGGCCGTCCGTTCCTGCAGGTCGAGGATGTCATTCAACGTGTCGGAGATCTTTCCCTGCACACCGACGAACTCCACCGGCATGCGCACGGAAAAATCGCCCTTCTTCATGGAACTGAGGGCTCGCAGGAGCAGCCTCTCGAAATCCTTCGGCCCCAGTTCGGTGGCCTTCTCGACACCAATGGTCGTCATACGCCCGATCTCCCGACGCACCGCTAATGAATTGAGCTGAAACCAGTTAATAGACGGATGGCCGGCGCCGTAGCACGCGCGCGGCAAGTCTGGCGCAGGGCCGTTGCAACTCGGAGGCCAGTAGAGTTGAGGTTGGTACGTGGGGTTCCGGCCACACTAGCCTGACACTAGACTGTGCGGCCATGTCCACTCCGCCGCCTCTCATCTCGCAACGCGCGACACCATCGTTTCCGGCCACCACGAAACTCGAGGAGCTCGTGCTCTGGAACTACACGTTCACGCTGATGGCCGATCCCGAGACCACGTTCGAAGTGATCGGGAACGAGGGCGTCGCGACGACGACGGCAACGCCGCCGATCGTGCACATCGATGACGCCACGCGCACCATCGCCTTCGAGCGTCTCGACGTCCGCGACGTGCAGTGCGCGCGCGCATCGGCGGAAGGCGTGACCTTCGCGGCTCCGGTCGCTCCGGCGATCGAGATCGTCGAGTCGCTGACGATCGGCAGTGCTCCCGCGCCGATCGCGACGCATCTCGCGTCCATCGCCGCGGCGCTCGTCGGGCAAATGCCGGTCACGATGGAGATCCGCTGCTTCTACGTCTCCATGCTGAACGGCGGGCCGGTGGCGGTCCCGGTCGTGCTCGTCCCGAGACAGGACGTCACCGTCGACGACGCCGCGCTGTTCGAACAGATCGAGTCGAGCGTTCACCAATGGCTCGACGCCGCGCAGCCACCCGCGACGGAGGCACGACTGTCGTTCGGGATCACGATCTGGAGCACGATTGCGGCGATCGAGGTCCCGCTGCTGCGCATCGCCGATGCCTCGCTGCCGATGTCCGCGATCGTCAAGGAGTGACAACCGGCGAGAAGCACGACCAGTCCGGCGAGCTTACGTTGACGACTGCGGAGGACCTTCATGGCGGACATGGAAGGCAGCGAACGCATTCAACAGATCGTGGCCGGCGCGCTGGGCAACTATCCGGTCGGGCGCACGCTGGAGTTCGAAGGATCGACGATCACCATTCCGATCACGGCGCAGCTGCCGAACGGCTGGATCAGCACCGAGGAAGTGGACTTCAAGGCCTTCATGCGGCTGGAGCTCGACCGGCGCGTGCGCAATCAGCTCGGACGCACGCAGTTCGAATTCAACATCGTGGTGTGGGAGCTTTACGGCCGCAGCGAGCTGCTGTCGGAGAAATTCGGCGCCGAGGCGAGCATCACCTTCAGCCTCACCCCGCCGCCGCAGAAACAGCCGCGCAGCATCTGCTTCGCCAACCAGGACGGCCCCGACTTCCCGGCGACCATCATCTACAGCGCGTGCTACGACGTGTTCGTCAACGAAGAGAAGATCATCGATGGGCAGATGGGCGTGGCCATCTGCACGCCCGTGGTCGGCATTCCGCCGCGCAACGTGCTGGTCGCATTCGAGAAACCATTCGAGGACCGCAAGCGCGGCATCGCCTTCGGACGCGGTTGCTGCTGGGGCATGCGTACGATCCTGCCCGACGAGTTCCTGGAAGGCGTGAATCGCGCGCGCTCCATCCGGAAATGGGAGGCGCGGAAAGACCCGTACGGCGATCTGTACGGCCGCTAGTGTCGTGTCACGCCTGAAACCGCCGGTGCTTTGCGGCGACGGCGGGCCGTCTACGGCGCCGCCGCTCCTCGACGATGTCCCAGCATCGCCTGCGTCGCAGCGGCTTGCATCCGACGCACCGGCGCTCGCAAATCACCGCCGTTTTCAAGCGAGACACGACACTATCTATCCGCCGCTCTTCGCCAGTGCCACCTGGCCCGTTTTTCCGTCCACGCGCCAGCGGCCGATGCGCACGTTGTCGCAACGGTTGTAGGCGGTGAAGAAGTACTCGCCCTTGCCCGGTCCGTGGCTCATGACCACGACGCAGGCGTTGGCGATGCCGGTGGTCGAGGCGAGGTGACTGCGGAGGAGGCGCATCGCTTCCGCTTCGTTGATGGTTGCGCCGGCCGCGCGACGCGCGCCGCCGGGACGGTCGCCGACCACGCGCGTGGCGGGCGGCGCGGGCTTCGCGGCGCGTGCGGGCTCGCGCTGCCACGGCATCGCCGGCCGGTTCGGCAGGAAGGACCACGCCGCGGCCAGAGCGACGGCCGCGATCAACACCAGCAGGAACACGCGCCGCGTGCGCGGCCGCAGCGAGCGCTCGTCGAAGACGTCGCCGGCGAACACGCCGCAGGCCGGGCAGGCATCCGCCTTTGCGGGAAGCTCGGCGCGGCAGTTGGAGCAATAGCGTTCGCTCACTGTGTAAAGCTCGCGTCGAAGGAGTTCCTTGCGAGCTGTTCGAGCTCCTCGCGCGTGAGCTCGAGCGCCGCGTAGTTTTCGTTCACATACCCGCCAAAGTACGCGGGATCGTCGGAGTTGACGGTCACCTTCAGTCCGCGCGCGAGCATCGCGCGGAGCGGGTGATCGCGGATGGTGTCGAAGACGCGCAGGCGGATGTTCGACAGCGGACAGACGGTCAGCGGGATCTGTTCCGCGACCAGGCGATCGACGAGCTCGGGATCCTCGAGGCAGCGCACGCCGTGATCGATGCGGCGCACTTTCAGGATGTCCAGCGCCTCGCGGATGTAGTCCGGCGGACCTTCCTCCCCCGCGTGCGCGACCGCGAGCAGGCCCGCCTCGCGCGCGCGGGCAAAGACGCGCGCGAACTTGCCCGGCGGATGTCCGCGCTCCGACGAGTCCAATCCGACCGCGACCAGCCAGTCGCGATACGGCAGCGCCTCATCCAGCGTGCGCAGCGCGTCGTCTTCATCGAGATGCCGGAGAAAGCAGAGGATCAGCTTCGACGTCAGGCCGAAGTCGCGTTCGGCGTCGCGTTGCGCATCGTGAATCCCGGAGATCACCGTCTCGAAGGCGATGCCGCGGTGCGTGTGCGTTTGCGGGTCGAAGAAGATCTCCGCGTGGCGGACGTTCTGCGAGGCGGCTTTCCGAAAATACGCGGCGGTCATGTCGTAGAAGTCCTGCCGCGTCTGCAGCACGCCCGCGCCCTGGTAATAGAGGTCGAGGAACGATTGCAGATCGCTGAAATCGTACGCGCGCCGCAGCGCCTCGACGGACGGGTACGGCAGCGTGATGCCGTTGCGGCGCGCAAGCTCGAACATCAGCTCGGGCTCGAGCGTCCCCTCGATGTGAAGGTGGAGCTCGGCTTTCGGAAGGGCGGCGATGAAGTCCTGCATCCCGCGAGTCTAAAGGGCGACTGTGCGGAAGTGTGTGCCGCGGCTGACACCTCGTGTCTGGAATACCCGACAAAGCAGCCTTGGCAGCCGCGTGCAAAAAGCGGCATGCGCGCTTCGTTCGCTCTTGGATCCGCAACACTTAGCCGCATCCCGGCAAAGTCAGGCATTGGCGAACATCGCAGGCACTGCCCTTGCCCCTGTTTGCGTTTCGTGCAAACGCGCAATCGATCGTGGATCTGGGTCGCGGCGGGAGCAGCCGTCGCCATCCGCGCGGCATTCGTCGTCGCCCAGAAGATCGACTCCGACGAACCGCAGCATCTGCACATCGCCTGGGCCTGGACGCAGGGTCTCGTGCAATACCGCGACGTGTTCGACAATCACCTGCCGCTGCTGCACGTGCTGTTCGCGCCGGTGATGGCCGTGATGCCGGAAAGCGCGACCGCGTTCCTGTTGATGCGGGTGGCGATCATGCCGGTCGCGATCGGCTGTTCGGTGCTGCTGTACTTCTTCGCGCGGCCGCATTTCGGCGAGCGCACGGCCGTGGTCGCGGCGTTGCTGTTCAGCGTGGCGCCGCCGTGGCTGGCGACCAGCGTCGAATTCCGCAACGACACACTGTGGATCTTCTTCTGGCTGGCCGGCCTCGCGCTGATCTCGCGCGCGAAGTTGCACTGGGCGGGTGTCGCATTCGCGCTGTCGCTGCTCGCCTCGGTCAAGGCCGTGCCGCTGCTGCTCGCGCACGCGCTGGCGCTGGTCACGCAGGGACAACTGCATCGCGATTCCTTCCGCGCCGGGGTGCGCGTCGCCGCCGCCGCCGCGGTGCCGCTGTTCCTCACGCTCTCGTGGATGTATGCCGCCGGCGCGCTCGACGAGATGCTCTACAGCACGCTGTTCTTCAACGCCGCGGCGCCGGTCGAGCCGGCGCGGCGGATCAGCGGGATCGTCGGCTTCGCCATCGTGGCGGTGATGATCAGCACCCAGCGGCGGACCTCGATGAACGCCGCCACGCACCTCAGCTACTTCGCGATCTGGTACGTCGCGCTGCTCCTCGGATTCTGGCCCATTCTGACGCCGCGCGACTTTCTGCCGATCGTGCCGCTCGCGGCGCTGGCGGTCGCGGCAAACGTGCCGCCGCGCAAGCTCGCGGTCGCGGCGCTCATGCTCGCCGCGGCGGTGGCGAGCTTCATCGACGAGCGGCTCTGGCGCCCGCGCGAGCACGTGCGCGAGGATTTCGTCGACGCGGTGGTGCGCGTCACCACGACGGATGATTTCGTCTTCGATCTGAAAGGAGACGCCGTGTTCCGGCGGCGCGCCGCGTCGTACGTCTACGAAGACGTCGGCCGCGCGCTCACCGCGGAAGGAAAGATTCCGGACCGCGGACCGGAAGACATCGTCGCCAGCCAGTGCTGCGCCGCGATCCGCGACTCGACGCACCTCCCGCCGCGCACGCGCGCGTTCCTGAACGAACATTTCATCGGCGACGGACTGCTCCGCTTCTGCGGCACCGAAGTGCGCGGTTCGTCGTTCGCAATCGCAGTTCCGCAGACCTACGCCGTCTTTGCGCGCGATCCGTCGCGCGTTACGATCGACGGCATCCCTTATCGCGGTCCACGCCCACTGGCAGCGGGACGGCACACGCTGACCAGCGGCGGCAACGAACGCGTTCGCGTGATCTGGTGGCGTGCCGCAAAGGAGCCGATGTGAACGAGCGCATCGCAATATTGATCCCGGCCCTGAACGAAGAGCAGACCATCGCGGACGTGATCCACGGCTTTCGTGCGGCCTGTCCGCCGGCGCGCATCATCGTTTTCGACAACGCATCGACGGATGGGACGGCGCGGCGCGCACGTGCCGCGGGCGCGGAGGTGTGGCACGAGCCGCGAAGAGGCAAGGGCAACGTCGTGCAGTCGATGTTCCGCTCCATCGAAGCCGACGTGTACGTGATGGTCGACGGCGACGCGACCTATCCGGCCGATCGCGTGCAGGACCTCATCGGCCCGGTGCTGCACGGGAGCGCGGACATGGTCATCGGCTCGCGCTTGCTGCACGGCACGGACAGCGAC
Organism: uncultured Acidobacteriota bacterium; assembly: GCA_946887105.1. The sequence continues at coordinate 17,035 of CAMPKJ010000046.1, read as the reverse complement.
TTCCGCCCGCTGAACCGCATCGGCAACGTGTTCTATGCGACGCTGCTGCGCAGCCTGTTCGGCTTCCGCATCACCGATCTGCTCTCCGGCTACCGCGCCTTCAGCCGGCGCCTGGTCAAAACGCTTCCGCTCCTCGGCGGTGGATTCGAGACCGAGGCGGAGATGACCATCAAAGCGGTCCACCGCGGGTTCCGCGTCATCGAAGTCCCGGTGTCGCTCGTCTCGCGTCCGGCGGGAAGCACGTCGAAGATCCGCGTGGTGCAGGACGGCGTGCTGATTCTCAACGCCATCGTCTCGCTGTTCCGCGACTACAAGCCGCTGACGTTCTTCGGCGTGATCGCGCTGCTGATCGCGCTGTGCGCCGGCGGCGCCGCGCTGGCCGGATATCCGATCGTGGCGGCGACGCTGGCCGTGATCGCGTGCGCCGCGGGCGCAACCGGCGCGGTGCTGCACACCGTGACGCGGCATTTCCAGGAGCTGGAGGTCCAACTGGAGCGCGTGATCGGGGAAGGATTGCAGCAGGAAGAGGAAGTCGAGGTGTCAACGCCGCGGCGCGGGTTCGGCTCATGACGGCGCGATCAGCTGCTCTTCCTGCAAACGCGCGATGACCGCCTGCACATCCTTTACGGCGCGGTCCGGATCGACGTCGTATTCCGACGCGACCGCATCGGCGATGCTCGCCAGGTCGCGGCCGTTCTCGAGCAGCGCCCACACGCGCGCGCCGGTCTCGTTGAGCACGTGATAGACGCCCGAGGAGAGATGCAGCAGCAACACCTCGCCGCCGACGCGGCGGGCAAGCACGCGGCCGGAGACGCGGAACGTCGCGTCGCGCGGAACGGCAACGTCCGCCTGCGACGTTTCGCGCTCGCGAAACAAGGCACTGCTGCGCGGCTCCGAGAGGAACGTGCTCTGGCGCGCATCGTCGTTCACCTGCCACGTGGTGACGTAGCGCGCGCCGGCCAGTGTCGCGTCGATCTGCAGGCGCAGCGTATCGAACGAGCGCGGCTCGCGCAGCGGCAGGACCATCGTCGCGTGCACGCTTCCGGATGACCACGGTCCCGAGGTGTACGTGATGTCGTCGTGCAGCACGGTCTCGAACCAGAGCGCAACTCCGTGTACGACGTGCGGCGCCGTCATGCGCCACGTCGCGGTGCCGCTGACGTTCGGCGACGCGATGGTCGCGTAGTCGAGCTCCGCCCAGCAGAGCGGCTCGCCCGCGAGATGCCGCGGCTCCACCCGCAACGCGTGCGGCGTGTGCATGGCCATCGCTTCCGCGGGTGAGAAATCGACGCCTGCGACCGAGCGCCACGGCTCGATCATCTGCGCGTACAGCTCCGCGCTCGAAATCGGCGCGCAGAACAGCCGCGCGCTGCGCGGGATCAGCACGCCGCCCGGTTTCAGCAAACGCTCGCGCGCATGAAGGAGCGCGGGGATGTGCTCTTCGAACAGCGGCAACGCGCCGGCGAGATCGGAGACCACCACGTCCACCTGTTCCGGCAGCTCGATTTCGGGGGCACGCGCGTGGAGGAACCGCATGCGCTCCGAGCTCTCATTCACGCGCGCCACCTCCTCGGCCACCGAGATCACATCCGCGGAGTCGACGGCGTACACGCGCGCCGCACCGAGCTTGCTGGCGAAGATGGCGAAGGTGCCCAGACCGGTGCCGAGGTCGAGGACCACGGAGTCAGGGGTGATGGTTGCGGCGAGCGCGCGGCGGTACGCGTCGACGCGCGCGTGGTCGCGCAGCATGGAACCGTAGTCGATCAGTCGATACACGAGCGATCAGATGATGCTCTTGTTCTGGCCGGGAGGATGGCCGCCGTCGAACTGATTGTTGCTGCCCAGCCCCTGCGTCAGCTCCCCCATCGTGCCCAGCCGCTCCAGTTTCGGCGCGACATACGGCCGCTTCGGTGGCCTGCGGTCGTCTTTCGTGACACCACCGCCAGTGGGCTCCATGCAGGCATTTAAGCATAAACGTCAGCGCGGTACCGTCCTCAGCCGGCCCACGGCGGCGGGCAATTTGCGAAGCCAGGACTCGAACGCGACCGCACGCAGCGTCTGATCCGCGAGGAATCCCGCGGCGCGGCAAGCGTCGCGAAACCGCGCCGGATCGATGAAACGCGATGCCGCCTCGATGTCGAGAGCCGGCACCGGGGCGCGCCACGGATCGCCTGCCAGAAACGATTTCTTCCGCTGACGGATACGCTCGCTGACGCGCCCGCGCAGCATCTCGCGCGTGATGTGTTTGTCGACCAGCCACGGGATCGGGTCGAGCTCGCGGGCGGCTTCGATCACGCGCACGTCGCACCACGGATAGACCACGTCGACCGGCGCGTGCGTGAACTGCGGATGCGTCCACTCGAAGTAGCTCGACCACGCCGCCGACTCGAGCGGGTCGTCGCTGTGCGGCGTCGGATCGGGACGCACGCGCAGCCAATCGGGAATCGTGCGCGGCAGTGCGGCACGCCGCGGCCGAAAGAAAAAGTACGGCGGACGGCGCCGCGCGATCGTGTAGCGGATCAACTCCGCGATGCGCTTGCCGCGCGGAAGTCCGCGCAGGTAGGCGATGAGATCGACCGAGAGCACCGCGTCCGCGGGATGGCCGTGCAACGCGACCGGCGCGTGCTCCGCGGCCTGCCGGTAGATGTCGCGCGTCATCGGCGCCGTGAGCAGCGGACCCGGCTCCGCCGTCCAGACATCGTCTTCGAGCGCCTGCAGCGGCGGAAAGTCGTCGAGCACGAATTTGCGGATCGGAATGCCGATCGACCGCGCCGCGTCGTCCGCGAACGACTCCTCGACGTCCGCAATGCGATTCCGATAGACGGACGTACCGGCCAGCAGTTGCGTGTCCGGCCGCACCTCGCGCGTCAACGCGGCCAGGAGCGTCGAATCGAGTCCGCCACTCATGAACACGACCGCGGACGGTGCGTGCACGCGATCCGCGATGGCCTGCTTCAGTGCAGCCTCCAGATGCTGGACGGCATCGCGCCGCGGTTTCGGCGCGCGCGGCGGAACGTGCCAGTAACGCTCGATGGTGATGTGCCCGTCCGCGTCGCAGCGCAATGTGTGCGCAGGCGGCACGCGGCGGATGTTCGCGTAGATGGTCGCCTCGGGATCGTTGAGGACGCCGCATGCGACGTAATCGGCGACCGCACGCTCATCGAGGTCGAGCGCGATCTCCGGATGCGCGAGCACGTCTTCGAGCACTTCGGAGAAGAAGAAGTCGCGCGGCGTGCGCGCGTAATACAAAGGACGCACGCCGAACGGATCCCGCGTGAGGACCACCTCTCTCATCGCAGCCCGCGCTCCAGGAAATCGCCGAGCGCATCCGCCTGCTCCAGCGGCGGCGGCGCGAACGCGAACGCCGGAACGGCATCGGCGAGCGCCGCGGTCACCTCGAAGATCCGCTGTGCCATGACCTCGCCCGGAAGCATGGCCGTGTAGACGTTGGCCATCAACCGGCGCCAGGAATCGCGCGGCGGGAGGCGCTCCAGCCGCGGCGCGGATGCGCGTTCGTCGAGAAAGAGCACGGCTGCGATCTCCGCCGGCGGCGCCTCTTCGATGACCACGAGCTTCTTCTCCCACGATGGCGCGCGATCGGGAAACACGGCGTTCGCGCCGAAGAGCGCGTGGACGACCTCCGGCCACAATCGCATCGCAGGCAGCGACGCGATCGCGCGCGTTCCGGCGAGCTCGGTGACGTCGTCCGAGAGCACGGCGTATCCGAGACGATGGAGGATCGCCGCGGTGGTCGACTTGCCGCTGCCGGAGGGACCGGCGAACACGATCGCCTTTCCGCGCATCATCACGGACGAAGCATGCAGGAGCACGGCGCCTTGCAGATGCAGCGCGATGGCGACGACGGGGCCGAGCGCGTACGCGGCGACATCATCGCGCGTGTAGGCCGCGGGTGCGTCGACGAGCGCGATGGAGTGGGCATTCACGAGGAACGACGTGCCGTCCTCGAATTGCACGAGCAGGTCGTCATCGCCGGTGCGATCGATGGTCAGCGACGGGCCGCGATACCAGCTCGAGACGATGCGCGGCATCGCGATGCGCGTCGCCAGGTGCAGGGCGATGTCCGGCCGCGCGTTCGCGTCGCGCGGCGACAGGAACGGGAGCTCGCAGTCGGATGCGAGAAGGCGCTGCTGCAGCGAGTAGTAGAACGTTCGCCGACGATACATCCAAGTGGTCTCATGGCCGACGTGGTGCGGTTCATGAGCGATGGGTAGGGATTTTCGTTTTCAGTACACTCCCAGGCATGGCCAACGCGCTGATCAAAACCCGCGCACAGCTCATGGACGCTCTCCGCCTCGCCTCGGAGCTCGAGCACCAGCTCATGTGCCAGTACCTCTTCGCCGTCTATTCGCTCAAGCGCTATCCCTACGAGCGCTGGTCGGGGCCGGACCAGAAGAAAGAGATTCTCACCGAGGCGGAGCTGGAGCGAGTGCGGCGCTGGGCGATGAAGATCACGCTCATCACGCGCCAGGAGATGGAGCACCTCGGCCTCGCGCTGAATCTCCTGTCGTCGATCGGCGGCACGCCGTCGTTCTCGCGCCCGAACATGCCGCAGAAGCTGAAGTACTACGGCGACGCGAACATCAAGATGGAGCTCACGCGCGGCGATCTGAAGACCATCAAGCGCTTCCAGAAATTCGAGAAGCCCGATCAGCTGGAAGACTTCTGCAAGCTGCCGCCGATCGGCGACAAGGACGTCGATCAGAAATGCGCGACGACATGGTGCAACCGCGTCGGAAAGAAAGGCGCGTCGCCGGATGAAGTGATGGCCGCGCTGCGCGAGGGACGGGATGACGACGGCGAGCCGCGATTGCTCGGCGGTGCGCCGCACATCGATCAATACGGCGTCCCATTTCAATCCGTGCAGGAGCTCTATCAGGAGATCGACGCCGGCTTCACGTTCCTCTGCGAGACCGTCGGCGAAGCGAAGCTCTTCATCGGCAAGCCGCAGAACCAGATCTACGGTGGACCTCCCAGCCCGCTGTACGGCCAGATGAACGACCTCAATCAGTACGGACTCTCGCTGATCGCCGTGACCGATCTCAAATCGGCGCAGCAGGCCATCCGCATGATCATCGAGCAGGGCGAAGGCTCGACCGCGCCGCCGAACTATCTGCCGAACACGCACTTCTGCCTCTTCTCGCAGATCCGCGGAGAGATGGAAGAAGACGGCGAGAAGCTGGGGAAACTCGGCGCGCGGCCCGTGGTCCCGAATCCGATGGTGCGCCGGCAGCCCGACGTCACCGCGCCGGAGAAGGAAGTCACGATCATCACCAATCCCGACACGCGCCGCGTCGCGGAGATGTTCAACGACTGCTACGAGGTGATGCTGCTCCTGCTGCTCTATCTCTACAGCGATCAGGTCAAGTCGGAAGACCAGACCAACGGTCTGATGGACGCGGCGTTCTTCCCGTTCATGACCATGTTCATCCGTCCGCTGGCGGAGATCCTCACCGAGCTGCCTGCGTTCGCGAAATACGATCCGAAAAACTTCGAGACCGCCGGTCCCGGATTCGAGCTGGCCGGCGACGTGGTGCTCTTCCCGAATCTCGAACAGACCTGGAACCTCTTTCAGGAGCGCATCGACGCGCTGGTCCTCGGATTCCGCAGACTCACCGCGCGCCGCGCGCTGCCGGCGCCGAAAGACAGCGCGTACGCGGCGGCGATGGGCGGCATCGATCCGGTCACGCCGAAGTGGGGCTGGGTGCCGCGTCACGATCCGTGGCTGAAGCTGCCGAGCCAGCGCTTCGAGGAAGTGCGCCGCAGCCGCGAAGAGCTCTGGAAACAGCTCCAGCAGGAAGGGGCGACCATCTGGCCCGAGGAGGCCGGCGACGACATCGACGCCGGCCAACCGTACGAAGACTTCCGCAAGGAGCCGCCGTCGTATCCGTGGCTGCGGCTGTATTACCTCCGCCAGAACATGGAGCGGATCGCGCTGGACTGGAAGAGCAACTGGCTGAATGTGGGTCTGACATGAGCACACTGACGCTGAACTTCGAAGGCTGGTACCAGATGCGGATGGCCACGGATCCCGATCCGACGGACGAGAAACGCGGCGTGAGCGGCTACACGTTCGCGCTCGCGGGCGAGCCGGATTTCGATGTGAAGATCCATCTGCAGCCGGACGAGCCGGGCGTGTGGCAGCGCAAGTTCGGTCCGGGCGACGACGATGGACCGAACCTGCCGGTCGGCGCGACCTCGAAGTACGGCCCGCGCGTCGGCGTGACCGTGACCAGCGCGTCCAGTCCCGAGTATGTCGGAGCGCGCGTGGCGTTTCTCGACGCCCAGATCCTCGAGCACAACGGTGTGCTGGTCCGCAACGACTACTTCTTCATCGATCCGCTGCACGTGCGCGTGTTCAATGCGGACGGCGAAACGCTGATCGAGCGGCGCGACTGGGTCAATCCATCCGATCCATCCATGCCGCTGTGGGAAGCGACCAGCGCGCAGCTCATCCGCCGTCAGCCGGCGATGATGCAATCGAACTCGCCGATGGTGGCGCTGGCGACCGGTCTCAAGGACGCGTCGAATGAGACCTGCATCCAGAATCGTCTGGAGCGGCAGGCCAACCTGAAGGCGCTGCTGAAGAAGACCAAGGATCCGACGGAGCGCGCCGCGCTCACGACCCGCATCGAGCAGCTGGCCATCGTCGAGCAGTGGTGGAACCTCGCCGTGGGCACGTTCAACAATCGTCCCATCGACCGCCGCGCCCATCAGCTCACGCTGCTCTTCGACGGCTGGAACATCGGCGTGAACGGCGACGTGTACGCGAACCTGCCGGGCGGAGATCCATCGCAGGAATGGCCGCTCGCGTTCTGGATGGGAGGCTGGGACGGCGACGCGCTCTGCGCATACGTGCGCGGGACGTGGCAGATTCCGCTGAAGTAGGGTCTACACTGCCGCTTCCATGACCAGAATGCTTGCCGTAATCCTGCTCTGCGCCACCAGTGTCGCTGCCGCCGATCGCATCCAGCCCGGAGAGTGGGAAACGACGATGACCATGGGCTCGACGCCGCCGATGGTCGGCAAGTACTGCATCACCGCCGCCGAGGCGAAATCGATGAGCGGCGACCTGGCCACGCTGCGGACGTACCTCGAAGAATCGACCAGGAAAAACACCGCCGGCCGCTGCAGTCTGAAAGACGTCGCGCTGACCGGCAATCGCACGGTCGTGACCATCGCCTGCGGCAAGACCGAGGTCACGAACACGACCACGTATCACGGCGATCGTTACGAGTCGGCGAGCTCGAACGGATCGAGCGTGGCGGGGAAACGCCTCGGCGCCTGTCCTAAGCGGTAGCCTGCATCTCCGCGAGTGCCATCTCCAGCGCGGCGCTCTTCAGTTGTTCCTGTTCCGACAGATGCTCGACCGCGGCCTGCTTCGCAGCGGATGCGGCCATCTCGCGATTGCCGAGAATGCAGGACCAGATCAGGAACACGTCCTCGAAGACCACCCAGGCCGCGTGCTCGAGGAACCGCCACCACTCCGGATTGGCGACGCCGTAGACCGACTCGGGCCAGTAGATGCCGCGCAGGAAGTGATCGGCGGCGACGACGGTGGTGGCGGTGAGAATCACTTTCCAGTCGAGGTAGAACGCGAGAAACGCGAGCGAGCCGAAGACGTGAAAGTGCGTCTCGATGCGGCCGCCGGTGAGGTGGATCAGCAACGCCGAGGAAAGCATCTGCGAGGCCGCGATCACGTGCCGGGTCATGGTCGTGCCGGGCCGGAAGATCGCCAGCAGGATCGGCAGGATGATGATGCCCGCGCCGCCGAGGATCGCCACCCAGACGTGCATGTGCAGCACGCGATCCTTTCCTTCCCATGCATACGGCGAGACCAGCAGCGCGCCCACGATGCCGGCGACGTACTGCACGGCCAGCAGAACGGCGAACATGCGGTCGACACGCACGTGGCGGATCGTCATCTGTTCCGCGTGAATCTGTGTTGCACGCGCTTCCGCTGCGACGTCGCTCATCGTTTTTCTCCTCTGGCTGGTTTGCTACTGCCCGGTTTGCTGCTAATGGCACAGCCGAAGACCGGATGCGCTCCGGTTCCGGCTTGCGTGTTGGCGATGCGGATGATTCCGGCGCGCCCGCTGTTCAGGCCCGCGTGTCCGCGCAGTGACGTGATGCCGCCCTCGAAGCGCAGCTTCCCGCCGCCGTCATAAAGAAAGGTCTGACCCGAGGTGAAGCCGCCGAAGAGACGCGCCTCGGCGCCGTCGACGTCGATGATCACGCGCGCCCCGCGCAGGCGCGTGGCCGCCGTGTAGACGTCCGTCCGCTCCCATCCGGCGGCGAACGCGCGCGGACGATAGACCAGCACGTACGGCCGCACGGAACGCGGCGCTTTTTCGAGCACCGCTTCCAGCTCCTTGATGCTCGCGCGGCTGCACGAGCAATGCGGATGGACGAGCATCACCAGCGACCACTCGCCGCGCCGGGGCTCGATCGTGCTGCGGCCCGGCCAGAACCCGGGGGCGATGGCGGCGGTGCCGGGCGTGCTCTCGAAACGGCGGATGGCCTGATAGGCAGCGGCCACGGTGGCCGCCCAGATCACGGCGGAGACGGCGATTGCACCGGAGAGAAGCCAGCGGCGTTTCATTTCTTCTTCAGCGCCTCCAGCGGAGAGACCGGCTGGTTGTCCTTCTCGAACTTCATCCGGCCGCCGGTGAGCAACTCGATGCGCTCGCCGAGCGGCAGTGCGTAAAACTCGGCCGGAGTGAGCTGCGCGATGCGTCCGTCCGGATACGTGATCGTGGCGCAGTCGAAATTCATCGGCGCGATCTCTCCTCTGGTTTTCGGGATTCGCGCCGATTGTACGGTCCCGAAACTTCGCAAGGGAAGATGTAAATCACTGTAACGTCACGACTTACTGGCTTCTATCAATCACTATGGCGATCTCGCCGTATGGCGATTCAGCCGGCCGCCCAGCCGGCCACGTTCATTACCGTATGCGCAAGAACGAGCGGCCAGAGATTGCGCCACCTGAGATAAACGGCCGCGAAGATCAGTCCCAGCGGCAGGATCGTGGCGATCGCCAGCGGTCCCTGATAGGTGTGGTACAGGAGGCGAACGAGCGCGCTCACGCTGACCGCGAAGAAGGCCTCGCCGGCCGGACTGGCCTCGATGAGATAGCCGACCACGAAGATCTCCTCGAACAGCGAGTTGACGATCAGGAACAGCAGCATCAGCGCCGGCGCGGCCGTGAAACGCACCGGAGCCGTTTCCCAGCCCCGCATCAGGTCCGTGGACGCCGACAGGATCAGGTACGCCACGCCGCAAACGATGTTCGTGCCGAAGAGGAGTCCGAGCGCGCCGGCGGTACTGCCGCGGGAGACCTCGAATCCGATGTCGCGCCGCGACCATCCGCGTTGACGAAGCAGCAGGAGCGCGGCCGCGCCGAACGCCACCTCCAGGCCCAGCACGAAGAGCACGGCCTCGTTGTCGTAGTCGAACGCCCGCTGGCCGGAGATGACCGCGTACACGGAGCCGAACGTGAGGTAGCCGAAGCAGATGAGGATGATCGCCAGACGTTCCATGGCGGAGCCCTTCTCCGTCTTCGCGATCATGTGGCGGCATTCTACGTGTTGCGATATCATGCAACCCGGAGGTTGCATATGTCCGATCGCATCGAAAAACAAATCGTTCTCCGGGCCCCGCGCGCGCGGGTGTGGCGCGCCATCGCCGACAAGGGCGAGTTCGGCCAGTGGTTCCGCGTCCAGTTTCCGCCGGGGACGTTCGCGGCGGGCGAACGGGTCAGCGGCAGGATCCTTCATCCCGGCTACGAGCACATGACCATGGACGTCGAAGTGGTGGAGGTCTCGCCGGAGCGGCGGCTGTCGTATCGCTGGCATCCGTACGCGATCGATCCGAATTTCGATTACACGCCGGAGCCAACCACGCTGGTCACGTTCACGCTCGAAGATGCGGCCGACGGGACGCTGCTCACGATCGTCGAGTCGGGCTTCGATCAGATCCCGGCGCATCGCCGCGACGAGGCGTTCCGGATGAACGACAGCGGCTGGGCCGGTCAGCTCAAGAACATCGAGCGCCATGTCACGCCATCGAGCTAACGCCGCAGCGAACGCCGCGCTGAAGCGCTCCGCCCCCACCTTCGCCGCCCTCGGCGACACGACGCGGTTGCGCGTCGTGTCGCGTCTCTCCAGCGAAGGCCCGCTCTCGATCACGCAACTGACCGAAGGCGCCGACGTTAGCCGTCAGGCCGTGACCAAGCACCTCAACGTGCTCGCGTCCGCGGGTCTCGTCCACGACTTCCGGCAAGGCCGCGAGCGCGTGTGGGAACTGAACACCGAACAGCTAGAGGAAGCGCGCCAGGCGCTGGATGCGATCTCGAAGCGCTGGGATGCCGCGCTGGAACGGTTGCGGGCGATGGTGGAGGAGTAACGCGGCGTCCTACTCGTATCGCAGCGCCTCGATCGGATCCAGCGCGGCCGCTTTCCACGCCGGATACCAGCCGAAGCCTGTTCCGATCAGCGAGCAGACGATCAGGCCGGCCAGCGCCCAGCCCCAGGGGAAGACCATGGCGATGTCGAGCCAGAGGGCGATGCCGTTGCCGCCGATGACGCCGAGGAGGATGCCGGCCAGGCCGCCGAGCTCGGAGAGCACGATGGCCTCGAGCAGGAACTGCCGCACGATGTCGTCCTTCCGCGCGCCGATGGCCTTGCGGATGCCGATCTCGCGCGTCCGCTCCGTGACGCTCACCAGCATGATGTTCATGATGCCCACGCCCGCGGCGAGCAGCGCGATCACGCTCACCACGAACGCGCCGATGCGGATCGTGCCGGCGATCTGCGCGAACGCGGAGACCAGCGTGTCGTTCGAGTAGATCTCGAAGTCGTTCTCTTCGCCGAGCTTCAGCCCGCGCGCGGTGCGCATGGCGCCGATGGCCTTGTCGAGGGTCTGGTTGTACGTCGCTTGCGACGTCGACTGGGTGGCGATGTTCACCGAGCGGTTCGCGCGTCCCCAATCGCCGAGGAAGCGCGTGATGGGCACGATCACCAGATCGTCCTGGCTCTGTCCGAACGACGAGCCCTTCTCCGCAAATACGCCGATGATCTGGTACGGCTTCTCGTTCAGCTTCACGGTCTTGCCGATCGGCGTTTCGTTCGGAAAGAGCTTCTTCTGGATGTCCGGCCCGACCACCGTGACGTTCCGCGCCAGCGCGACATCCTCGGCGGACAGATTGCGTCCGTAGCCGAGCGTGTAGCTGTTGGCGAGCAGGAAATGCTCGTTCGTCCCGACCAGCGTCAGCCCCTGAATCTTCACGCGGCCGTAGCTGGCGGGCTTGCCGCCGTCGAAGATCTTGAAGCAGATGGCGTTGGCCTGACCGCCCATCAGCCGTTCGAACTCGCGCCCTTCCTCCAGCGTGATGTTGCGGCGATTCGCGTATGTATCTTCGGGATCGCTGGTGCTGATGGTCGGGTACTTGGCGAACTGAAAGATGTTGCTGCCGAGAAAGCTCAGCCCTCCTTCGATGGAGGTCTGGATGACGCTGAGCGCGGTCATGACGCCGATGACCGAGAACACGCCGATGGTCACGCCGAGGATGGTCAGGCCGGAGCGCAGCTTGTTCGTGCGCAGCGCGCTCAGGGCCAGGCGGAGGATTTCTTTGATGGGCATTATTCGTAGCGCAGCGCTTCGATCGGATCGAGCCGCGAGGCCGCCAGCGCCGGCGCGAAGCCGGAGAAGATGCCGGTCAGCGTCGACACGATCAATCCGGTGATGACCAGGCTGGTCGAGAACTGCATCGGGAACGACGGGAACGCGGAAGCGACCGCGACGCAGAGCAGCCACGACAACGTCAGTCCGATCACTCCACCAACCAGGCAGATCGCGACCGCTTCGACGAGGAACTGCAGCAGGATCGTGCGTCGCCGCGCGCCCACCGCCTTGCGCGTGCCGATCTCGCGTGTGCGCTCCTTCACGCTCACGTAGGTGATGTTCATGATCCCGATCGCGCCGACGAACAGCGCCAGGCCGGTCACGAACAGTCCGGCGCCGGCGATGCCGGCCTTGATCGGGCCGAGCGTATTGCGGAGTGAGTCCTGCTGGTTGATCTCGAAGTCGTTCTTCTGCTCCGGCTGCAGGCCGCGCACGCGGCGCATGGCACCCATGAGCTGGTCCTTGGCCAGGTCCATGCGGCTCTTGTCGCGGACCTTCACACGAATCGACGTATCGAGCCGCGCGCTGAACGCTTTCATGAAGGCCTGCAGCGGAACGACGGCATAGGTGTCGAAGCTGAACAGACCGAGGAAGGTGCCCTGTTTGGCGTAGACGCCGATGACGCGGAAGGGCGTGCCGCTGATCATCACGGTGTTCCCGAGCGCGGTCGTATTCGGGAACAGCGCCTCGGCGACGTCATAGCCGAGGACCACTACGTTGCGGCCGCCGCGCGACTCGTGCTCGTTGAAGAACCGCCCTTCCTCGAACGCCGACGTCGACGTGAGCAGGAACTCCTCGGTGGTCCCCTGCGTGAACACGCCGCGGACCTCGTTGTCCTGATACTTCACGCTGCGCGACGTGTTGATGGTCGGCACGGCCGTGACCAGTTGCGAGTTCGGGATGTCGCGGATGATCCGTTTCAGATCCTCGGCGTAATGCACGTCCATCTTGCGGCGGTTGCGGTAGTTCCACCAGTCATCGACGTGATGCCACGGCCACTTCTCGACATAGAGAATGTCGTCGCCGATCACGGAGAGGCTGCGCTCGAATCCGGTCTCGATCCCACCGATCGCCGAGCCCATGAGCGTGACGGCGATGATGCCGATGATCACGCCGAGGGCCGTCAACGCCGAGCGCATCTTGTGCGCGCGGAGGATGGACATGGCGATGCGGAAACTGTCGGCGAGCTCGAGGAACATGTTGTCGGTTGTCAGTTGTCGGTTGTCTGTGAGGGATCGCCAGATGGAACTGCGCGTCGATTGCGATGCCTGTCGCCCGAGCGATGCCGCGCAGACAACCGACAACTGACAACCGATAACAACTACGTATCCCCCTCCTTCTCGATCGCCACCTTCGACCCATCCTTCAGCTTTCGCGAGATGGCCGTATACGAGCCCGCGACCACTTCTTCGCCGGGCGCGAGGCCGCTGCGGATCTCGATGAGGGTGTTGTCGGCCAGGCCGGTCTCGACTTGCTGCATGCGGACGGTCTCGCCGGTGCGGACGAAGACGACGCGCTGGAGGTTGCGGCGCAGGGCGCGTTCTTTTGCTTTCTCTTCCGTCTCGTTCGTGACGTTGGCGCGGTTGTCGTCGGCGTCGCGCGCGGCGGCGCGCACGCGCTGGCGCTCCTGTTCCTCGGGGGACAACGTGCTGCCGGGCGTGCGCACGGTGACGCTCTGGATCGGCACCGCGACGACGTTGCGCGCCGTGGCGGTCTCGATGTCGGCGGTGGTGCTCATGCCGGGACGGAGGCGCACGGAGCGATCGGGGATGCTGATCTTCACCTCGAAGTTCGTGACTTCTTCCTGCGTGCCGGCGTTGCGCGTGAGCGCGGTGCTGGCGATCTCGCGCACCACGCCGCGGATCTCCCGATCGGGATAGGCATCGACGCTGATGCGCGCGGCGTCGCCGATCTTCACGTCGACGACGTCGTTCTCGTTCACGTTCACGCGCGCTTCCATCGAGTCGAGGTCGGCCACCCGCATCACCTCGGTACCGGCGAACTGGCTCGTGCCGACCACGCGCTCGCCGACGCGGCTGGTGAGCGAGCTGATCGTGCCGGTGGTCGGCGAATAGATGGTGGTCTTCGAGAGCGCGTCGTTGATCTGCCGCAGCGCCCCTTCCGCGCGCTCGATCTCGAACATCGCCGATTCGAGCGCCGCCCTGGCGCTGTCGTACGTGGTCTTGGCGGCGTTGCGCTCCGAGTCGGAGATCAGGCCGTCCGCGAACAGTTTCTGCGCGCGTTTGTAGTCCGTATCGGCCTTGGACAGCTCGGCGCGGTTGCGGACGCTCGATGCGCGCGCGGCGTTCAACGATGCCATCTGCGCCTCGACCTGCGCGCGGTAGCTGTCGGGTTTGATGCGCAGGAGCAGGTCGCCTTTGCGGACCAGCTGTCCTTCCTTCACCGGCATCTCGATGATCTCGCCCGAAACCTCGGGGGCGATCTTCACTTCCACCTCCGGCTGGATCTTCCCCGTGGCGGTGACGATCTCGGTGATGTTCGTGCGCACCGCCTTCTCGGTAGTGATCAGAATCGGCTTCTCGCGCTTGCCCGAAATGACCTTCGCGGAAACCGCCGCGACGACGAGGAGCGCGATCACGCTCCAGATGAGGATCTTCTTCCGCGAACGTCTGGGCCGGTCAGCCATCGAAAAGGCACTCCTCCAACATTATGAATGTGCATACGGATTGGGCCGAAAAAGTTTGACAATGGCGCCGATGCCGAATCCGTGGACCCTCAAAGTCCAGAAGTGGATCATCTGGATCGCCTTCCTGGCCACGCTGCTCCTGCTGCGCCATCTGTTCCCGGTGATCTTCCTGACGTTCGTGCTGACGTACATCGCGAACACGTTGGTGAAGGCGATGACGCGGCGGTTTCCGCGGCGGCGCCTGAACGTCGCGATCGTCTTCGTGGCGTTCCTGCTCCTGCTGACCGGAGGAGGGCTGCTGATCGTGCCGAAGATGTTCAGCGAGGCGCGGCAGCTGGCGGTGTTCTCGATCTCGCGCGACGCCGCCAATGTCGAGGATGGCGCGACCGCCATCGACCGCGAGGCACGCCGCTACGTCGACTCGATCCTGATCCGCATGATCGGCCCGGACACGTTCCGTTCGTTCGAGCAGTCGGAGACGTACGAGGGACTGCTCGATCGCGTGGAGGCGTCCATCCGCGCGTTCCTGCCGAGAGTCGCCGCGGGCGTGCGCGCGTTCGTGAACGCGTCCATCGCCATCTTCGTCCAGTTCCTGCTCTCGATCCTGCTGTCGTTCCTGATCCTGTGGGACCTGCCCTCGCTCGAGCGTGGCGTGCAGGCGCTGGCGAACGGCCGCACGTCGGACGTGTACGCGGAGATCGCACCGAGCATCACCGCGTTCGGAGTGATGCTCGGACGCGCGTTCGAGGCGCAGACGCTGATCGCCGTGGTCAATGCCATCCTCACCTCGATCGGCTTCCTGGTTCTCGGCATCCCGTCGATCGCGCTGCTGGCCACGATTGTCTTCTTCTGCTCGTACGTGCCGGTGGTGGGCGTGATGCTGTCCACGCTGCCGGCGGCGCTGTTCGCGATCAAGACCGGCGGCATCGCGCTGGTGCTGTGGCTGATCGTGATGGTGCTGATCGTTCACGCCATCGAGGCCTACATGCTCAATCCGATCATCTACGGCCGGCACATGAAGATGCATCCGGTGGCGATCCTGGCCATCCTGGTGATCGGCGAGCATCTGTTCGGGATCTGGGGACTGCTGCTCGGCGTGCCGGTGGCGGCGTTCGTCTGGACGTACGTGATTCAGGAGAAAGACGTGCGGACGGCGGCAATCAGCGCAGATCGAACTCCACCCGGAACCGCCGCCCCTCGCGCCGCAACCCGTACCTGAACGTATTCGCGTCGACGGCGATCGTCCAGATGTTGGTCGCCGCCGCCGGGATCAGCGTTGCCGTGAACTCGTCCGCGTAAAAATCGAGCGAGGCCGTGCCGGCCGTTCGCGTGTCGCCGCCGTACTGCGAGACGCGATCCTCGGTGCCGTCTTCATGGCGGTGATCGTGTTTGAGCCGCACACCGTTCTCCGTGCGCGTCAGCACCCACGTGCGCGAGCGGTTCTCGCCGACGTGAAACGGGATGCGGATCTCGGTCGCGCTGCAGTCGCGCACATGCATGACCAGCCGCTGCTTGCCGATCTCCGCGTCCGACGGCTCCGTCCCTTCGACGAGCCGTCCCTCGAACGACTTCCCGCACAGCGGCTGCAGCGCGTTCCAGAGCGCATCGCCCGGATGCGCGGAGGCATGCGCGGACGGATGCGCGGCAAGGACCATCAGCAGGAGCGCAGTCTTCACTGTCCCTCCGGGTGATAGCCGTCGTGCAGTTTCACCGGCTTGCTCTTCCGCCGCAGCGCGATGTTCAGGACCTCGACGAAGACCGAGAAGGCCATGGCGAAGTAGACGTACCCCTTCGGAATGTGGAAGTCGAGGCCTTCCGCAACGAGCGACATGCCGATCAGCAGGAGGAAGCTGAGCGCGAGCATCTTCACGGTGGGATGGCGATTGACGAAGTTGCTGATGGAGCCGGCGGAGACGAGCATGATCAGCACGGCGATGATCACCGCGGCGATCATCACGCCGAGGTCCTTGGCCATGCCGACCGCGGTGATGACGGAGTCGAGCGAGAACACGATGTCGAGCAGCGAGATCTGGATGATCACCGAGGCGAGCGACGGCGCGACGCGTTTGATGTCATCACCTTCCAGCCCTTCCAGCTTGTCGTGAATCTCGTGCGTGGCCTTAGCCAGCAGGAACAGTCCGCCCAGGATCAGGATCAGATCGCGGCCGGAGATCGCCTGGCCGAGAACCGTGAAGAGCGGCGCCGTGAGCCTGACGATCCAGGCCAGCGACAGCAGCAGCAGGACGCGCATGACCATGGCCATGGCCAGACCGATCGTGCGTGCCTTCTTCTGCTGATCCAGCGGCAGCTTGCCCGCCAGGATGGAGATGAAGATGACGTTGTCGATGCCGAGGACTACTTCCAGGACGGTGAGCGTCAGCAGCGCAATCCACGCCTGCGGATCAGATAGCCACTCCATGTGATTCGTTCCTCCGAGCGGCGCAGATTGTAGAGCACGCGACGCGCTACTTCAGCTTCACGTCGTCGATCCGGAAATCGACCTTGCCGCTCTTCTGCGCGCCGCCGATCAGCACCCCGGCCAGATCCTTGCCGTCGACGGCGGCCGCTCCATTTTCATCTAGGGAACCGCCATGGCCTGGGTCTGGCTCACGCTCGCCGGTCTGCTCGAAATCGTCTGGGCGATCGGCCTCAAGTACACCGACGGCTTTACGCGCCTCGTGCCTTCCG
>CAMPKJ010000045.1 GCA_946887105.1 uncultured Acidobacteriota bacterium | reverse complement strand
CCGCCACGGACGCAACTTACCAACCAGTTGGTTAAAACAACCAGTTGGAGAGTTCGATGAGCCCTCGCAAACCTGCCCCGGATGCCGATCCCCGCCGGCGCATCCTCGCCGCCGCTGCGGAAGTGTTCGCCTCGATCGGCTTTGCCGGTGCGCGTGTCGATGAGATCGCGGCGCGCGCCGGCGTGAACAAGGCCATGCTGTACTACCACGTCGGCGACAAGGACAAGCTCTACGCCACCGTCCTCACCGAGACCGTCGAGCGTGTGCCGCCGATCCTCCGCGCCGCCATCGCCGAGGCCGACACGCCCGCGGAGAAGCTGCAGTGCGTGCTCGACACGCTGGCCTCGCTGCCGGAGAGCAATCCGCACTTCGTCCCGATCATGCTCCGCGAGATCGCCTCCGGCGGCGCGACGCTGCCCGACGAAATGCTCGTGCGCATGGCCGCCGTGTTCCGCGTGGTCGCGGACGTGCTGGCCGAGGGAGTGAGGAAGAGAGCGTTCCGCAAGACCGATCCGCTGCTCACGCACGTGACGCTGATCGGCTCGATGCTGTTCCTGGTGGCCTCGCAACCGATCCGGGCGCGCCTCGCGAAAGTCGCCGGCTTCGAGCACACGCACACGCTCGAAGACCTCGCGCGCCACACCGGCAACCTGATTCTGAAAGGCCTCGAGAAGTGAAACGCATTTTCCTGATCCTGATCGCATTCTCCGCGCACGCGCAGGAGCTGACGCTCCCGGACGCGATCGCGCGCGCGCTCGAGAAAAACGCGGACGTGGTCGTCGAGCGCGAAGCGGTGAACATCGCCGAGGCGTCGCTGCTGCGCGCCGGTGCCGCGTATGAACCGTCGCTGCGCGGCGAGGCCCGGCTGCGCGAACGCACCGATCCGATCAACTCCGTGCTCTCCGGCGCGCCGCAGGGCGAGCTGTCGCCGACCATGCGCACGCTGCAGACCTCCGCATCGTTCGTGCAGCTGCTGCCGACCGGCGGAACGGTGTCCGTGTTCTCCGGCATCGGCCGCGACGAGACGAACAGTTTCTTCGCGCTGCTCACGCCGGCGTGGACGACGTCGTTCGGCGCGGAGGTGCGCCAGCCGCTCCTGCAGAATCGCCGCACCGATCCGGCGCGCCGCGCCCTTCGCATCGCGCGCGTCGATCGCACGCGCGCGCTTACCTCCCTGCGCCGTACCGCCAGCGAAGTGACGGCGGCCGTCGAGCGCGCGTACTGGACGGTGGTCGCAGCCCGGCGCGAGATCGACATCCGCGAGTCGACGGTGCGCGTCGCGGAAAAGCAGCGCGAGGACACGCGTGTGCGCATCGAAGCGGGCACGCAGGCCGAGGCGGAGCTCGCGCAGACGATCGCGGAGGTGGAACGGAGACGCGGCGAGGTGATGGTCGCACGCGAGCATCTGATTCGCGCGGAGAACGCGCTGCGCAATCTCATCGCACGCGACGCGGAGGATGAGGTGTGGGATGCGCCGTTGTCAGTTCCTCGGAGTGCCTCGGGTTCCTCGAGTTCCTCGGAGGAGGATCGGGCCCAACCGAGGAACTCCGAGGAACTCCGAGGAACCCGAGGAACCGGCGAAGCCATCGCCACGGCGCTCGCAAACCGCCCCGAGCTTCAGGAGCTCGCGCTGCGCCTCGATCGTCACGATGTCGAGATCGACGCCGCTCTCGATCGCGTTCGCCCGCAGCTCGATCTGGTCGCGTCGTACACCGGACGCGGTTTGGCCGGTTCGCGCAATCCCGACGCGTTCTCGCCCTTCGGTCCGATCGTGATCGATGACGATCTCCGCGGCGGCCTCGGGCAATCGCTGCGCACGCTCGACGAGTTCCCGGACGCATCGCTCGGCGTCTCGTTCGTGCTCCCGATCGGCAACACCGCCGCGAAGCAGGACGTGGCCATCGCACGCGCGCAACGCCGCCAGTCGGCCGCGACGCTCGACGCCGCGCGCCAGCGCGTCGCGCTCGAAGTCCGCAACGCACTGGCGTCGCTCGATAGCGCGCGGCAACGCATCGAAGCCGCGCAGGCCGCCGTGCAAGCAGCGGAAGTGCAGCTGCAGGGCGAGCGCGATCGCTTCGAAGGCGGCGTCTCCAACACGTTCTTCATCCTCACGCGACAGAACGAGCTCACCGCCGCGCGCGTGGCCGAGACCGTCGCCATCACCGATTTGCGCAAAGCAGAAACAGAGCTCGCGCGCGCCACGGGAACCATCCTGGAAGCGCGCGGCATCGAGGTATTGAAATGAGAGTGCTCCTGACGTTGATCGCCGCGACGCTTCTGGTCGCGGGCTGCCGTAAGACCGCCGACGACAGCATCATCCATCTCAACGGACGCATCGAAGCGCCGATGGTCGACCTCGGGCCGAAGGTGTCGGGCCGGGTCACGGAAGTGCTCGTCCGCGAAGGCGATCGCGTGAAAGCCGGCGCCATCCTCGTCCGTCTCGACCTCGGCGAAACGTCGATCGCCGTCGAGCGCGAACGGGCCGGCGTGCGCTCCGCGCAGGCGCGTGCCGAGGATCTGCAGGCGGGGACGCGGCCTTCCGAGGTCGACGTCGTCGTCGCCGAAGTTGCGGATCGCCGCGCCGCCGTTTCGCTGGCGGAGAAAGAGGCCGAACGGCAGCGCTTCCTGCTCGATCGCAAGGTCGGTACGCAACGCGATTACGACCGCGCGCGCACGGATCTCGAACGCGCGCGGGCCGCGCTGAAAGCGAGCCAGGAGCGGTTGGAGGTCGCGCGCGAAGGCACGCGCGCGAAGCAGACCGAGGCCGCCCGCGCGGAAGCCGAGCGTGCGCAGGCGGTGCTCAGACAATCACTGGCGGTGGCGCGTGAAAACGAGATCCGTGCGCCCGCGGACGGCATCATCGTGCATCGCCTGGCCGAGCCGGGACAGCTCGTGAGCGCCAATCAGCCCGCGGTCACGATGGCGTTCGCGAATCGCCTCTACGTGCGCACCTTCATCCCCGAGACGAAGCTCGGCCGCGTGCGGATGGGCATGCCCGCGCGCGTGACCGTCGACGCGTTTCCGAATCGCGCGTTCGCCGCGCACATCACCGAGATTTCGCCCGACGCCGAGTTCACGCCGAAAGCGGTGGAGACCAAGAGTGAGCGCGTGAATCTCGTGTACGGCGCGAAGGCCGATCTCGATCGCGGATGGAGCGAGCCGCTCGTGCCGGGACAGCCGGCGGAGGTCACGGTCACGAGCCCGCAACCATGATCACCGCACAAAATCTCACCCGCCGTTTCGGCGCGAAGACCGCGCTCGACGACATCGATCTGCGCATCGAATCGGGCGAGCTGTTCGGCCTGATCGGTCCGGACGGCGCGGGCAAGACCACGTTCTTCCGCATCGTCGCGGGCGTCCTTCAGCCGACGTCCGGCAGCGTGCGCATCGAGCAGGACGTCACGTTCGGCTTCGTGCCGCAGCGCTTCGCGATGTACGAAGACCTCTCCGTCGACGAGAACCTGCAGCTGCGCGCGAAGCTGTACGACGTCCCGAATCAGCTCGCGAAAGAACGCGCCGCCGATCTGCTCGAGCGCGTCGGGTTGGATCGCTTCCGCAAGCGTCTGGCCGGCGCGCTCTCCGGCGGCATGAAGCAGAAGCTCGCGCTCGTCGCGGCGCTGCTCACGCAACCGCGATTGCTGTTGCTCGACGAGCCGACCACCGGCGTCGATCCGGTCTCGCGCCGTGAGTTCTGGGCGCTGCTCAATCAGCTCCATCACGACGGACTGACCATCATCGTGTCCACGCCGTACATGGACGAGGCGGAGTACGCGACGCGCATCGCCTTTCTCGATCGCGGGCGGATCTCCAGCTCCGGAACGCGCCAGGAGGTCCTGGCGACGTACGACCGTCCGCTGCTCGAGATCCGCACGTCGCATCGCTTGCAGGTGCGCGAAGTGCTGCATCCGATGCGCGAGATCGACGACCTTTCTCTCTTCGGCACGGTCCTGCACGTGCGCGGCGCGGCGGGCACCGGTCCCGATCTTCTGCAGCGCGTGCGTGAATCGCTGCGCGGCATCGTGGCCGAGGAAGACATCCGTCCGCTCGCGCCGAGTCTCGAAGACGTGTTCGTGCTCGCCGGTGGGGAAGAGGAGGACGAATGAACGGCGACTCGCTGATCCGCGTGGAAGACGTGACGCGCAAATTCGGCGCGTTCACCGCCGTCGATCGCGTCTCCTTCGATCTGCCGCGCGGCAAGGTCTTCGGCTTCCTCGGGCCGAACGGTTCCGGCAAGTCGACCACCATCCGCATGCTGGCCGGCCTGCTCGCCCCGACCTCGGGACGCATCACGGGATTCGACGGACTCGATGTCACGCGCGACACCGAACGGTGGAAAACGCACCTCGGCTACATGAGCCAGAAGTTCTCGCTCTACCTCGACCTCACCGTCGAAGAGAACCTGCGCTTCTACGGCTCGATCTACGGACTCGATCGCCCGAAGCTCGATCAGCGCATCGACGCGCTCGCGCAGCGGCTGCGGTTCGGGAAGATTCGCGATCAGCTCACCGAGGGACTCTCGACCGGATTGCGGCAACGCGTGGCGCTCGCGGCGGCGCTGCTGCACGAGCCGGAACTGCTCTTTCTCGACGAGCCGACCGGCGGCGTCGATCCGCGCGGGCGGCGCCTGTTCTGGGATCTGATCTACGAACTGGCCGCCGATCGCGGCATGACCGTGCTCGTGACCACGCACTACATGGACGAAGCGGAGCAGTGCGACCGCCTGGCGTTCATCCTCGACGGCGCGGTCATCGCGGATGGCTCGCCGCGCGAGTTGAAGCGCGATCTGCACGACCGGATCCTGGAGATTCGTTCCTCGGAGGAAGCTCTCCGCTCCGAGGAACCCGAGGCACCCCGAGGAACCCGAGGAACCCGTCGCGATCCCTTCGCCATCGTCAAGGAACTGCAGCGCGATCCGGCGCTGGAGGATGTCTACCTGTTCGGCCTCACGGTGCGAGCGGTCGCGGAGGAGGGGCAGACCGCGCGCGTGCGCGAACTGCTCGCGCGATGGGGCACGCCCGAGGAAGCCGAGCCTTCGCTCGAAGACGTATTCGTTTCGCTGGCGCGCAAGCGTGTGCGCGTGAAGGAAGCGGTGACTGCATGAAACGCCTGCTGGCCCTGACCTGGAAAGAGTTTTTGCAGCTGAAGCGCGACCGCATGACGCTGCGCATGATCGTGCTCGTGCCGGTCTTCCAGACCCTGATCTTCGGCTACGCGATCAACTACGACGTCAAGCATCTGAAGACGGTCGTGCTCGACGAAAGCCGCACGTACGAGAGCCGCGAGCTGGTGGCGAAGATGACCGGCACCGATTACTTCGACGTCGTGAAGTACGTCGACTCGATGGACGCGATGCGTACGGAGATCGACGCCGGCAAGGCGTCGGTCGGACTGGTCTTCGATCGCGACTTCGGGAAGAACCGCCATCGCGGCCGGCCGGCCGAGGCCTTTCTGATCGTGAACGCGTCCGACACGACCACCTCGTCGCAGGCCATGTCGATCATGGCCGGGATCTCCCAGTCGATGTCCATTCGCGTGCTCGCGCAGCGCGCGCAGTGGCGGGAGAAGCAGCTGCCGCTCGATGTGCGCGTGCGCCCCTGGTACAACGCCGACCTGCGCACGTCGCGGTTCATCATCCCCGGCCTGATCGCGATCATCCTCACGTTCACGCTGATCCAGTTCACCGCCATCGCCATCGTGCGCGAGCGCGAGCGCGGCACGCTCGAACAGCTGCAGGTCACGCCGGCCACGCGCGCGGAGCTGATCCTCGGCAAGATCCTCCCGTTCATCGTGATCGGCTACTTCCAGTTCACGCTGACCGTGCTGCTGATGCGCTTCCTGTTTCACATCGAGATCGCCGGATCGGTGCTGCAGCTCTACCTGGTGGGCTTCCTGTTCATGGCCGCGGTGCTCGGACTGGGCATGCTGATCTCGACCATCGCGCAGACGCAGATGCAGGCCACACAGATGTCGATGTTCTTCCTGCTCCCGTTCGTCTTTCTCTCCGGCTACGTCTTTCCGATCGACGGCATGCCGCGGATCTTCCAGTGGATCTCGAACATCATCCCGGCGAAGTACTTCATCGAACTGATCCGCGGCATCGTCCTGCGCGGCGCCTCGCTGGCGGAGCTGTGGCGCCCGACCGGCATGCTCGCGCTGTACACGTTTCTGATCATCGCGCTGGCGGTGGCGAGGTTCAAGAAGACCACCGTCTAGGTGGTCGCAAAGTCTCAAAGTCTCAAAGTCTCAAAGGCGTTGCATTGCGCGTCCTTTGAGACTTTGAGACTCTGCGACTTTGAGACTATGCCATCCGTGCGTCGCATTCTCGCTCTCTCCCTGCTCGTCCTCTCCTGCGCGAAACGCGAGCCCGCGCGTCCGCCGGTCATCCTCATCTCCGTCGACACGTTGCGGTCCGATCATCTGCCGGCGTACGGCTACACGAAAATCGCCACGCCGAACATCGACGCGTTGCGGCGCGAGGGGGTGTTGTACGAGCGCGCGTGGAGTCATGCGCCGCTGACGCTGCCTTCGCACGCGTCGATGCTCACGGGTCTGCTGCCGACCGAGCATGGAGTGCGCAACAACATCGGCTACCAGTTCGACGGTGCGCGGCTGCGCACGCTCGCGGAGGTGTTGCGCGAGAACGGCTATCGCACGGGCGCGGCGGTGTCGTCGTACGTGTTGCGCTCCGAGACCGGCATCGATGACGGGTTCGAGGTGTACGACGACGCGGTGACGGTGACCGCGGGCGCGGCCACGGCGGAGAATCAACGTTCCGGATTCGAGACGGTGAAGGCCGCGCAGAGCTTCGTGACCGCGAACGCGCAGCAGCCGTTTTTCCTGTTCCTGCATCTGTACGAGCCGCACGCGCCGTACGAGCCGTCGTATGACGGCGAGATCGCGAAGGCGGATCAGATCGTGGGACAGCTCCTGGCCACGCTGAAGGCGAGCGGCGTCTACGATCGCGCGCTGATCGTGTTCACGTCCGATCACGGGGAGGCGTTGTGGGAGCACGGCGAGGACCAGCACGGCATCCTGCTCCATCGCGAGGTGCTGCAGGTGCCGCTGATCGTGAAGCTGCCGGACGCGGAACGCGCCGGCGCGTCCGAAAAACAGCCGTTCGCGTTGCGCGGTCTCTTTCACGAGATCCTCTCGCACGCCGGCGTTGCATCCGAGGCTCGGCCGCAGAGCAGCATCTACGCGGAAACGCTCTACCCGCGCATCCACCTCGGCTGGAGCGAGTTGCGTTCCCTCTTCGACGGCCGCTTCCACTACATCGAAAGCTCCAGCCCCGAGCTGTACGATCTCGCGAACGATCCGGCGGAAAAGAACAACCTGATCGCAACCGAGCGCCGCGCGGCCGCGAGCCTGCGTCGCGAGCTCGCGGAGATTCCGGCCGCGATCGACAGCATGCAGCGCATCGATCCGGAGGAGGCGCGAAAGCTCGCCGCGCTCGGCTATGTCGGGACGCCGCGCGAGCGCAGCGGCCCGCTGCCGAATCCGCGCGACGAGATCCACACGCTGCGCGACATCAAGACCGCGTTCCAACTCGCGGCCGAGCGGCGCAACGACGAGGCCATCGATGCGTTGCGCGCGCTGCTGCAGAAGAACGATGCCTCGATGGACGTCGCCACGCGCCTCGGCGAAGTGCTGCTCGATTCGGGCCGCGCCGATGAAGCCATCGCCGTCTACGAGGCGGCCATCCAGCGCGCGCATCGCTTCTCACCCGAGCTCGCGCTGGCGCTCGCCACGGCGCACGCGAAAGCCGGACACCCGCGCGAGGCGGTCGCGCACGCGGAGCTGGCGCTGGCGGCGTTACCGCTGGAAACGAATCAGCTTCTCGCGCGCGTGGCCATCGACGACGGCCGCTTCGCCGAAGCGGAGCATCACGTGCGCGCGGCGATGGAGGCGAGCAACGGCCAGCCGGGCGCGATGATGCTGCTCGCGGACCTGCAACGCGCGGCCGGACAGTACGACGCGGCGCTGGCGACGCTGGCGGAGATCGAACGCCGCGGTGCGATGCAGGGCGTCGAGCACGCCCGCGCCGACATCTACGCGCGCACCGATCGTCCCGGCGAGGCCGCGGCCGCGTACCGCCGCGAGATCGCGCGCTATCCGCACCACCTGCAGTCGTACGCGAACCTGGCCATCATCGAGTTCATCCAGGGGAGAAGCGCGGATGCGGTGCTCGACGAGATGGTGCGGAAGAATCCGCACCGAGGGGCGCGGGAGCTGGCCAGGAAAACGAGGGATGCGCTCCGGTGAGCGCATCCCTCGCGGGAAAGACTAGAAACGCATTCCGAGGGAGAAACGGTACGTGCGCGGCAGCTGATAGGCGTCCGCGGAGATGGCCTGGCCGAAGCTCGCGCCTTTGACCCAGTGCACGCCTTCGGTCGGCTTCTCGCCGGCCAGCGGGTTGAAGGGCTGGCAGCGCGTGCCGCCGTCGCAGCGCGTGGTGGTCTGGCGATGCGTCTGCACGGTCTTGTCGACGAAGTCCGGATCCTCGATGCCCTGCTGGTTGAAGATGTTGATGATGTCCGTCTCGACGAAGAAGCGGTAGCGGCCGAACGGCAGCGCGTAGTTGAGCGCCACGTCGGTCGACGAGATGTCGTCGACGCGGAACCCGCCACGCTCGCCGAACGTGTAGCCGACGTTCGACGGCACGGTCACGTAGCCGGGATTCACGACGCCGTTCGGCGTGCGTCCCGGCGCCGCGCCCTGGCGCACGTCGATGGTGCCGCGGGCGGAGTACGACAGCGCGGAGTGATAGCGCTCCAGCAGCGAGAAGTTGAAATCGCCGAAGCTGGTGGGCAGGTCGTAGCCGATCCAGATGTTCGCGCGATGGCGCATGTCCGGCAGCAGATAACCGACCGGGTTGTTTTCCTCGAAGCCGGTGTACTCGGGACGATCGGGATTCTCGGTCAGCACGGTCGCGCCGCTGGCCGACTCGCCCTCGACGTTTCCGCGCAGCTTCGACCACGTGTAGTTGCCGCCGATGTTGATCCGCTGGATGGGACGCCAGCTGGCCTGCAGCTGCACGGCCTGATAGTCGCGACTGAGACCGCCGCGGCTGTTCTCGATCACGCCCTGATCGACCTGCGATCCGGTGGGATCGAGCGCCTTTCCGGTCTCCAGCGTGCGGCGGATGGCGTAGAACGCGTCCCAGGTGCGGTCGATGTAATCGGCGCGCACGTAGCCGCGATCGCCGAACGTCAGCGCGTATCCGAGCGTGAACTCGTCCATGTACGGGGAGTTCAGCGACTGATCGAAGCGCGTGGTCGCGCCGGGGATGCTCACGTCGTCGAGCAGATCGCGGTTGTTCGTGCCGCCCGCGGCATTGAAGGCCGCGAAGATCATGGCGATGACCTGTTCGGTCGGGATGAGCTGATCGATCGGCGTGCCGATCGGATTGATGGTCGGACCGTTGTAGCTGAAGAGGTAGTACGAGTAGCGTCCGGCCGGCGCGGTGAGATCGGCCGGTCCCTGTTCGACTTTGGCCACGTAGCGTCCGTACGTCGCGCTGAAGCGCTGCCGTCCGTTGCCGGCCGGATCGAACGTCGCCGCGAGGCGCGGGCTGAATGCGCTGTCGTCGACGGTGGTCACGCCGGCCTGGTTCTTTCCGAACGACTCGTCGTAGCGTCCGCCGACGTTGAACGTCCACTTCGGACCGAGCTCCCACTTGTCATTGACGAAGACCGACCGCACTGCGAAGTCGGAGGTCTTCGAGAGCGCGGGGACCGGATCCCATTCGATCGCGCCGTTGTCGGGCGTGATGCCGAAGTAGAGCTTGGTCTTGTCGTTCGGGTCCTGAATGATGTGGCCGTGGAGCCAGAAGTCGCTGCCCGACTGGAAGTTGTTGTCGGCGCGCAGCTGGTGGAACTCCTCGACGCCGCCGACGAAGCTGTGCGTGCCGATGGACGGCGTGCTGAGGAAGTACGAGGCCTTGGCCTGCCAGGTCTTGTTGTCGTGCTGCTTGGTGCCGCAGACCGCGCCGCATCCCGACGGCGACCACATGCGGTTGCCGGTGCTGGAGTCGCGCAGGAGCGTGCCCTGGATCGGATCGCGCGTCTCGGCGCCGCGGGTGAGGTCGTCGTCCATGCGGCTGAACTGCGCTTCGACGAGGAGGTTGTTGGTGAGCACGCCGGCGTAATTCGCGCCGAACAGCGTCTTCGGCTGCTCGCGTGTGGCGAGGCTGCGCAGGTCGACCACAGGGCCGAAGGTGATGATGTTGTCGCGATGGTTGTCGCTCATCAGGTACGAACCGATCAGCGTGTGTTTCTGCGCGAGCTGGCCGGTCACCTTCGCTTCCCAGCGCCGGTCTTCCCGCGTCTCGACGTACGGGATCTCGGTGAGGCGGAGCTGTTGCGAGGTCGAGCGGTCTTCCCACCGTCCGGCGGTGAAGAACCAGATGCGGTCGCGGATGAGCCGTCCGCCGAACGTGCCTTCGTACGTTTCGTTCAGCTCGTCGATCGGATCGACCTGCGCGGCGTAGTCGGTCTTCTCCGTCCAGCTCGGATTGTTGAGCGTGTCGCGGATCGAGCCGGAGAACTCGTTGCCGCCCGATTTGGTCAGCGTCGACACGACGCCGCCGGTGAAGCGTCCGAACTCGGCCGACACGCCGCCGGTGAGGATCGTGGTCTCCTGGATGGCGTCTTCGATGAAGAGGTCGTGCGGTTGACCGCGCAGGTTCTCGTTCACCACCACGCCGTTGACCAGGAAGAGGTTGTCGTACGACATGGCGCCCGAGATGGTGATCTGGTTGTTCACCGCCCCCTCGGTCACGCCGGGCGCGAGCAGCACCGTCGCGCGGATGTCGCGTCCGGAGGGAAGTTCGCGGATGGTCTCGACGTCGAAGTTCGCGGACACGTCCGTCGTCTCGACGACCGCCACCGAGTTCGCGGTCACGGTGATGTCTTCCGACATCGACGCAACGAACAGCGACGCATCGGCGCGGCTGGTCTGTGCGAGCGTCACCGTCACGCGCCTGTTGGTGCGCTGCATTCCTTCGAGCTCGAACGAGACCGTGTACGGTCCCGGCGGGATCGAGGGGAAGTGGTAGCCGCCGGTATCACCGGAGACCGTCGTTCGCGTTCCCTGCAACGCGGGAGAGGAGATGGTGACAGTGACGCCGGGCAGCGCGGCACCGTCGGATGTGGTCACGGTTCCGACGAGCGTGCCCGTGGTGGCCTGAGCGAAGAGAGAGACGGAGGAGAAAAGAACCAGGAGCAACAGCAGGAGCCGTTTCATGGGACACCTCCACACAAGGATTCTTTACAGAGAGTTTACAAAAGCGTTATGGACGCGCGGATTCTATGACGAAGCGTGTCAACAACGCGCCGAGAATCTCGTCCGCACGCGGACCGATCGCCGCGAGGAGCCGTTCGCGCCGCGGCGCGATCACGGCACGGAGCACGTCGAGGTCCGCGCCGGCAAGGCGGGAGAGCAGTTGCCCGGTCTCGCGCAGGATCGCATCCGGCTCATCGGGTGGAGGCGTGTCGATGGCCGCGGCGACGAGCGCGCTTTTCGTGGGCCAGCGGCGATAGATGGTGGTCTTGGCGATGCCGGTCCGCTCCGCGATGACGTCGACGTTGAACGCGGCGTAGCCGGTTTCGCCGAGCAGCTCGCGCGTGGCGGCAAGGATGGTTGCGTCCGCTCCCTCGCGGCGCGGACGTCCGCGTCTGGTCGTCAATCTCCCGTTCCCATGAACACCAATTCTGCACCCGGATGATCGAGCCACTCCGTCGAATCGATCTGCGCGTAGCGTCGATTGCGAAAGCGCTCCTGCAGATTCGGCGGAAAGGGCGTGGGAATGGTCACGTGCAGCTCGAGATCGTCGAATAGCGTCTCCTGCAGGTCTGGCGGCTCGCTCAGACCCCACGCCGTGAGATCGGGATTGGCGACGGTGACGATGTAGTCGGCCTCCGTTTCGACGTCCACTTCGAATGCGATCGGATCGGCGTCCGTGATCCGCTCGACGTGCCATCGCAGATGCGCGTGATCGCGATGCGTGGCGATCTCGTACGTCCCCGACGCGAACGCGCGCGCCGCGGGCAGATGGCGCAATCCGCGGGTCTTGGTGCCGTACACCTGCGCGTCGAGGGCGGCGTTCATGTCGTAGGGAGTGAGCACGAGATCGACGAAGCCCCAGAAGCGATCGCGGCGCGCCGAGCGCGGAACGCGTTTGCGTCCGATGGCGATCGCGCGCTCGAACGGGCTGCCGCCGGGGCTCAGCAGGATCAGCAGGCGCTGCACATCGCCGAGATCGGTTGGATGCTGTTCCTCGACGCGCGGGCGGTAGAGGATCGTCACCGAGCCCTGCTCGATCGTGCTGGCCACCTCCGCCGCTGCCGTCCTCACCATGCCGGTCGATGTTTCAAAGCTCGCGCCGTTTGAGGCGGTTCCTCGGTTCCTCGGCGTTCCTCGGAGTTCCTCGGCGTGGCTGCCGCCGCCCTCTCCGAGGAACCCGAGGAACTCCGAGGCACTCCGAGGAACCCGACTCAGTCTCCGGCGACGAGTGCCCTCATGCGCCATTGGCCGTCGACTTTCGAGAGGCCCGCGCGATAGCCGACCGGACTGACGACGGAAGATTTCTCCACCCAGCCGGTGCGGCCGTCGGCGGTCTTGATCCGGAACCAGTCGCCCTCGCGCTTCTCGTGTCCGACGATGTCGTGGGAAAGCATGGCGAGGACGCGCGCATTGGCGTCCGGCTCGTCGCGCAGCGGGACGTTTTCGCCGATGACCGCCAGCGACTGGAACGCGTCGTGCCGGTCGGGCCAGGCGCTGTAGACATACGGCGCCCAGAAGGTGCGCTGGTTTTCCGGTCCCGTGAACTTGCCGCCGAGGGGAAGGATCTGTTCGAGATCGTTCATCAGCGCACCGTCCTGCAGCTTGCGCCGCAGTTCCTCGGCACCACCATCGTCACCGAACGACGTGCGCACGTTCGGATCGGAGAGCGCGACCACGGCATCGACGTCGCGACGGCGCACCGCGGCGAGGAGCTCTTCGCGATACGCAACCAGCGATGGATCGGCCGGAGCTTCATCGACCGGCAGCAGCTTCGGACCGGTGACGGCAGGAATGCCCACCGGCGGTTGCGCCGGTGCATTCGTTTCGGTTGTCGTCGTCGTCGCACTCGCCGTGGGCGGTGGTTCGCTGGCGGTGACGAGCGCGTGTGATTCCGGCGATGGATTCTCGCGACAGGCGAGCAGGAGGAGCAGCGGAACGTAAAGCAGAGATTTCATGCGAGCGCTGCGTGCAATCGTCGCGCACGTTACAAAGCTGTGGCCGGTAAGCAGTTGGAAAGCACCTCCGGCTACGATCGCGCCCTCTTGATGATCAAACGCCTGATCCTGCTCCTCCTCCTCACGACGACGGCCGTCGCAGCGCCGCGCAAGTACATCGTCGAATTCAGCGAGCCGCCCGCCGCCCGCGGCCTCCGCCATCGCTTCCAGACCGACGCCGCGAAAGTGAAAGTGAGACGCGAGTTCTCCCGCGCGTTCCACGGCGTCGCGGTGGAGTTGCAGGAAGGGCAGTCGGTGGATGCGCTCGCGCGGTTGCCGTATGTGGCGGCGGTCCATGAGGATTGGGAGGTGGTTGCGTACGAGGAGGCGTTAGGCGGTGGGCGTTCGGGAGGCCTCGTCTGGGCGTCAGTCTCCGGCAAGACGCAACGTCGGTCCGCGCTCGCGGCGAAGATCCCGTCAGCCGGAACCTCCCAAACGCCCAACGCCCAGCGCCCAATGCCCAACTCCGGCGGCTCCGGCATCGTCATCGCGGTGATCGATACCGGCATCGACGCCACGCATCCCGCGCTGGCCGGCAAAGTCATCGGCGGCTACGACTTCGTCAACGACGACAACGATCCGGCGGACGATCATCGGCACGGTACGCACGTCGCGGGGATCATCGCGGCGGAAAGCGCCGAGGTCACGGGCGTGGCGACGGGCGTTCGGCTGCTCGCGTACAAAGTGCTCGGCGCGGACGGCAAGGGCAACGCCTCCGACATCATCGCCGCGCTCGAGCGCGCGCTGGATCCGAACGGCGACGGCGATCCATCCGATCGCGCCGACGTCGCCAACCTCTCCCTCGGCAACTCCGGACGTCCCGACGATCCGCTCTCGCGCGCCGTCGACAACGCCGTCGCCGCGGGGATGGTGGTCTGCGTCGCAGCGGGAAACGAGGAACAGTTCCACCGCATCGGCAGTCCCGCCGGCGCCGCGAAGGCGATCACCGTCGGCGCGTCCGACGTCGAAGAAGACGCCGAGACCGTCGCGTACTTTTCGTCGCGCGGACCGGCCACGCAGACCGCCGCGATCAAGCCCGATGTCCTCGCGCCCGGCGCGCGCATTCTCTCCACCGGACTCGGTCACGGCTTCATCGTGCTGAGCGGTACGTCGATGGCCACGCCGCACGTCGCGGGACTGGCGGCGTTGCTGCTGGAAGAACATCCGCAGTGGACGCCGGAGCGCGTGAAGGCGGCGCTCGTGACCAGCGCGCGCGCCGTCGCCGGAGAGGAAGTGATGGCGCAGGGCGGCGGCATCGCGGATCTTTCCCGCGCGCGTGCGAACGTGCTGGTCGCATCACCCACGCAGTTCAACTTCGGCCTCGATGGCGGCACCGCGGCGACATGGACCGCGTCGCGCCGCGTCACGCTGCGCAACGAGAGCGGCTCGACGAAGACCATTCAGCCTGTCTTCGAGGGTGCGCATCCCGCAATCACCTTCAGCGTCGCGTCCGATCTCACGCTCGAGCCGGGGCAATCGACGGAGCTCGACGTCACGATTCATGTCGATCACACGACGCTCGGCAAGCCGCAGTCGCAATCGCTCGCATTCAGCGGCGTGATGGTGATCGATCAGATCCGACTGCCGTGGGCGTTCGTCCGCGCGGGACGCGCGACGTTTACGACCGAGGGCGGATTCGCGACGCTGTTGTGGGGCAGTGACGCGCCGCGTTATGCGTCGGCGGCGAGCATCGGCGCCGGCGGATACGAGGTGCTGCTCGAGCCGGCCACGTACGACTTCGTCATGGCCTCCGCGAATGCCGAGGACCTGCGCGTCGCGGTCGCGGAAAGCCAGCACGTCGAGGGCGACATCGCCATTGCGCTGGACGCCGCGATGACGCCGCACGAAGTGCGACTGGCCGGTGCGGACGAGCGCGGCACGCCATTCCCGGACGGCGACGGCGTAACGACGCTGCGCTCGTCGTTCGTGCGCATGATCGTGCCGCACGATTTCTCGATCCCATTGCCGCTCGCCGCGCGCGTGCTGCACACGTCATCGTTCAGCGATCGCTTCACGCTGCTGGCGACGGAGGCGTTCGTCGACCGCACCGCCGCGCGCATGCACGTCGCGCAGTACGAGCCGCTGCGCGCGATGTCCTCGGATCGCGTGCTTCAGGTTCTGCCGGGTGACTACACGGCGCAGGAAGTCGAGCTGAATTTCCCGAGCGGCGGCGATCGCCGCGACGTGGCCATCATGCCGCGCGACTGGCCGCGCCGCACGAACGAGTTCAGCCAGCAGCCGCCGTCGCTCCGGTTTGCGGTCGACGCGCCGAGCTGGCGAGGCACGCTCTTTCTGACGCGCGAAGTGCACCCGGACTTTGCCAGCGGCGTGCAGCTGGCGATGCACACGGCGGGCGATCCGTTCTTCCCGGCCGCGGTGACCTCGCCGATGATCCGCCGCAACGCGAACGGCTTCTTCGCCACGCGCGGATTCGCCGATTCGCCGTTGCCGGTCAGCGCCATCGCGGGCGAGTCGATCGCGTTCGGCCGCGGCGCGATTCACATCCCCGCACTGCTGCGCATCGACGCGGACGGCATCTCCGGCGACGCGGAGATCTACGGAAATCGCGGCGAGCGCCGTCGCGGCGAGACGTTGCTCGGCAAGGTGCGCGTGCTCGACGAAAACGGCGCGCCCGTGTCGTCGGGCAACGTCAATGCGGGTGGGTTCTACGTGCCGATTCCGCGCGCGGGACGCTTCACCGCCGAAGTGCGCATCGGCGCGTTCTCGTTCGACGATCGCGTTGGTGAAGGCACGTTGACCACGCGCTTCGACACGACCCTCGGCGTCGCGTCGCCGCCCGCGATCACCTCGCTGGCCATCCTCGACGGCGCCGGCCGTCACGCCACGCGTCTGCCGGTGAATGGCAATGCCTCGCTGATCTTCTCCGCCGCCGATCACGAAGCATTCGCCTATCGCCGCGTTGCCGATTCCGCGACGAAGGTCTTCTTCCGCCGCCGCAATACGAATCCCTGGATTCAGCTCACCGCCGTTGCCACAGGCGAAGAAGAAACGGAGACGAATCTCGGCCGCTCCCCATCCGGCGTCGTCTACCGCGTAGATCTCCGCGACGCGCTGCGCCTCGGCGCGGGCGAATACGAGCTCGCCATCGAAGCCGGCGACGAGCAAGGCAACACGACGACCTGGCAACTCGCGCCAGCGTTCGTCGTCGAGGCCACGCCCTCCGGCCGCCGCCGCGCGGCCGGCAAGTAATTCGGGATTCACGCTTCCGGCAGGTCGTACGTTCGTTCGTCGCGCGGCGGCGCGGTTCGCGTGAGCGCGGCCACGATGCGCGCGACGTGGACGTGACTGGTCTCGATGAACTCCTTCACGCCGCCCAGCTGCGTTCCCGCGGCGCCGGTTCCGGCGACGAAGAGGCCGGGCACGTTGGTCTCCATGGTCTGCTCGTCGAAGCGCGGACGCCGCCCTTCGCCTTCCAGCGCGACGCCGGCCTGCACGAAGAGATCGCAGTCCTGCTCGTAGCCGGTGAGCAGCAGGACCGCGTCCGCGAGCACTTCGCGGCCGGGATCGAGCATCACGCGATCGGCGCGAATCTCACGGACCGTCGTCGAGGGGAGCCAGAGCATGCGTCCGTCGCGAATCAACGAACGGATCTCCGGCAGCAGCCAGAACTTGATGCGATTCGCATCCAGCTCGGCGCCGCGATAGGCGAGCGTCACCTGCGCGCCGACGCGGTAGCAGCGGATGGCCGCCTCGACCGCGGAGTTCTGTCCGCCGACGATGAGCACGCGGCGGCGGAAGTACTGATGCGGATCGCCGAAGTAATGACTCACGTGCGGCAGGTCCTCGCCCGGGACGCCGATGAGCCGCGGACGATGCATGTCGCCGATCGCCAGCACGACGTTGCGCGCGCGCCAACGGCGTTCCTGGCCTGTACGCACGCTCGCCGCTTCGAAACCGCTCGCCGTCCTGCGTAGCGAAACCACGCGCTCGAACGTCTCGATGCGCAGATCGAACTGCTGCACGACCGCGCGCAGATAGGTCAGATACTCCTCGCGCGTAGCCTTGGTCTGATCGAGCGTCTGCAGCGGAACTCCGGCAATGGCGATGCGTTCCGGCGACGAGAAAAAATGCGTCTGCGGCGCATACCAGGCGATGGTCGAGCCGACCTGGCTCGCGTCGAGATGGACGTAGTCGATGCCGCGCGCCTTCAGCGCCACCGCCAGCTCGATGCCGATCGGCCCGGCGCCGACGAGGAGGACCTCGGTCTCGATACAAACGTCGTCGACGCTCACAGAGCCCATTTGTATCACCCGCTGCGCGGCATGGCCGATAATGACGCCATGGCCACGCCGGGCGTGAACCTCACGACCGATCTCTCGAGCGACGACGCGATCCCGTATTTTTTGTGGGACCAGCCGATGACCGTCGCCGAGTTGCGCCGCCGCCTGAATGGATCGGCCGAAGAGCGGTATCGCTATCTCGGCGCCATCCTGCGCGAGGCACGCGAGCCGGATGTCTGGCGCTTCACCACGCCGGCGGAAGTGGTGCGCGAATGGGACCGCCTCGAGCCGCAACTCGGCCGGCGCCGCGAATTCTGGCGGTTTCTGCTGAGCACATGGCAGGAGCTCGGCCTGGTCGGGTGAATGAAGGGGCTGACCGAACTTCAGAGCGAGATCCTGCGCCGGTTTTTTGACCGGCGCACAGAGTTCTTTCTGACCGGCGGCGCCGCGTTGGTCGGCTTCTATCTCGGCCACCGACACACGCACGACCTCGATCTCTTCACCGACGGCGGCTCGCTCGATGAAGGCGTACGAGCATTGCGCGAGATTGCGGCGGAGCTCGGGCTGGCGATCGAGACCGTTCGCCGCGATCCGGCATTTCAGCGCTTCCTCGTGCGAGGACCGGGCGAGTCCCTCATCGTCGATCTCGTCAGGGATGAAGTGCCGCAACTCGCCGCGAAGGAGATCGTTCGTGGTGTTCGCGTCGACTCCGCCCAAGAGATCCTGGCGAACAAACTCTGCGCGTTGCTGTCGCGTGTGGAAGTGCGCGACCTGGTCGACGTCATGGTATTGGAGGAGAGCGGACTCGATCCGATTGCGGCATTACCGGCGGCGGCTGCAAAGGACGCGGGCGTAACTCCGTCGCAGCTGGCGTGGGTGCTTTCGTCGTTCCCGATTCCCGAAACGGATCTGCCGGGCGGCGTGTCACCCGCGGACCTTCGCCGGTTTCGCGATGATCTGATGCGAAGACTCGCCGCCGCAGCGTTTCCGGCCTAGTGTCTCGCTTAAAACGGGGTGCTTTGCGGCGGCGGCGGACCGTCTGCTGCGCCGCCGCTCCTCGACGATGTCCCGGCATCGCCTGCGTCGCGCCGGCTTGCGTCCGACCCGCCGGCGCCCGCAAATCGCCCCCGTTTTAAGCGAGACACGACACACTAGCCGCTTCGGCGCTCCGAGTAATCCACCAGCCGGAACTGCATCACCGGAGACGGAGACTCCGAGGTGCATGTCAGCAGCGCCGAAGGCATGGCGACGTATGGCTCGATCGTCACCTCGTGCACGATGTCGCGGTCGTCGCGCACGTGGACGAGCGTGCGGCCGCCGGGGAGCGGCTCGCGCGAGGTCACATGCAGCGCGTCGCGCGCGATCATGCCCGTCTGGCGGCGGACGAACGTCTCCGCGGCTTGCGCCCAGTGAGGCATGGAGCTGCGGCCGCGGAACGATCCGAGCAGGATCTCGTCGCGGAGCACGCTCTCCGCGAGCGCGCCCGCGTCGCGCGGCTCTACCGGTCCGTAGTACAGCCCCCACGGCAGCACGAGCGCGTTCGCGGCGAAGCGATCGCCGCCGATGTGCGAGCACTGCCAGACGTCGAGCGTCGGCTGATTGCGCAGCGCGTCGTAAAGCGGAAAGCCGCGGCGGCCGCAGCACGAATCGCGTTGCCCGTGCGTGCACACCAGCACCACCGGCGCCGATGCAGACTCGCACTCGCGCGGCGACCGTCCGTGCGCGAGCGCGCGAAACGGAAGCGCGGCCACGTCGTCGATCGATGGCAGGTCGATCGAGATCGTCCACGTCTCCGGCGCGCTCCGGGCGATGTAGACCCGGCAGCCGATGCGCTCTTCGAAGCGGCGGCGGATGAACACCACGCGCGTGCGCGGGATCTCCGCGAGGGCGCGCGTCAGCGCCGCCTGCACCGGCGCGGGGAGGCCGGCATCGGTCAGCGGACGGCGGCCCCACGTGTGCGGGTACTCGACCAGAATCCAGACATCGATGCGCGTGGCCGTGGCCGTGTGGTCATCGCCGCGGGTGCGCGCCGCGTCCGAGCAGGAGTACCTCACGTTGAACGCTCGAAGGCGATGTCCACCAGCCCGTTCCGCGCGAGCTCGACCACGAACTGCTGCACCGCGCCGTCGTCGAGCGATCCCGCCGCGGCGTGGCACAACTCCGCAACGGTGGCCGGTCCGCGCGCCAGCGTCCGCAGCAGCGGTTCCGTGGCCGCGGCAAATCGCCACGCGCGTCCGTTCGCATCGAAGTGCACCGACCCATCATCGCGCACCAGATGCAACGCGCGCGGCACGGCCAGTGCCACGCGCGTGGTCATCGGCGGCGGCGCATCGTCGGCGACGGTCCAGGGCAGGCTGGCCCACCCGCGCGACCGCGCGCGCGAGTTCTGGTGGCCGTAGAACTTCGCGAGCACGTCGTCGTCGAACATCGCCAGAAACTGGCGGCGCAGCTCCGCCAGCTGCTTCTGCTGTTCGTCGAGTGATGCAAAGCGGCACAGCGGCGCGCGGAACTCCGTCGACGCGCGCAGCTGATCGGCCATCCAGTGCAGCAGATTGACGCCCATGCGCTGGTGGATGCCGAACGTCAGATGCAACGTGACGTCGCCGGCGCCGGATGCCTCGTGCCACCATCCGCGCGGGATGTACAACGCGTCGCCATCCTCGAGCAGCCCTTCCCAGATCACCTTGTCGGGCTGGTCTTCGTTCGGCGCGATGTCGTCTTTCAGCGGATGCAGGCGGCCGCCCTCGTACACGCGCCAGTACTTCTTCCCGTACACCTGCAGCACGATCACGTCGTGCGTGTCGCAGTGGCGATTGAATCCCTGCTGCTCGCGCCAGCCGGCGTACATGTTGACCTGCACCGACTCCTGCAGCACGCGCTCGAAGTCCTCGGCCAGCCGCATCACTCCATCGGCCATGTCGTCGACCGCATCGATGATCAGCGTGTAGCCGTCGCGGAGCTGCTGCGAGAGCTTCTCGGGCACCACGAACGGGACCTTGTTGCCTTCATAGCGGAGATAGCTGTTCTTCGGCGCGAACGAGCCTTTGCGCACCAGCCGCAGACGCGGCGGCTCGAGGCGGTGCTTCTGCAGCATGTCATTGACCGCGGACCACGGCAGGAGCTGATGGAAACGGCCGCGCGTCCCGGGGAGGAAAGCGAAGGCCTGACCCCAGAAGCGGCCGAGGAAATCGTCGACGCTGGTGGCGCCGAGCGTGTCCGCGAAGGTGAGTGTCACGTAGAGAGCTCTCCAATGCGAAACGCCGCCACGCGCGAGTTGCGTGGCGGCGCCGCGGTGTACCTCGAGTGATGATGAACGTCAGGACTTGTCGGTGCCGTCCGAGTCGCCGGTGCCGTCCGTGCCATCGGCGTCGCCGGTGCCATCGGTTCCGTCGGCGTCGCCCGTGCCATCCGTGCCGTCCGAGTCGCCGGTGCCGTCGGTGCCATCGGCATCACCGGTGCCGTCGGTGCCGTCCGCATCGCGGTCGCCGTCACCGGTGTTTTTCGAATACCCATCGCCGGTATTGGTGGCCGCGAACAGACCCGGCCCGAGCTCCTGAACATCCTGGATCAAACCCGATTGAATGTCTTCACTCATGCAAACCTCCAGATGCGCCATGCGCCGTGCAGTGTATAGGCCAACTGCGGTTCCTCGGAGTTCCTCGGAGTTCCTCGGGTTCCTCGGCATGCTCCCTTCCGAGGAACTCCGAGGCACCGAGGAACCCGAGGAACTGTTCTCTTACGGCAATCCACGCGTTCTGCGGCGGATGCTCGGTGCCTGCCGCGTCGACGGCTGCGCCATCGGCATGGTCTTCAGCATCGGCTTCGCGACCTCGAGACCGGCGATGCCGCGGATCACGTGATGCGCCGAGCGCACCGCGCCTTCCTGCCAGCCGGAGAGGTACGAGACCTGATCGCCCGCCACCCAGAACTGCCCCTCCCGTTTCAGCAGGCGGTTGTACACCGGCTGGTCGCACGTCCAGTCGTCCGCCCAGCCGCCGAGCTGATAGGGGACCTGCTTCCAGGCGATGGACAGGCCGAGGTTGATCGGCACGTGTTGCTCGAAATCGGGGTGCAGGCGCTTGCCGCCGGCCATGGCCAGCTCGAGGCGCTGCGGCAACTCGAGCGAAGCCATGTAGCGCGCGTCGTCGTCGTAGTTGTATGCGCCGGTGAGAATGCCTTTGCGGCTGAAGTAGCCCCACGACGGATACCACATCTGCGTGACGTTGTCGGTGGTGTAGGAGATGCCGCCGTACATCTGATTCTGCGTTTCCCAGAAGCGGCTGTTGGTCTGCCAGCCCACCTTGCACGTGTCGGCGAAGTTCACCGCGGCGATGGCTTCCTTGTAGTCGTCGCGGAAATTGTTGTCCTTCACGGTCGCGAGGATCGGCAGCGGAATGGTGGAGATGCAGAAGTCGGCGAGGATCTCTTCGCCGCTGCCGCTGCTGCCGGACGGGCGGTGCATCACTTTGATTTTCGGCACGCCGTTGTCGTCGATGTTGAACACGCCGGCGAGCTCGCGTCCGTACTGGATGTGCCGCGCCACCGGCGTACGCAGGAAGCCGCGCCAGATCTGGTCCATGCCGCCCACGGGCTGGAAGAGCGTCGGCTGCCACTCGTACTCCTCGGCCTGATAGAAGCGGTCTTTCCAGAACTGCGAGCTGACCAGGTCGGAGAGCTCGAGCGGATCGAGCAGCGTGCCGCACGACTCGACGCCGGGATCGACGAGATAGCCGGAACGCGACGAGCCGAGATACTCGTACTTGTGCGCCTTCTCGATGTCGCCGAACGTCTCCAGGAGGCTGAGCAGCCCCTCCTTCTCGACGTCCTTCCTCTTCAGTTCTTCATCGAGCGCGCCGCGGTTGATCGCCTTCGCGAGCAGCTCGGAGATGAAGCCGCGCGTATCGTTGGCGATGCGGCGATTGACCATCGACGCGCCGCCCCACGATTCATTGCGCTGGAAGAAGTTCGCGCGCGTCATCATCGTGTAGACCTCGAGCTGGACATCGAGGACGCTGCAGTAGTGGAGGATGGCGGTGTGGTGGTAGGGGAGCCGTCCGGGTCCGGCGTTGAGATAGAAGTCGGGATGTTCGTCGAACTGGCAGGTCTGCGGTTTGTGGCCGATCTGCTCGATCACGTCGCCGCGACGGACCGTGTAGCTGCGTCCGCCCGCGCGCTGCTTCGCTTCGAGGATGATCACCTCGTAGTTCGCCTTGAGCAGTTCGTACGCGGCGGTGAGCCCGGCGATGCCGGCGCCGATGATCACCACGCGCTTCCCGTTGCCGCGATCGGGCGGGATGTCCGGCGGTCCCGCAAACGCCTCGGGGACGCGCAGCAACCCCATCGCGGTCATGGTTTCGTACAGCGCCGCCGCACCGCCGGCGCGGCCTACGGCTTCGAGAAAGGAACGACGTGTCCACCGTGGCGTATCGCTCATGGGACCTCCGCGTTGTCTGGATTTTTGGGGACCTGGAGGGAAGGATACCTCAGGTGGAGTTCCTCGGTTTCCTCGGTTCCTCGGGGTTCCTCGGAGCAGGTTTCGGTCCGCCGAGGAACTCCGAGGAACTCCGAGGAACTCCGAGGAACCGCTCCGGTATCATCGCCGCCGAAAATGACCACCAACACCTACGATTCATCAGCGATCGAAGTCCTCACCGGACTCGAGCCGGTGCGGAAACGCCCCGGGATGTACACGACTACCGAGCGTCCGAACCACCTCGCGCAGGAAGTGATCGACAACTCCGCCGACGAGGCCATTGCGGGCTTTGCGGACGAGATCACGGTCACGCTGCACGATGACGGGTCGCTCTCCGTGCAGGACAACGGACGGGGCATGCCGGTCGACAAACACCGCAAGGAAGGCGTGTCGGGGGTGGAGGTGATCCTGACGCGATTGCACGCCGGCGCGAAGTTCTCGGAGAAGAGCTATCGCTATTCCGGCGGTCTACACGGAGTAGGCGTGTCGGTCGTCAACGCGCTGTCGAAGAAGCTGCAGGTCTGGGTGCGGCGCGACGGCACCGAATACACGATGGTCTTCGGCGACGGAAAGAAGAAATCGGAGCTGAAGGCCATCGGCACAGTCGGCAAGCGCAACACCGGGACGACCGTGCGCTTCTGGCCCGACGAGTCGTTCTTCGACTCGCCGAAGTTCTCCGTGCCGCGCCTCAAGCACGTCATGCGCGCGAAGGCGGTGCTGTCGCCGAAGCTGCGCATGCGCTTCATCAGCGAGATCGATCCGGCGGACAGCGAGGAGTGGTATTTCGAGGATGGCCTCACGGAATACCTCCTCTCCGAGCTGGCCGGCAACACGCTCCTGCCGGAGTCTCCGTACAAGGGTCATTTCAAAGGGCTCGACTACGAAGTGGACTGGGCGGTGGTGTGGCTGCCGGAGGAAGGAGACATCGCCGGCGAGAGCTACGTGAACCTCATCCCGACCGCGCAGGGCGGCACGCACGTGAACGGTTTCCGCACCGGTCTCACCGAAGCGATCCGCGAGTTCTGCGAGTTCCGCAACCTGCTGCCGCGCGGCGTGAAGCTCGCGCCGGAAGACGTCTGGGCCCGCTGCAGCTACATCCTCAGCGTGCGCATGACCAATCCGCAGTTCACCGGTCAGACCAAGGATCGTCTCTCGTCGCGCGAGGCCAGCGCGTTCGTCTCCGGCGTCACGCAGGACGCGTTCTCGATCTGGCTGAACCAGAACGTGGTCGACGCGGAGAAGATCGCCGCCGTGGCTATCGATCAGGCCACCACGCGCCTGAAGCAGGGGAAGAAGGTCGAGCGCAAGAAGCTCACCTCCGGTCCGGCGCTTCCCGGAAAACTGGCCGACTGCACCGCGCAGGATCTCAATCGCACGGAGCTGTTCCTGGTCGAAGGCGACTCCGCCGGCGGCTCCGCGAAGCAGGCTCGCGACCGCGAGTTCCAGGCCATCATGCCGCTGCGCGGAAAGATCCTGAACACGTGGGAAGTCGACTCCAGCGAAGTGCTCTCCTCCCAGGAAGTGCACGACATCGCCGTGGCCCTCGGCGTCGACCCGGGCTCGGACAAACTGGACGGACTGCGCTACGGAAAGATCTGCATCCTCGCCGACGCCGACTCCGACGGCGCACACATCGCCACGCTCCTCTGCGCGCTGTTCGTGAAGCATTTCCGCAAGCTCGTCGCCGAAGGGCA
This sequence comes from uncultured Acidobacteriota bacterium, assembly GCA_946887105.1. The sequence goes on along the minus strand of CAMPKJ010000045.1, from coordinate 858 downwards.
CGTCTACGTGGCCATGCCGCCGCTCTATCGCATCGACGTCGGCAAGCACGTCTACTACGCGCTCGATGACGGCGAGCGCGAAGGGCGTCTCGCGCAGATCGCCGCCGAAGGACTCAAAGGAAAGGTGAACATCCAGCGCTTCAAAGGACTCGGCGAGATGAATCCGTCGCAGCTCCGCGAGACCACCATGGATCCGAACACGCGCCGCCTGGTGCGGCTGACGCTCGAGGAGCCGGAGCCCGCCATGGCCACCATCGACATGTTGCTCGCCAAGAACCGCGCCGGCGATCGCAAGAACTGGCTGACGGAAGAGGGGAATCAGGCGGAAGTGATCGTGTGACCGAGGGGCCGGCGTTGGGCGTTAGGCCGTAGGCGTTTGGGAGTCTTGGCGCCGGCAACGACTGTTCGCCAGAGCGAGAACTCCCAAACGCCTACCGCCTACCGGCTAACGCCCATCACGTAAGCCGGCACACCACCAGCGTCACATCATCATCCTGTTCGCGCGATCCGCGGAACGCGGCCACGTCGGCGAGGATTGCGTCGCGCAGCGATTCGGCGGTGCCGCCGCCGCGTTCGCCGATTACCTGGATGATGCGTTCCAGTCCGTACACGTCGTCCTGGCCGTCGCGCGTTTCGTAGATGCCGTCGCTGTGTAGCACGATCACGTCGCCGGGATGAACGTCGAGGTGGCGCTGCGGGATCTCGACTGGCAGGCGTACGCCGAGGGGCGGCGCGTAGAGCGCGATGGTCTCGACGAGGCCATCGGCGCGGCGGATGAACACCGGCGGATTGCCGGCGCTGGCGATGATGGCGCGACGGTTCCTGCGGTCGAGCCGCACCACCGAGACCGTGACCAGC
>CAMPKJ010000044.1 GCA_946887105.1 uncultured Acidobacteriota bacterium | reverse complement strand
TCTCGTGCACGCCATCGTGCTCGACGCCGCGGCGATGGCGCGCATCGACTACAAGCCGTTTGCGCTCGCGGGGCTGTTCGTGGGGACGAAGCCGCGCGAGGGGAGTGTCTTTTCCCCTCTCCCCGCTCCCCGGGGAGAGGGTAGGGGGAGGGGCGAATCTCGCGTAGCGCGTTCTCCCGATGTTGCATCGTGCATTCGCGCGCTTGCGCGCGGCGGGTTGCGGCTGCGCGTTCGCGACGATGCGGCGGATGTCATCCGCGAGATTCATGAGTCGCTGCCGCCGGATGACCGGCTTGCGACGACGTTCTGCACGCGTTTCTCGTACGGGCGCAGTCTGGCGTTTCAACTCGCGGCGTTTGCGCCCGAGGATGAATCGCGCGTGCGGGAGACCGCACCGAATGCGACGTTCTTCGATATTCCGCCGCCCGCGGCTGCTCCGGATCTCTTCGATCGATGGGCGTCGGAGCTCCGCGGTCAGGCGGATTTCGATCTGGTCGGGTTGAGCGTCCTGCGCGATGTCGACGCGGCGTTTTCGGTCATCGATGGCGTGCGGCAGTTGCGCCGCTGGACCGCGGGCGATGTGAGCGGACTCGAGAAGGCGGCCGCGCTGGTGTTGCGCAAGGAGAATCGCGGACGCGAAGTCGTGCAGAGCGTGCTTCCGGGCGCGCTCGCGGTCGATCTCGTGGCGCGGCTGCGCAGCGGCGAGGCGTTCGACGAATCGGAGATCGAGCCGTCCGTGCGTCGCGCCGCGGTGCGGTGGCTGCGGGAGCTCGAGACCACGCCGGCAGAGGCGTGGATGGCGGAGATGCTGCTCCTGTCGGTGGATGGCTCGGTGGACGAGCTCGCGGAAGGGCTGAAGCGCATGCAGCCGCCATCGCGGCCGTTCCTGTCGGCGCTCTTCGCGCGCATGCGCGATCGCTTCGGCGCCGATGGCGCGTGCGTCGCCGCCGCCGCCGCGCCGTTGCTGTCCGGCGACGCGCTGCTCGGATACGTCCGGGCGATGGAGGAGACCGGCTCGCGCGATTGGCTGCTCGCGATCGTGCGCGAGGTCTCCGGCATCGCGCCCGCCATCCCGGCGCGGATCATTCTCAGCAATGGATTGCTCCCGGTGATGACGGACGCGGAGCTGGCGACGTTCGCTCCCGCGTTTTTCGTGCTCGAAGAGAAGCTCGCGCATGCACTCGCGAGCACGCCCGCGGCGGAGCGTCCGGCGCTCTATCGCGTGCTGGCGGACGTGGCACAGAGCCGTCTTCGCGAAGGTTGGATGCCGCGCTCGGCCGCGGCCACGGAGGTCGTGCGCCGCGTCATCCTCGGCGGCGTCGACGCGGATGCGCCGAACGCGCATCTCACGATTCTGGCGTTCCTGTGGCGCGGCGCGGACGTCGCTCCGGTCATCGAGCACATCGCCCGCAATGGCGTCACCGCGGAGCAGGCGGCGTTGCTGATCCGCATCCTGCCTGCCGTCGATGTCGATCGCACGACGCTGATCCTGCTGCGCGAAGCGGCGCGGCGACGTCCGCCGCAGAATCCGTGGAACCGCCTGCGCTGGCATCTGCGCATGCGCACGCTGTCGGAGGTGTTGGGATGAAGTGCCCGAGCTGTGGCAGCACCGACATCAATTTCGAGACGCGCACGTGCCGCAATTGCGGCGACTCGATCGATACCGTCCTCCTGCAGGAGGTCGAACAGGCCACCGAGGCGATGGAGGTCGCGGCGACGGAGGAAGAGCGGCAGATCGCATACGAGACGTGGGAAGAGCGCGTCTTCCAGTACTACGAAAAGGGCTTTCGCATCGTCACGCTGATCGGATTCAGCGGGGCCGGCAAGACCTTCCTCGCGCATCGCCTGCGCCGCGAGCTGTCGGACGACTGGACCGTCTTGCCGCCGCACGCGGACGTCATCCGCGGCACCGACATCACCATCGAATGGACGCAGCTGGTCAGCAAGACCGACGACCCGCGCCGGCGCGTGCTCGCCGACTGCGACGGCGAGGCGTTCCGCCTGGCCATCGATGCGCTGATGAACGGCCGCGACATCGATCCGAAGATGCGCCGCTCGATCGTCATCACCGCGCTCGCGTCGGCGTACATGCTGATGCTCCCGGCCGCGGAGCTGATGGATCGCTCGAAGTACAAGCTCACCGGCCGGCTGGTGGAGCGCTTCGACATGATCGTCAAGGCCATCCTCGCGCTGCAGCGCATCGTGCAACGGTCGGCAAACGCGCGCGAGGCGTTGCACGAAGGGCTGAAGATGGATGCCATCGCCGAGGCGCTCCAGTACGAGTTCCGCTGCGAGCAGCCCATCCACGTGCTCTTCGCGCAGGCGGACAGGATGCCGTCCGGCCATCAGTACGAAGACGATCCCCACATGTACGCGCTCGCGCACGCGAAGGCGCTCTACCGCACCATCGAGAGCCACTTCACGAATTTCCGCTTCGATTACTGCTGCGCGTTCGAAGGGCACAACGAAAACAACGCGTTCGAGGTCGACTACAACCTGCCGTCGTACGGCACCGTGGCCGCGTTCCAGTGGATCGACGCGATGCTCGAGGCCGGCCCGCGCGACCGCCGGAAGACGGCCATGGCCATGAGGATCCGCCGCCGCTTCGATCCGGCGTTCCGAAAAGCATCCGCCAGGGTGTCGGGCTGATGAAAGGTGCCGCCAAAGGCTTCGCCGCGTACGCGCTGATCGGCGGGTTGTGGCGTCTGGCCATCGCCGGCGTGCTGGTGTGGTTCGGGTACTCGATGGAGCGCTCGGCCGATGCCGCGAAGCCGCGCCTCGACGGCAATCCGGGCGCGTTGCGGGAAGCGCTCGGATTTCCGTGGAAGGGATTTCCGGAGATCTCCGAGGCGGAGCGGAACGAGCTCGAGAATCTGATCCCGCTCGATCCCGCCATCCGCATGTCGGACATCCGGCCGTGGACGTTCGGTGTCTCCGATCCGACGCTCGGCGAGGCGTTCGCGGTCATCGATCGCATTTACGCGCACCGGCGCAATCCGGTCGACGCGTCATTCGAGGAAGCGGACCAGATCTCCGAAGCGAAGAGGCTCCTGACCGCGGCGCAGGAAACGGCCACGCCCGCGAGCGCCTGGCTGATTTCATACAACCGCGGCGTGGTTTATTCGTGGGAAGGGAATCGCCAGCGCGCGGCGCGCGAGTTCGAGAACGCGTACAAACGCATCGCGCCGCATCTGAAGGGCGCCATCGTCTCCGACGAGGCGCGCTCCGCCGCGATTCACGCGCTTTACGGATGGGGCGACGCGCTCGTCGACACGAATCCGAATGCAGCGGTTCCGAAGGAAGCGGTCGACGCGCTGCGCGGCGCGGTCATCGAAGTGACGAATCGATTCCGCACGAAGAATCCGAGCGGTGTCGGACACGCGGCCGAGTTTTACGATCTCGCGCCGACCGGCCTCTCGACGCGCGCGCTGCGCAACGATCTCCTGACCGCCTACCTCGGCGCATCGGACTACAGTTTCTGCAACGGCGCGCCGATGCCCGCGGATGTCTGCGAGACGGGACGGTTCCGCGGCCCTTGCCGCTATCGCGACGAGCGCTTCTGCAAGACCGAGGGACGCAATCCGCTGCAGTCCGTTTTCCGCGCGCAGGTGAAGGCGTTCACGGAAGGAAAGTCGAACGAGGCCATGGTGTGGGCGCTACAGAACGCGGTGGAGATCGAGGCCGAGAATCCGCTGCACGATGAGCCGGTGGTGGCGTACAACGTCGCCAAGCTGCTTCACGATCTGAAGCGGCCCGATCTTGCGTATCGCTTCATCCAGCCGGTGATCACGAGCAGCGCCGGCGATGCGATCCAGCCGGCCATGGTGCGCCTCGGATGGGTGAGCAGCATTCTCGCGAACGAGAAGGTCGGCGCCATGCCGTCGATCAGCAGCAGCGCGCAGCCGAGCGGCTATCGCATCGCATACGAGAAGCTCCATCCGCCCGACGCGGGGCACGAGCCGCCGCCCTTCCAGCCGCTCGTGCTCGACGACGCGCAGAAGGGGAAGAGCCTCGACGCGTGGCTGTTCATCCGCCGCTATCGCCACCTGCTCGCGCGCGGCGAGCTCGATACGTTCATCGACGAGCATCGCAAGCTCCACGCGCTCGGCGATGCCTCGACCGATTTTCTCGATCGCTGGAAACGCGCGGTGGTCGTCGATTTTCTGCGCCGTGCCGATCAAGTGCGGCAGAAGGCGCAGCCGGCGACGCGGGACACGATCGATCGCTTCCTCGCGCGCTCCGATCTCTTCACCGATGAAGAGCTCGAAGCGGCGAAGATCGACCGGCCCTTCCGCTGGTCGAAGCTGCGCTGGGTCTACTACCTCTTCGCGCTGGCGGTCGTGGTCTGGCTGGTGCGCGAGTTCGTGTGGCGGCTGAGCGCGTATCGCGCCACGTTCGTCAGCGCTTATCAGCGCGACCGCCGCAACCGGAGTCGCGCATGACCGGGTTCCTGTTCGGCGCGATCCTGCTGCTGGTGGTCGCGTGCTGGGTCAAGCTCGGCGACGCAGAGCTGCGTCCGTACGCGATCGCGTTTCTCGCGGCCGCGCCGTTCCTCCTCTTCAGCGCGATCGTGGTCTACACGTTCTGGCGCGCGCCGGCGGGCGAGTATCGCGTTGCGCTGGAGGGGCTGGAGCTCGACCTCGCGGCGGACGGCGGAGCGGTGACGATGGGCGGCGGGAGCGATGGCGACGAAGCGGACGATCTGATCGTGCGCGATCTGCCGCCGCGCTATCTCACGTTCCGTGTCGACGGCGAGCGCATCGTGGCGGCGTTGCCGCCGGAGCTCGATGCCACTGTCGAGAATCCGACCTACGCCGCGGTGCGCGTCGACAACGAGCGCCCGTTCGCGAACTCGGTCGCCATCACGAATGGCGAGATCTTCCGGCCCATCCCGCGGCGCAGGCAGAAGATCACCGACCGCTGGTCGATCCCGATCCTGCGCAATCTGAACGCGCAGACGACGATGTATCCGGTGCGTTTCTGGGGACGCACCGACGATGGCGCGTCGCTCGGCAGCTTTCTTTCGTACGACGGCGGCTTCTTCCGCAACACGCTGTTCCTGACGTTCACCGGCGACGGCTTGAAAGCCGCCGGCAAGCAATACGACCCCGCGATCGCGGTGATCGAGCAGGGCCAGCCGCGCCGGTTCGCGCTCTTCCGGCTCGACTATGCCGATCCGAAGCTCGGCGACGATCGCCGCAGCATGGCGCAGGAGCGCCGCTCGTTTCAGGCGTCGTACGAGAAGGGGCGGCTGAAGATCGTCTTCGATACGCCCGACATCGTGCGGCTCGCGCCGTCGCGCATCGAACGGCTGGTGAAGGACGGCGCGTTCCAGCTGGCCACGCGCGATCCCCGCCGCGATGCGCCCGTGTCCGCGAATCAGATGGTGCTCTCGTTTCCGCAGCTCGGACCGCGGATCCAGAACGAGCTGTTCAGCTCGATGCGCATTTCCGAATCGGGCCACTGCCGCATCCGCGTGACTTCGCACACCGGCACGCGCTGCTACGCCTCGGGCGAGGCGTTCCGGATCGGCGACCGCGCCGCCGCGATCGTGCGCATCACCGGGATCGCCACGCCGTGGGGCGTGATCGCCACGATGTTCGTGCTGGCGTTTCTGAGCTACGGCTGGCTTACGAGGACGGTTCCTCGGAGTTCCTCGGAGTTCCTCGGTTCCTCGGCGGACGCGTCTCTTCCTCCGAGGAACTCCGAGGAACCCCGAGGCACTCCGAGGAACTGGCGTGTCGCGATCCTCATCGTCACGGCCGCCGAGGTGCTGCTGGCGGTGCGGCTGCTGATCGCGTTCGAGGGCGCGTTGCTCGATCCGGCCATGGCCTCGGGATTGTGGGAGTCGCTGATCGTCTTCGCGCTGCTTCCGTTCACGTTGCGCGTCGCGCACGATCGTGCGTTCACGCGCGCGATGGCTCTCGAGGCGGGAGCGATCGTCGCGCTGGTGGCGATCACGCTCGTGCGCGCGAACGTGGCCACGCCCTGGGTCATCGCCGTCTCTGCGGCGGCGGTCCTGGTGCCGTTGCTCGCGAGCTGGCTTGCGCATTTCGTGATCGATCGCGTGCCGGCGATGCGCGTGTCCTTCCGCTGGATCGTGGCGTTCGCGTCGATCGTCGCCGCGTTGCGCGTGCTGATGCTCCTCGGGCTGGGATGGAAGGAGCGCATCTCGCTGCCGGGCGGCATCGATCTCGCGCTGACGATCTTCTATCTGCCGCTGGTGTTCCTCTTCTTCGCCATGCTGTGGCAGCACGTCCGCGATCTCAACCTGGGAACGGGACTGCTCGCCGCGTCGCTCGGCGTGCTGCTGACGATGCTCATCCCGTGGCTGGTGAAGGATTCCGGCAGCGCGCTGGTGCACGTTCCGGCGATCGTGCTGCTGTTCGCATTGCCGGTGCTCGCGAGCGTGAACCGCCGCACCATTGCGCTGGCGCTTCCGCTCGCGGCGGTGCTGGTGCTGCATCTGATCGTCGCGCTGATGCCGCATCTGCGCGGACAGGAAAAGAGCGACCCCGCGTTTCAGAAGGCGCTCAGCGATCCCGCCGAAGCGAATGAGTTCATGGCGCGGCAGCTCGGACAATCGACGAACCAGCTGCGCGTCCTGTCGCACGTCGCGCCGCAACAGCTCGCACAAGCCGGCACGTCCAAGGCGGAAGGCCTGGTGATGCAGCGGCGGATGATCGACCGCTACAGCGGCACCGGCGCGTTCGGCGCTGGATATCTCAACGTGCCGCTCACGATCTTTCGCGACACGCACATGAACGACAACCTCTCCGCCATTCACGTCCTCGCGCCGTTCGGCATCGCGGGCGCACTCGGCGTGCTGGCGTTGCTGGTGGCGCTGGCGTTGCTTCCGCTGCGCACCCGTTTCGCGTCGGAGGAAACGCCGGAGCGCGTCATCGATCCGCGCGGCGCGCTCGGCATTCTCGCGCTCTGGACGTTCTCCCTCTGCGGCATCTACATGTTCGCCGCGAACCTGGGCATGGTGTTGTTCACGGGGAAGAACGTTTACCTGCTCGCCGCGACGTCGAACAGCGACGCCATCGAAGGCGGCGTGTTGTTGTTGATCGCGCTGGTGGCGCTGGGTGTTCGCGAGGGACAACCCCTCATCCGCCTGCGGCACCTTCTCCCCTCACGAGGGGAGAAGGCTGAGACGGATGCCGGTGCGGTTGTCGCCTTCTCCCCTCCGCGAGGGGAGAAGGTGCCGCAGGCGGATGAGGGGTCCCCTCGATGACCCGCGCCCTCGCCATCCTCCGTGGCGCCGCCGTCGTGGTGATCCTGGCCATCATCGTGAAACTGGTCCTGCTCCGCGTCGATCGCGGCGACGACGTCCACAAGCCGCGCGGCTACGAGCGCATCGCGCAGATCTTCCTCCGGCACGGCTGGATCGCGATCGATGCGAACGGCAAGGCTGCTCTCGTCTCGACAGCCGGCGAGGGAGCGCAGGGCGTGTATCGCCGCTCGTTTCTCCTCGGCGACGTCGAGGAGTTCAACTCCGGCGAGAACTGGATCTTCGGCGTCGAGAATCAACAGATCCGAAGCGTCGACACGACGCGGCACAACGTCCTGCTGCCGTACAGCGTGATCGAGAGCTGGCGCGGCTCGCTGCGCTATCGCGGCAACCGCACGCTGGAAGGAAGCCTGCGCGGGATCGGCGTCGACATCCGTCTCGATCCGCTCACGCGCAATCTTTTCGATCAGGTGCGTCCGCAGGAGGTGGTCATCCGCGGCGATTCGCAGCCCGAGCCGCTGAATCGCGCGCGCGGCGAAGTCGTGAACATCTACGGCCAGCCGCGCGTGTATCTCGGCAAGGTGCATCTGGCCGGCGACAGGATCGTCATCAACAATCGCAAGCCGCCGGATACGGTCTCGATGTCCGTGTCCGGCAGTCCGCTGCCGCAGGGCAATCGCGCCTGGCTCGCGCCCGGCGATCTGCTGAAGCTGACTTGGGCACAGAGCGCTTCGAAGTTTTCGCGATACGCATTGCTGTGGAGCGAAGGCGGCATCTCGGCGGACGTGATCTCGGCGCCGTGCGGGATCAACGGGCAATGGAGCCGTTGCCCCGAGGAGGCGTCGCTGCCGTTTGCGAGCGACGTCATCGCGTCGCTCGATTCGGGCATGCTCACGAAGTCCGCGCGCACGCCGAACGACTTCGACGTGGTGCTGACGCTCGATCGCGAGCTGCACGAAGAGGTGCAGAAGGCGCTGGAACGCAATCGACGGCAGCCGCCGGGCGCGCCGACGAAAGGCATCGAGGCGCGGCAACGCGAAACGCGTGCGGCCGTGACGGTGATGGATGCGCTGACGGGCGAGCTCCTCGCGCTGGCGAGCTATCCGACGAAGAACTCGCTGGCACGCGTCGATCTGCCCGCCGACGACGAGGCGCGGCTGCTGCGCAACCACAACTTCAGCCGGCGGACGGTCGGCTCGGTTGCGAAAGTATTGTTCGGCGCCGCCATTCTCGATGCCGATCCGCGACTGGCGACGTTGCAACTGCGGCAGCACGGCGGCGATGCGGTCGAAACGGTCGCAGGCATCTACATCCAGCCGCCGGTGGAATCGCATCCGGTGAATGCGGGCGCGGATGGCGTGGTCGGGTTCCGCGAGTTCATCGAGCAGTCGTCGAACGAGTACGCGGCGGTGCTGCTCACGCTCGCATCGGCCACGCGCAAGAACGCGCCGCTGCCGGCATTCACGGGCCCGGAGCTCGCCGAAGAAGGGCGTTACTCGATCGGGGGTCAGGTCTTCGATCGCGCTCCTTCGCCCACCGCGGACGAGACGCGGCTCAATCTCACCAGCGATGCCGAGGGGCGCGTCGTCGCGAGCACGCTCAGCAATCTCGAAGGGGAGCCGTGGAGCGACAGTTTCAAGAAGCTGTTCGGCGTCGAGAAGGTGGTCACGACGCCGGTCGAGAGACGCCCGGCGCCCGAAGGCGATCAGATGACCGATACCGCGGTCTGGCAGCCGGTGCTCGACCGGTTGTACGGCGAAAGCGTTCCGGCGAATCATCCGCTGCGCGCGGTCGGCTTCGAGCGCGAGAATCTCGCGCTGAACATCACGCACGCGTATCGCTCGCAATTCCTCAGCCTGATGTACGGCGGCGCGGCGGCGCGTTTCACGAATCCGAAGCTGTGCGAGATGTTCTCGCGCCTCGTGACCGGCAAGAGGGTCGAACGCTCGCTGGTCCTCGGCGTGCCCGGCGCGGGCGAGGAGCTACCGCGCACGCCGCCGCGGCAATTCGCGCCGCTCGCGCTCGACGCCGCGATGCGCGACGAAGTCCTCGGCGCGATGGCCGCGGTGAGCGGTCCCGGCGGCACGGCGAAGTCGCTCTACGACACGCTCGTCCGCATCGACCGCCAGCTCGCGGCGAAGCATCAGGCGCTGGCGTTCTTCTCGAAGACAGGCAGCCCGCGCAATTCGATCGCGGTGCCGAGCGGCCTCGCGCGCGCGGTCAATCGCCTGATCAGTGCGAATGCGATCGCGCTCAACGCGCAGGGCGTGCTCACGTATCGCGGCATTCCGGTCACGGATGCCGAGGATGGCGAGCCGCGGTCGCTGCGCGCGCTGCGGGCGCATGCGGGGGATCGCCGGATTCTGGCGACACACGGAGTCGGCCCGCGACTGGTACACGATGCGCTGCTCTTCTACAACGTCGAGCCGCCGGAGCGACGCGACGCGATCTTCACCACCAGCAACGGGCGCGTGCTAAGCATGCAAGGCGTTCGCGATCTGGAGGCCACCGGCGCGGTGTACGTGTTCACGATCGGCATTTATCCCGCGGCCGCACGCCGTTCGGAGCGGCCTCTCGACGTCGATGCGGTGAGGCATCAGCCGCTGCGCGCGTGGTCGGTGGCGATCACGATCGAGGGGCAGGGGAAGTCGACGGACGTGGCGGTGCCGTTCGCGGAGACGCTGCTCGACTCGGTGCTCTGGCCGGCGCTGAACGAGGAGGCCGCGCGATGAAGTGGATCGCGATGGCGTTGGTGGCGATCGTCGCGATCGTGCTCGTGGCGGCGCGCGTCGATTACGCGTTCTACAATCCGGCGAAGGGTGCCGTCGCGCCGGGACGCGCCGAGAAGGCGGTCGATCCCCACGAGCGCGAGCTGTTGCGCATCACAGTCAGCGATGCGGAGATCGCGCGCTTCAAGGGGAAGGTGACGCTGACCGCGCTGTCGGATCTGTACGGGACGAAGGACTCGCTGCGCTGCAGCGTGATCAAGACGTACCGGAACGACAACATGGCCGCCGCAAACTGGCCCCTGTCGCGCGGGACGCAGGTGACGCTGTGCCTGAACTGATCGGGGACGACGTGAGGCCTCCGGCGGCTGGGCCGCGGGCCCGGACCCCATTGGTTGGCATAGCCTCCGCGACACATCTTCCCAGTGTGAACTCGCAACTTGCTTCGCAAGCTATCGCATGACGTTTCGCAAGGATCGTTAAGTCGCCGCCGGGCGTGGCCGCGCTCGCGCTCGGAGGATCATCCCCGTGCGCATCATCCCATCGGCACGTCGCCATCCGGCGCGGTTTCGATCGTGACCGCCCGCCCACTCTCATCCCTCCGCAAATGGTATCGGACTGCCACTTTTTTGTGGCGTAGACACGGATATGAAGGTTCCCTATATTCGCGAGCATGGGTTCGGTGAGGGTAAGCAGCTCTTCAAGAAGCGGATCTGACGACGTCGCGCGGGGGCCTGCGAATCCTCTCTCTCAATCTCCCACGACTAAAAACGGCTTCCCACTAGCCGTTCAGCAGCGACTCTCGATCGGACCCATACCTATGCTATAGGAAACGCTTCCCCGGTGTGTCGGCATCGGGGAAGCAAGACACTCTGGCAAGGCCAGCTTCTACGGCTTCGGCGGCGCTGCTGGCACCGGAGGCATGAGTCCGTCGCCTTCCGTCCGCACGTTGAAGATCGATTTGATCAACCGAACGATGCGACCGCGTACGCCACGGACGCCGCCGCGGTCGCCGCGATCGCGGAGCGGCTCCGCTGTCAGGGGAAATGTGTGCAGAGCGGCGACGACAAGGATAAGAGCGAGCGAAAATTTTCGCATGTGACCTCCCCGGTTAGGGGTGAGGTCACTCTCGTCTCGTAGTTTACATGGCGGCGAGTGACATCGGCGGGATGAAGTCGACCGGGCGCTGGCGGACGATGCGGTCGATGTACCGCGCGACATCGGAGACGAGATCAGCCGTCCACGCCTGTCGTTCTGCCGCTTCGCGCAGGTAAGCTAACACCTGAGCAGTGAGTTGGCGCCGCCTGCTCGGCTCGCTCTGGTCGAGAGACACCGCTACGTCGGCTAGTTCGTGCGCGAGAACGTCCGCCTCGCGATGCTGTCCGTCCAGAAGGAGCGCTTCGATTAGATCCAGACCCGCTCGGATCGAGGCGTCGGGGTCACCAATCGTTACCATCGCGAGCCTCAGCAACCCAGTCGCCGACGCGTATTCACCACGGATGACATGAAGTTTCCCCTTCATCCAGTGCGCACGCGCTGCTGGAACTGCACGGCCCAACGCGACGTTTTTTGCGATGAGGAACTCGATAGCCCGCTCGACCTCAGTGTCTGCTTCACGCAATTCAACACGAGCCCTCGTCAGGTTGCTAAGGGCACTAAGATAGTTCTCATCGTCTGACTCAGGAGTTGCGGCGAGCAGGGCGGCGAAGGCTTCACGCGCGCCTGTCATGTCGCCTGCCCTGAACAGCAGGAACCCGCGCGCGATGAGCACCGTGGGCATTCGACTCAAATCGTGCTCCGCTAGGATCTGCTCTGCGCGATCGATCAGCGGTGACGCTTCCTCCGGTCGCCAGATGTCCGGCTCGGCGTACAGCAGCGCCTTCGAAAGGAGCACGGACGCTCGCGCGACGTCGGGCTGTGACGCCGCGTCGGCGGCGGCCTCGGCCTCCTCAAGGGCCGTCGCTGTATCGGCATATCGGGCCGCTTCTCGCTGAACTACCGATGACAGCTTCCAGGCCTCGAAACGAAGGTCACGTACGTCCTGAGTATCGGCATCAAGTGACTTGACGATCGTCGTTGCACCCTCAACGTAATCAACTGCCAAAACTGGATCACGCAAGCGAGCTTCTAAGGCGAGAGTAAGCAGTCGTCGCGCGACGTCAGGCCGCTGGAACTCAGGCTGTCGCACGATCTTCCACCAGTTCGAACGAGGCACGTCATGTAGGCCAGCGACGAGATTATCGACCTCAGAAACAGCGTCGCCAATCGGCTCTATCCCCGCGACGATCACGCGGCGCAAAAACGCTACGGCTCGGCTACATCGCACGCACCGCGCGACGTGTTGCTCGTCCTCCGCGTTTCCCGTTCCGTGAACGAACGCCGCCAGCGCCTCGGCCGACGGACACGAAGACCTACTACTCATCCCCACGGGCTCCGCGCGAAGGTCTGTTTCGCTTCTTCACGCGCAGTCTTTCGATCGCGTCGCGGATGAGTGTGTAGTCCTCCGGTGGCAGCGAGAGCAGTTCATCAACGATTTGACGTTGTTCGGGAGTAAGGCGGCGGAATCTGACCGATCGAGCTTCGACGGCGGCTCGGACGCGCAGGCCGAGATCGGTCACGGAAGTCTTCAGCGCTTCAGCGAGCGCTTTCGCGTTGTCGAAGGTCACCTCTCGTGTCGTTCCCTTCTCTAGCTTGCGGATGGAGTTCCGGTGCATACCGGCCAATCTTGCCAATTCCTCTTGCGTAAAACCGCGCTTGAGCCGGACGGTGCGTAGCGGCGACTGCACTTCGGTGGCAGCAGGTGCCTTCCGCCGCGTGACCGACGTCTGCGTCGTTGAATGTGTGCCAGCCATGTTGAGTGACTTTACGCCCGTGCGAGGTGAGCTGCAACTTTCCATCCTGCCATCATACGGACACCCGCCTTGCAATATCGGTGTCCATATTGCCAGACTGCCATTCCCTCGCGCAGAAGACGAGCAAGATTGCGATGAGCCACACCACGCGGGCATACAGGCTTCAACCGTCGCCGGTCGTTCGGCGTCGCGAGAAAACTCCTCGGCTCCGTGCATGTCCGACAACATGCGCGGAGCCGAGGCTGCGTGTAACACCGGTCGCCGTGAGAGTGACCCCCACCCCGTTGTTGAGATGTTGTTGGCGACGGCGTACCGCACGATTCTACGTGGGAAAAGGATGCCGGAGACGGATCGTTCGGGCCGCGGTCCGCTCCGGCTTCGCTTGTCTTCGCAACAGATGAGCTGATGATGACCATAGATCGACGAATCTCGGCACGCGCCTCCGCTCTGGTGAGGCGCCGCGCAGAAATCCGAGGATTCTTCCTGCAACCCGCAGAGTCGTACTCGATCAACGAACTTGCTCAGCTGTGGCAAGTCCACCCCGCCGATGTTCGCGACTTTTTCGACGACGAACTTGGACACATTCCATCCGAGGTGAGTCCCAGGATCGCGTGGTCTATCGCAGTCGAGGCAACGGTGAACTCCAGCATGATTCGACCGGTTGAGATCGAACGCGCTCTCGGCAGCGACTTTACAGGTGTCCGGCCGGAGAGGTGGCGCACGGTCCCATTGGTCGTCCATCTACCGGTGTTCGTTCGAGATGCCGTCGCGCGCGAAGCGTGTCTCCCGTCTAACCTTGCTCCTGCCATTCGCATCGAACGACTACTCGTCGAACGTTTCCGCAACTTCGCCGAACTCACCACCAACTGCGCGAGGACCGACGAGGGCGCGGAACGGGAGGAGGGCTAGTGGCGATCTCGCTAACGCGGTTTCAACGAGCAATTGATGCGCGAGGCGTGACGTCGGCTCGTATCGAAGCACTGCTGCGCGAGAGGATGCAGGGCCGCGCCCCAACTCGCAACACCCTCGCCAGGTGGCGTCAAACTGAGAACATTCGTCGAGAAGACATGGTGCGCCTTCTTTGGGCGGTTCGTACCGCGAGCAATGATCCTACCTTAACGATCGAACAGCTATTCGACCTCGATCCGAATAACGAAGAGAACTGGAACGACTGAAGCCGAGCCAACGCCACTTTTTTGTGGCGTTGACGCCTATGCGGAGGGATGGCACACTCTCGCCTCCCACTGAAATAAGAGTTGTTCGCTGAGAAAAAAGCAAAGCTGTAACGTCACAACCCCTGGGTCCATTTAATCAAGGCACGTTGTCAAACGGATTTCGTTCCGTCGAGCGCCCGCGTGCTCGCCGTGGCCGTGCCCCACATGAGAGAGAGGACGTTTCATGTTCCGTCTAAAAAGACTGCCTATCCGCCTCGCCGCTGTCGTCGTTGTTTGTTTGAGCACCGCTGTTTCTGTCGCGGCGTCTGATTTCGTAAGCATCACAACTTTAGCTGGTTCATCGAAGGCACATGACATCTTCAAAGATCCTCAAGCGGTCGCGATTAGCGCATCGAGTGGCATCGTGTACGTCGCCGATCGCGGCCATCATCAGATCGCGGCCATCGATGCCGCCGGTATGGTTACGGTCCTTGCTGGCAGCGGCAATCCGGGGAACACGGATGGTGTCGGTATGGCGGCACAGTTCAAGCAGCCGCACGGCATAGCAATCGATGCCACTCGACGACTCATTTACTTAGCGGACACCGGGAACCACGCAATTCGACGGGTGACGTTCGACGGGGCCGTAACGAGCTTCGCCGGTTCTGGACGTGGCGAGGACGGCGACGGCGCTGGCAGCGCAGCCAGTTTTAAAGACCCGATCGGACTAGCCCTCGATTCTGCAGGCAATCTGTATGTCGCTGACAGCGGCAACAACAAAATTCGCAAAGTCACGCCATCGGGCGTTGTCACAACGTTCGCGGGCGCAGGACGTCCTGGCTACAGCGATGGTGAAGCGGCGATAGCACTCTTTAAACATCCCCGAGGCGTTGCTGTGTCACCGCTCGGCGCGGTGTACGTCGCGGATACGCAGAATCACGCGATCCGAAAGATCGAGAACGGTGCCGTATCGACAGTGGCGGGGACGACACACGGCGGTAGCACGAATGGTCCCGCGAACGTCGCCGAGTTCAACGAACCGACAGGCATGGCCATTGATGACGCAGGCCAGCTGTGGATCGGCGATACGAGAAACCATCAGATGCGTCGAGTCGCCATCGACGGCGTGATTAGCACGGTGGCGGGGACTGGCAAACCCGGATACGCCGACGCGGTCGATTTGCTTCAGGCTCACTTTCATGAGCCGACCGGCCTGGCAGCTGCGGGCGCGATCTTCATCACCGATTCAAAGAATGACGCTGTGCGCATGCTCGTACCGGTGCTTACGGCAACCAATTTCCAACCACGCAGCGGAACCCCGGATGGCGGTCAAACCGTTCATGTCTTCGGTAGCGGGTTCATCCCCGGCCGCACCGAGGTGACGTTCGGCGGCGTACCCGCGTCGACCGTGGTCTACGTGTCTTCCACGGAACTGATCGCGCTGACGCCTCCTCGCCCGATCGGCGATGCGGAGGTGCGCGTCAGCACCTTGGGGGGAACCGTTGTGTTCCCATTCCCGTTCCGCTTCATTCCGCCATACATATCGCTCGCAATTACCCCCGCCACGTCTGCTCTCGACATCGGCAAGACACTTCAACTCACCGCGACCGGCTTTGCTGCCGACAACACGACTACCGACGTTACGAACCGCGTGACGTGGTCGAGCGCAAATCCGGCGCTGGTTACGATCGACGCGGCCGGCGTTGGTCGCGCAGTCGCGTCCGGAACGACCACAGTCACAGCGACCTTTGAGAATTTGGCCGGCACGGCGGCAATCACGGTTCGGGCACCCGAACCGATTCCGCCCGATCCCGTTCCGACCGTGTTTGATCCGACTGTCGTTTCGGACATGTCGAAGAACGTCCAGTTCCTCTATACCGGACCGAACGCCATCCAAAAGAATGTCACAACGAGCTTGATGGAGGCGCGTCGGATAGCTGTGATTCGCGGACGCGTTCTCGCCGCCAACGGTTCCCCGATAGCGGGTGTACGCGTCTCGGTCCTCGACCGATCTCATTTCGGATTCACACTCACCCGCGCTGACGGCATGTACGATATCGCTGTCAACGGCGGCGGCGACAATACGCTCGTGTTTGAGAAGAATGGCCTCATTCCGGCGCAGCGACGTACTGCCACGCCATGGCGCGACTATGTCGTCCTCGATGACCTATACATGACTGCCTATGACGCTAACGCAACTGTCGTTCATCTGGGCGCAGCGTCGATGCAGGTGGCGCGAGGAAGCGTCATTACGGACGCGGACGGCACCCGCCGCGCCACACTTCTGATCCCAGCAGGGACGACAGCCGCGATCCAAACGTTCACCGGTTCACAGCCTGCTAATTCCTTAACGATTCGCGCGACGGAATTCAGCGTCGGTGCAAACGGACCTAAACTGATGCCAGCGCCGTTGCCGCCAACGAGCGCGTACACTTACCGTGTCGAGTTGAGTACCG
The DNA here is from genome assembly GCA_946887105.1 of uncultured Acidobacteriota bacterium. The sequence continues at coordinate 9,343 of CAMPKJ010000044.1, read as the reverse complement.
ACGAAGGTGTTGCGGCCAACGCCATCAGCGTCCGCTTCTCCACGCCCCTACCGTTTTACGTCGATAACTTCCTCGACTTTCCCGTCGGCACGGCCGTTCCGCTTGGTTACTACGACCGAGTGAAGGGTGCCTGGATCGCGGCCGAAAACGGCATTGTGCTAGAAGTCCTCTCGACAGACGGCGGAGTGGCGACGCTCGACGTGACCGGCGATGGAAACGCGGACGACGCAACGACGCTCGGCGTGACGAATGACGAGTTGCAGACGCTCGCAACGACATACGTGCCGGGGCAGACGCTGTGGCGGGCTCGTATCGCGCATTTCACTCCGTGGGACTTGAACTTCCCATACGTACCACCTCCAGGAGCGGCGCCACCCAATCAGCCGCAGCCCACATGGTTCAAAGGCATCGAGAAACCCGAGACACAATGTGGGTCCACGATCGACTGTCACAATCAGATGCTTGGAGAATCGATTCCGATCCCAGGTACTCCTTTCGCCCTCCAGTATCAAAGTGATCATGCTGTCGGGTACAAGGCGGGCAATGTCGTCGAAGTCCCTATCAGCGGCTCGACTCTGCCGGAACCGCTGAAGAGGATCGATGTCGAGATCCGAGTCCAGGGAAGGTTGATCACGCGTTCGTTTCCAGCGTCGCCAAACCAGACATACCGCTTCGAATGGGACGGTCGTGATGCGTATGGACGCGAGCTTCAGGGCATGCAGCTTGCCCGTCTCCGTGTCGGCTACGTCTATGACGGCTTGTATGCTCAACCGACGGAGATCCAGCGGGCCTTCGGGAGCGTTTCCGGGATTCCGATCGGATTCAACATGACCCGGGAAGAGTTCACCTTCTGGCAGGACAGCCAAGCGCTCGTCGGCAGCGTCGATGATTTGCCGCTCGGCCTTGGCGGTTGGACGCTCGATGTGATGAAGACGCTCGAACCGACATCGGGCATCGTTCATGGGGGAGCGGCGGCGCAACGCACAGGCGACTTGCAGCGGAGCATGATCGACCTCTTTGCTGGCGGTGGTACGGCCTTCGGGACCGGCGACTTCGGCTTTGCGCGCGACGCAACGCTGAAGTTGGCTTGGGCAGTCGCCGTGGCTCCGAATGGAGTGGTCTACATCTCGGACTGGACCGCCGGTACGATCCGGCGAGTCGAGAGAAATGGCATCATCTTCACCGCCGTCGCAAATGCGGGACAAGTGAATGCCATGGTGGTGGGTCCCGACGAAGCGCTGTACTACGCAGTCGCTGGCAGAATCTGGCGGCGAGATCTGTTTGGAACGACGCTTTACGCCGGAGGCGGCGTTACGAGCGTCGATGATGACGGAATTCCGGCGACGAACGCGTCGATCGGCGGAGTCGAGGCGCTCGCGTTCGGTCCAGACGGAAACCTCTACCTCGGCGGATCGCGAATTCGCCGGATCGGCGTGGACGGCATCATCTACGGAGTCACGGGGCCGACGACGGCATCCCCGCAGTTGAGTCCCGAAGGGCGGTCGGCGATCTCGACGAACGTCGGCTCGATCGAAGGGCTCGCCATCGGAACTGACGGAACGATCTACTTCACGACGGGCGTCGGAAACCGCGGCCGGGTCTTCTCGATCCCGCCCGATGGAACCATCCGGCGTTTCGCGGGCAACGGTCTGCTGTCAGGCGACTACACCGGAGATGGCGGTCCCGCCGTTCGCGCACACATGTCCTCTCCCGGTGCGTTGGCCGCAGCGCCCGACGGCAGCGTCTACATCGCTGATTCCGGCTACTCGACGCTCCGACGCGTTCTGCCGAACGGCATCATCAAAACCGTCGCAGGAATCGCCTTGGAGTTTGACGGCCTTCGCGATGGTGGCCCAGCGGCGGCCGCGAGCTTATTCAGTCCTCAAAGAATCGCCGTCGGACCGGATGGTGCGGCATACGTGACTGATCAGTTCTATATGACGGCGCGCCGAATCAGCCCTCCCGATCCGCTTGCGAACACGGGCGAGTACCGCATTCCGGCTGCTGACGGTGAAACAATGGACATCTTCAGCAGCACCGGTCGCCATCTGCGCACGATCAATACGGTAACCGGCGTCGTTCTGCGACAATTCGGATACGACGCCTCAAACCGTCTCGTCACAATTACAGATACCTACGGCAACGTTACCAGAGTCGAACGGACCGCTGAGGGCATACCCGAGGCAATTGTTTCGCCGTTCGGCAAGCGCATGACGTTAGGCATAGACGCCGATGGGTATCTGAAGTCGGTCGAGAATGATGCTGCCGACAGCATCACAATGACGTACACCGCCGGACAGTTACGATCGATGAAGAATGCACGAGGAGTCACGAAAGTCATCGATTATGACGCCGAGGGTCGTCTCGTCAGCGAACGCTTTCCAGACGACGGCGGTACTACGCTGACGCGACAAGGCAATGAGCGCGACTCGCGGGTGACAGTGGAAGATGGAGAAGGAGTGAAGGTCACGCACAGCAGGCTGCTCGATGAGGCTTCTCGCGACCTCCGTGTCGATACCGCGCCCGCCATCGGGTTGCAGACCACCAAGGTTCTAACCGATGACGGCGGCACAACGACGACGCTGCCAGACGGTTCCATTCTCACGGAAGGAGTAAGAGGGGACCCGCGGTTCTCCACATTTGCACCGCTCAAATTCGGCTCAATCCGCACTCCCGCTGGCCGCGTGATGGCAATACAAACGGAGCGCTCAGTCACACTTTCGAATCGGTTCGACCCGCTCGCCGTACAATCCATTACTGACACTCGAAGTGTAAACGGGCGTGCATGGACATCGACCTTCACCAAAGCAACAGGCCTCGTAACGAAACGCACTCCTGCGGGACGCCAAAAGACGGCCATATTGAATGCCACCGGCGACATCGCGTCGATACAGGTTCCGGGGCTTGCTGCCACCCACCTAACGTACGATGGTCGCGGGCGCGTTACAGCGGTCCAAACGGGCTCGCGTACCTATAGCATCTTCTACAATTCGCGCGGCGATATCGACCGCGTCACCGATCCACTCTCGCGATCTGTGAGCTTCGCATATGACGGTGCTGGTCGAGTGACACGTCAGACGCTGTCAGACGTGCGTTCGATTGATTTCACATACGACGAGAATGGCAACTTGAGCTCCGTCGCTCCACCGGCGCGGCCCGTTCATGGATTCGGCTTCACGTCGCGCGATCTTGTCGAAAGCTACTCACCACCCGCGGCACCGCCGAGCGGCACGTCCCGCTACTCCTACGACCGCGATGGGCAACTCAGCTTGGTTGCGTGGCCAGACGGCTCAAGTGCGACGCTCCGATATGACAGTGCCGGAAGGCTCACGAATTTCGCGACACCGCACGGAAGCTATGGATACCAGTACTCGGCGACGACGGGGCGGCTCGTCGGTATGAGCGCACCCGATACGGCGTTACGTTTCGGGCACGATGGCTCGCTCGTCACGAATGTTGATTGGACCGGTGTAGTTGGAGGGTCGGTATCTTTTGCGTACGACGATGCCTTTCGCGTGTCGAAGGAGAACGGATCGACCTACTCCTATGACGCGGATGATCTCATGATCGGCGCAGGTGCGCTGTCGCTTGCTCGCGATCCGCAGAACGGACTACTGTCCGGGACAACGCTCGGCTCCATCACGGATAGCTATAGCTACAACGAGTTCGGTGAGCTGACACGTTACGTAGCTGCTGCCGGGCCAACGAACCTCCTTACGATCGATTACGGTCGCGACGCGATCGGTCGAATCACGAGCATTTCCGAAAGGGTCGGAACGTCAGTACGTCCTACAGATGTCTACCAGCATGACCCCGCCGGTCGTTTGACTCGTGTCACGCGTGGTGGAGTACCCGTTGCCGAGTATGACTACGACGCCAACAACAACCGCGTCGCGCACCGCTTTATAGGTGGGAGCACGACGGCGACGTACGACCAGCAGGATCGCCTGCTGACATACGACGATGCGGTGTATACCCATGGTGCTAACGGCGAACTGCGGTCGCGCACGATCGGCGGCATAACGACATCGTTCGATTATGACGGTCTCGGAAACCTTCGCAGCGTGCAAATGCCAGGCAAAAGACTTGACTATGTCATAGATCCGCTGAATCGCCGGGTTGGCAAGAAGGTCGACGGCGTGCTCGTTAAGGGATGGTTATATGCGGATCAGCTACGGATCGTTTTTGAGCTCAACGGTGACAGCGATGTGATATCGCGGTTTATCTATGGGTCACGCGGAAATGTTCCCGAATACATGACTAAACATGGCGTGACCTATCGAATCATCAGCGACCACCGGGGTTCGCCTCGCCTCGTCGTCAATACAGACGACGGAACGACGGTGCAAGCTATCGAGTATGACGAATTCGGACGTGTTCTATCGGACTCAAACCCGGGTTTCCAGCCATTTGGCTTCGCTGGCGGGTTGTATGAGGCCGAGACCGGATTGGTACGCTTTGGCGCCCGAGATTATGACCCGCTAACGGGACGGTGGACAACAAAGGACCCGGTTGGGTTTAGCGGCGGATCGGGCAATCTCTACGAGTACGTCAACAGCTCGCCGATCGACGCCATCGATCCGTCGGGACTCTCGGGAATGCTCACCATCTATTCTTCACACAGCAGCGCCTCGTCCGCGAGGATGACCGATAGCCATTCATGGATCGTATTCACACCAGATGGAGGAGTCCGTACGTCATATGGAACGTTTGGGTTCGGCGTACAGGCCGACCGAGGACTGAACCAAGACTGGGAGCTAGACCACTGGGAGGAGTACGCCGATCGCAGCGAGTATGATGTAACCAGCCGAACCATGTGGATCGATGACGCGCATGAGGCCGCACTGATGGCTATAATCGACTCCTATCGCAAGCAGGGTGCCGATGGGTGGACGGGAAGCAAGACCTGCAGCACCTTCGCGCGCGACGCATGGCGATCGGCGACAGGTGAGCAGTTGGTTGTGAAGAAGAAGGGACAGCTCTACCCCAACCCGGTAACCCTAATGAATTCGATTAGGAAGATCAATCGCGGGCTCGACGCACGCGTTGCGAGGAGAAAGCCATGACGCGGAGGCGCAAGCTGCTTGGGGCATCCGTCGCAAGTTTTGGTTTGGCCGCTTTCGTCGTCGTTCGGGGTTTTACGCGTGAATACGCTGTTCCCGCACCGGGTCTTCTCGATCTCAAGGCTACGGTGAGTGGCGGCGCGGTGATAGTGACCGGCGTCCTCTTAGGCAGTGGAGGACGGGTCACGCACACGACGGCGACCCGTTATGGAGACACCACGCTTGTGCGCGTGTATGCAACCGCGATAAGGGACTCCGACGATCCTAGGACGGTGCGCGGTAACTTCGCCGCGGTGATTCCGAAGAGCCGCGCGATGCGTTCCGTGATGGTTGGGGAACGGAGTGGTTCGGTAACAGTTGGTCATCTGTATGGTTTCCCGATACGAATTCCGCGTTTACCGCAACGCGCTTCAGTGGGAGTGACTGTGTGGCCGGAGAATGAGCGGGAAAAGCATAGAAGACATGCAGATCGGCCTGGAGCGTAGCGCGGTGATGACTGCCTTGGTCGAGTTCGGAGTGCCTTAGCCCTATTCGCGCGCAGTATCGGAGCGCCTGCGCGCGCGAACCGGTGGCTTAGGCCTGCGATACCGACCCTAAGCTCGTCACAGAGATCGTGAGGAGGACGCGTCGCCCATGCTGCTCTCACACCCAGCGACGACATTGGTGAGGCTAGGCCAAACAGCGGGTCCGGGCCCGCGGCCCGGCCGCCGGAGGCCTCCCGTCGTTCCCCGATCAGCGCAGCACAGCCGCTCCGTACTGCACCTTTTGGCCTGATTCGAGGCGCACGCGGGTGAGATCGACGCGTCCCGGTTCGAGGAGCACCACCACGCTCGATCCCATGTGAAACGTGCCGAGACGTCCGCCGGGTGCGATCGGGATGGATGGGTTGTAATCGCGTGCGACGGTGCGATCGGTGTTCGCGCTGTTGGAGATGAACGTGTCGTAGGTGACCGAGATCTTGCCGACGTTCGTCGCGCCGATCATCACCGCCGCCACGCGTCCGAGTGCGCCGTCGATGTACGTGACCACGCGCTCATTGATCGAGAACAGCTCGTCGATGTTCGCGAGCGACCAATCGTTCACCGGCCACAGCTTTCCGGGGATGTGCACGCTGCGCACGATGCCGCCGCCGACCGGCGAGTGGACGTGGTGATAGTCCTGCGGCGAGAGGTAGAGATTGAAGAACGTGCCGCCTTCGTATCGTTGCGCGTTGTCCGCGTCGCCGAGGAACCGCGCCAGCGTGTAGCTCTTCCCTTTGACCTGTTCGATGCGCCCGTTTTCGATGCGGCCGAAGTTGCGCAGCACGCCATCGACTGGACTGACGAAATCCCCTTCGATCGGCCGCAGCCCCTCGGCCAGATCGCGGATGAAGAAATGTCCGATGGACGGATATTCATGAAGCGGCTTCCCCGCCGCGTCGACGTCGATCTGGTACGCCTTCGCGAACCATCGCACCAGCCGCCGCGCAATCGGCCTCGGCATCCGCACGTGCACCAGCCGCCCGATGGCGCGGCTCAGATGATTTTTCGGGACGTAACGCAGGTAACGATACAAAGGAAGCCTCCGGGGCAGCAGCGTCCAAACCGCGGGCCAACGTGCCTAACGTGCTTCTCAAGGCGTCGTTTGGATCGAGTTGCCGAAGTCGTGCAGCGAACAGTGATAGCGATATGCGCCCGGGCCGGCGGGCACGGCGAACGTGAGGATGCCGTTGGAGATGTTGTTGTTCGTGACGCTGCCCGGCGGGGCGTCGAGGATCTCGAACGGATGGATGGATGACGTCTGGATGCGGAAGCGGTACGTGCGGCCGCTGGTGAGCGTGAGCACCGGATTCATACCGGAGACGCCGCTGAACTGGAAGTTGAAGCCGGGCGAGGTGACGGTGAAATCGACGGCGTCGCTGGCGGTCACCTGCAACGTGACCGTTGCGGTGGCGGTGCCGCCGGTGTTGGCGATCGTGTAGCGGAACGAGTCGCTGCCGGTGAAGCCGGAGGCCGGGTCGTAGCGGAAGCTGCCGTTGGCATCGAGCCGGATCACGCCGCCCGCCGCGGTCGCGGCCGGAGCGCCCGGCGTGGTCTGTTCATTGCCGGTGGACGCGCCGTAGCCGGCGAGCGTGGCGCCTTCCAGCACGTCGTTGCCGAGCACTCCCGGCGCGGCGACGTTGAGTTGCGTTCCCTGCGTCGTCGCGTGCGAGTCGTTGACGGCCAGCGGCGCGGGCGGCGTCACGGTGATGCTGACCTGCGCCGCCGAACTGCCGCCGGAGTTCGTGAGGACGTAGCGGAACGCATCGGAGCCGGTGAACTGATTCGGCGGCGTGTACGTGAACCCGCCGTTCGCGGTGACGTTCGTCGAGCCGCCTTGCGCGGTCGCGGTGTTGGTGCCGAGGATGGATTGCTCCGTACCGTTCACGCCGTAGCTCGCGATGCCCGCGTTGTTGCTCGTGTCGTTGAACAGCAGGCCCGGAGGCGGCACCGCCAGCGACGTGTCGCGGCTGATCTCGAAGAGATCGGGGATGGCTTGCGGCGGCGGATCCGTGATGGAGATGGTCACGATGGCGGCGGCGGTATCGTTGGTGCCGTTGTTCGCCTGGTACGTGAACGAATCGCTCGATGCCGATCCGCCCGCCTGCACGTACGTGAATGCGCCGTTCGCGTTCAGCGTCAGCGTGCCCTGCGTCGTGGCGCTCACGAGCACCGCGGTGAGCGGCTTGCCCAGCGGCTCGGTGTCATTCGCGAGAACGCCGGTCGCTGCCGCAACGGTGAGCGTCTGGCCGCGCAGCACGGCATACGCATCGGCGCGCGCGATCGCACCGGCGGGCGAGGTCTTGCGCACGGCGCGGCGGCGGCCGGCGGCATCGGCCGCGGTGGCCAGACCGAGAATGCTCAGCACGCAGCAGGCGGCGACGAGTTTGCGCATGCGCAGAGCTTACTCCTGAGGCGCGGCGAAGACTTCGACCTCCGTTCCGTTCAGCGCCGCGTTGCCGGAGACCGCATCCACCGCGCGGGCGTCGGTGAGGTCGTTGTAGCTGACGCCCGCGTTCTGTTCGGCGAGGCCGAGGCGCGTGCCGGGACGATTGTGGCCGAAGCCGTGCGGAAGGCTGACCACACCGCGCATGATGCCGTCGGTGGCCTGCACGGCGATGCGCACCGAGCCGGTACGCGCGCGGACTTCGACGGTCTGGCCGTCGGCGATGCCGAGCCGTGTCAGGTCATCGGGATGCATCATCAGCCGATCGCGCGGCTTCCCTTTGATCAGGCGATGCGAGTGGTGCATCCAGGAGTTGTTGCTGCGCAGATGGCGGCGGCCGATCAGGCGGAACGTGCGAGGCGGGGACGCGACCTGCGCGCGGAATCGTTGCAAGTCCTGCAGCAGGATCGCGGGCGCGCAGTCGATCCGGCCATCGGCGGTCTCGATGCGGTCATGGAGCGACGGCGCGAGCGGACCGAGATCGAGTCCATGCTCGGCCGCGATGAGCTCATCGAGCGTGATGCCGTGCGTGCCTCGGGCGAGGCGGCGGGCGATCGCATCCGCCGTCGAGACGATCGATGGCTGCTCGCGGCCGAGCTTCGCGGCCAGGCGGCTGCAGAGCTCGCGGAAGATTTCCCAATCCTGGCGCTCGTCATCGCCGCGCGGCCAGATCGCGGCGTTGTATCGCGCCACGTTGCGAATCGCGAGTGCGTTGAACACGAGATCGTAATGATCGTGCTGCAGGCTCGACGCCGGCGGCAGGATCAGGTCTGCGTGGCGCGTGGTCTCGTTGAGATAGATGTCGATCGCGAGCATGAACTCGAGCGAGTCGAGCGCCGCGTCGAGTCCGCGTCCGTCAGGCGTCGACAGCACCGGGTTCCCGGCGATGGTGATCAATCCGCGAATCTGGCCTTCCCCCGGCGTGACGATCTCCTCGGCCAGCACGGCTACCGGCAACTCGCCGCCCGACTCCGGAAGCCCGCTCACCCGCGACGACCATCTGCCGTAGTGACCCGGACGCGTGCCCGGGCCCGTGATCGGAATCAGCGGCTGCGCCGGCAGCGCGCCGCCTTCGCGATCGAGATTGCCGGTGACGAGATTCACGAGCTGGATCAGCCACGAGTTGAGCGTGCCGAACGCCTGCAGCGTGACGCCCACGCGGCCGTAGCAGACCGCCGACGGCGCGGCCGCGAACTCGCGCGCGATGCGGCGGATGGTGGAGGCATCGATGCCGGTGATCGGAGCGGCAACTTCTGGCGTGCAATCCGCGATCGCCGCGAGCGCGGTCTCGAGTCCACGCAATTTGCCGGGACGCG
>CAMPKJ010000043.1 GCA_946887105.1 uncultured Acidobacteriota bacterium | reverse complement strand
AAGCAGGTCGATGCGCTGGAGATCGTCGTCACGGCGGGGACAGGCGGGAAGGGGACCGCGTGGATCGACGAGGTCGCGATCACGCCGCTCGACACAGCACCGGAAGGAATGCTGCCGCGGATCGACAAACTGCCGTGGAGCGGCGACCAGCTGTACGAGATCGGCGGACTGATTCTCGACTGGGAGAAAGCGCCGGCGTCGTACGAGATCGTCACCGATCATCGAACGCATCGTGTCGCGGCGACGAACGGCGGGCGCGACATCATCCATCTGCCGGACACGGACACGCGCAGCATCGCCGTGAACTACGCGGGCGATGCCAGATTGCGCGAGATTCGCGCGCTCCCGCCGATGCGCAGCGACAACGACTTCTTCTTCGCGGTGGCGAAGGAATCGCCGCGCGGACATTACCCGCGCTACCTCCAGCGCGAGCAGTCGTACTGGACCGTCATCGGAGGAGAGAACGGAGAAGAAGCGGAGGCGCTGATCAGCGAAGACGGCATCATCGAGGCGGGCAACGCGCGCTTTTCCATCGAGCCATTCCTCTGGATCGACAACAGGCTGGTGACCTGGAACGACGTCGCGATCGAACAGCGCGAAGGGCCGTCGGTGGCGTGGAAGAAGCACCTCACCGTCACGCCGCGCGTCGAGAACAACACGCTGGTGGTGCGCTACGAGACCGCCGCGAACGCGAGACTGTTCCTCGCCATCCGCCCGTTCCAGGTCAATCCGCCGTGGCAGTTCCTGAAACGCACCGGCGGTACGGTGCCGGTCACGCGCATCCGCCGCGACGCCGCGCGGATCCTCGTCGATGCCGAACAATCCGCGACCATCGAAGCGCAGCCGGCCGCATTCGGCGCGACACGATTCGAAGCAGCGGACATCGTCGAACATCTGCTGGCGGGCAAGCTGCCCGGCGCGCAGGACGTCCGCGACGAGGCCGGCTTCGCATCGGCGGCGATGGCGTTCGACGGCCACGACGTCACCATCAAAATCCCGCTCGGACCGAGAGGAACCGCGAGTCAGCAACCGGCAACGGACAACTGGCGAATCGACGTCCCCGCCGATCCGCGCATCGCCGCAACGCTGCGGGCACAGCTGCACTACATCCTCGTGAACATGGACGGTCCGTCGATCCAGCCTGGCTCGCGTTCGTACGAGCGCTCCTGGATCCGCGACGGCTCGCTGACGTCCGCCGCGCTGCTGCGCCTCGGGCATCACGCCGAGGTGCGGACGTTTCTGGAGTGGTACGCGAAGGCCATCGCCGAGAACGGATACGTGCCGTGTTGCGTCAGCACCAGCGGCGCGCCCGATCCGGTGCCGGAGCACGACAGTCACGGGCAGTTCCTCTTTCTGGTGGCCGAGTACTACCGCCACACCAGAGACCTCGCGTTCCTGCAGGAGATGTGGCCGGTGGTGCGGCGCGTGGTGAACTACATCGACGAACTGCGCCACGAGCGGATGACCGAGCAATACCGCGGCACGCCGTACTGGGGCATGGTGCCGGCGTCGATCAGCCACGAAGGGTATTCCGCGAAGCCGATGCATTCGTACTGGGACGCGTTCTTCATCCTCGGCGGACTGCGCGACGCGGCGTTCATCGCGCGCGAGCTGAGCATGGGCGAGCTGATTCGCTACAACGCGCTCGCGCTCGAGTTCACGCGCGATCTGATCGCGTCGATCGACGCCACCATGAAGCAGCACAAGATCGACTACATCCCCGGCTCCGTGGAGCTCGGCGACTTCGACGCCACGTCCACCACCATCGCGCTGAATCCGGTCGGCGCGGACGACGTGCTGCCACGCATCTGGCTCGATCGCACGTTCGAGAAGTATTGGGAGCACGCGCTCGAGCCGCGCACCTACACGCCATACGAGTGGCGCGTCGTCGGCACGCTGATCCGCGTCGGACAGCGCGAACGTGCCCGCGCGCTCAGCGACTACTTCTTCGACGATCAGCGTCCGCAGGCCTGGCGGCAATGGGCCGAGGTCGTCCATCGCAATCCGCGCGAGCCGGCGTTCATCGGCGACATGCCGCACACCTGGGTCGGTTCCGACTTCATCCGCAGCACGCTCGACGCGTTTCTCTACGAGAACGACGGCACGCTGGTGCTGGCCGCGGGCGTCGTCGACGCATGGCTCGACCGCGGCGTGACCGTCGAGAACATCTCCACGCACTTCGGCCCGGTGAGCTACACGCTGAAACGCGAAAACGGCGTGGCCGTGCTGCGAATGGGCACGAAGCCGCTCGCGCAGATCGTGGTGCCGGAGGGAGTGGAGCTGCGCTGATGCGTGAGATCGACGCTCTCTTTCAACTTCCGCTCGAGGAGTTCACCCGCGCTCGAAACGAGCTGGCCGCGCGTCTCAAGAAGGCAGGCCGTGCGACAGACGCGGAGCTGGTCAAGGCGCTCTCGAAGGCACCGGCAACGGCGTGGGCCGTGAATCAGGTCTATTGGCGCGATCCGAAGGCAGTCGAGAAGCTCCAGCTCCTCGGCGAAAAGGTGCGCAAGGCGCAAGCCGGCGGGCCGGGCGATCTCCGCGCGCTACTCGACGAACGTCGCCGGATGACCTCGGAGCTGACCACGCGCGCAGCGGCGATTCTTCGCGAGGCGGGTCACGCGGCGACTCCCGACGCCACGCGGCGCATGGGCGTCACGTTCGAGTCGCTTTCGTCATGGGGCCGCACCGATGGCGCGCCGCAGCCCGGCCGTCTGACCGCGGACCTCGAGCCTCTCGGTTTCGACGGCCTGGCGGCGCTGATGGATGGCGGAAAGCTGGAGCCGGCGAAAGTGCTGCAGTTCCGCCGCACGGCCAGGGAAAAGCAATCGGAGGAAGAGGCGGCTCTCGCGCGGGCTCGAGCGCGGGAGGCGGTCAAGAACGCGGAGAAAGCGCTGCGCGACGCTCAGCGCGATGCCGAGCGCGCAGACGCGGCGCTGGCCAAAGCGACGGCTCGTACGGCGGCCGTCGAGAAGCAGAAGCAGGAAATCGACGCCCGGTTCGCAGAGGCGAAAGAGGAGGCGCGAACCGCCGCGGGGCTCGCGAGAAACGCGGCGCAAGCCGTACTCGAAGCCCAGCGGGCGCTCGAGCGTGCGCGCAACCTCGGATCGGCGTGATCCGCGTTCAGCTGCGCTGCGTGCCGCCGCCTTTTTTCGTCTCCGCCACTTCGTCGCGGTCGCCGCTGAGCCGCTCGATCTGCTGCTTCCCGCCGAGGCCGTCGTGAGCGGCCTCGCGGACCTGCCGCTCGTCGATCTTCGTGCCGGTGCGCTGTTCGTTCCACTGTTCGGTGGTCAGGCCGTACGGACGTTCGCCGACGTCGCCGTGATAGAGCGATCCTCGGATCGTGTGAATCACGCGATTGCCTTTCGTGCGCGTCTTCCTGTCCTGCGAGCCTGCTTTTTCATCGGGACCGCGTTCGTCGTCTCTCATCGGTTCTCCTGAGCTCAGCCACCCGACTTCGGTGCGGTGCGGGACGGCTTCTTCTCGTGATCGCTGTCCTTGTCGGAATGCGCGCGCGACGGTCCTCCGCCGTGACGGCGCTGATCCGCGAGATTCTGCTGGTGAGCTCGTTCTTTGTTGTCGGTGACGGGCTGAGTGGTCTTTGGTCTGGACATGCCGTGAATCACGGCAAGAGCGCTGCCAGATCAGAGCCCGTGTTGACGGATCACGCCGGCATAGAAGCGCGCGCTCGCTTTTGGGGTGCGCTGCTGCGTGCCGTAGTCGACATGCACGACGCCGAAGCGTTTCGAGTATCCGAGGGCCCACTCGTAATTGTCGAGGAGCGACCAGACCATGTAGCCGCGGACGTCGGCACCCTGTTCGATCGCGTCGAGCACCGCGTTCAGGTGCTGGCGGAGATAGGAGACGCGCAGCGGATCGTCGAGCGTGCCGTCGTGCGCCACCGGCGGGTCGTAGAACGCTGCGCCGTTTTCGGTGATGTAGATCGGCGGCTTGCCGTAGCGCTCGGTCACCCACAGGAGGATGTCGGTGAGCCCTTGCGGGAACACTTCCCAGCCGACGTCCGTGTAGGTCGCGCGCGGATTGCGGACGCGCGTGGCGCGCTCGATGACGTTGTTCGGATCGTTCTGCGTCAGGCCGCGCGTGTAGTAGTTCACGCCGATGAAATCGACCGGCTGCCGCAGCTTTGCGAAATCGCTGGAGGGGAACTCCGGCCAGGCCTCGCCGAACATCTCGCGCATCTCCGGCGGGTACTCGCCGAAGAACAGCGGATCGAGATACTGGCGGTTCATGTACGCATCCGCGCGCCGTGTGGCGGCGGCGTCTTCATCGCTTCCGGAGTGCGCGTACTTCGGCTCGAGATTCACCACGATGCCGATGCGATGCTTGCCCGTGCCGCGATAGACCTCCAGCGCCGCGGCGTGCGCGCGCAGGAGGTTGTGCGATGCGATCGGCGCCTCGAACCGGTTGCGATGTCCGGGTGCGAGCGCGCCGTGCAGATATCCGCCGTCGCTCACCACCCACGGCTCGTTCAGCGTCGCCCACGTCTGCACGCGCCCGTCGAGCGCGTCGAACATCACCTGCGCGTACTCGGCGAACCACGAGCTCGTGTCGCGGTTCAGCCAGCCGCCGCGATCGTCGAGCGCCGCCGGCAGGTCCCAGTGATAGAGCGTCGCCAGCGGCTGGATGCCCGCGTTCAACAGCTCGTCGACGAGACGCTTGTAGAAGTCCAGGCCGCGCTGGTTGACCTTGCCGGTGCCGTCGGGCAGCACGCGGCTCCAGGAGATGCTGAAGCGATAGGCCTGCAATCCGAGCTCGCGCATGAGCGCGACGTCTTCGCGATACCGGTTGTAGTGATCGCAGGCGATGTCGCCGGTGTCGCCGTTGGCGGTGCGGCCGGCGGTGTGGCTGAAGCGGTGCCAGATGCTCGCGCCGGCGCCGTCGGCGAGAGGGGAGCCTTCGATCTGATACGCGGCCGTTGCAGCACCCCAGAGAAACCCGCGCGGAAACTGACGTGACGTGGACGCTGGCATGGGACGGCGAAGTTTACACCGCCGCGATGAAAACGGTTACGTAACAGAAATCCGGCCGATCGATGTCCTTTTCTGACTTGCCATGACTCTGAAAAGTTGCATAATGCCATCCCTATGCAACGCAGGACAGTTTTGCCGGTTCGCGTGAGGCTGACGGTCGTCGGCACCTAGAGACGAGGCGTCAGGTGTTAGGCGTTGGGCATTTGGGAGTGGTCGTAGTGGCGAAGACTCCCAAACGCCTCCCGCCTAACGCCGTCCGTCAGCTATTCATATCCTTCCCCTCTTCCAACTTCTTGATTCCGTCGGCGAGGGATTTCTTGTTCACGTCGTCCGGCGCCTGGGCGAGCGCGAGCTTGGCGTGTTTGAGCGCGTCCTTGTATCGGCCGACCGCTGAGTAGCCGCGGGCGAGGCCGACGTGGACGGGCCACTGATTGGGATGGCGTTTCGCGTTCAGCTCGAACACTTTCAACGCCTCGTCCTTCTTGCCCTGCCCGAGGAGCTGGCGGGCCGCGCCGTGGAGCTCGATGGGACCGGCGGTGCGATGGGTGAGCGCCTTCTCGCGCGTCGCCGCCGCTTCCGCGGTCTTGCCGGCTGCTTCCTGCGCGCGGGCGAGCATGTTCAGCGTCTGGAAGTTCTCCACGCCGATGCCGGCGCGATTCACCGCCGCATCCGCGAACTCCAGCGCGTCGTCGTTGCGCTTCACCTGCAGCGCGTAGCTCGCCGCTCCCATCCAGTTCTGCCAGTTGAAGCCCTGGAAGTTGCGCAGCTCGTCGCGGATGCGGGCCATGTGCAGGTCGACGGCGTTGTCGACCGAGATCGTGAACGGCACCTGCAGCTCTTCCCACTTCAGCGCCACCGTGGCCGTGGACGGCTTGCGGTCGGTGAACTCGTACGTCAGCCACTCGTTGTACTCCGCCTTCGAAGGCTTCACCTTCACGCGCAGCGCGTCTTCCTTCGCGTCGTAAAAGTACGAGCCCCACGAGTCCGCGTTCTTCGAGAAGATCACCGTCCACTCGTCCTGGCCGGGGATCATGAACAAGCCATAGCGGCCGGCGGGCAGCGGCTGGCCTTCGACCTTCACGTCGTGCGAGACGGTGAGGACCGTGTTCTGATTCGCGCCGGCGCGCCACGGGCACTCGGTGCACGTGCCGAACGGATCGTCCGGCGCGCCGTACGGAACGAGCGTGCCCCAGATCTTGCCGCGGCGATCGGTGCCGTCGGGCCCGTGCACGTCCGGGCTGCTGTAATCGATGGTCACTGCGACGAGGCCGATGTGCTGCGTAACGGACGATTTCTGATTGTCGCCGCTGGGCGGCGTGCTGAGGGCCTGCGCGGCGGCGTTCGCCGTCACCAGGACGCTCAGCGCCAGGGTTGTGATGAATCTGCGATGCATGACTTCCTCCTGTGCGGCGATCATAGGTGGCGTTTGCGACAGGGCTGTGAACGACGGGTAGCGAATTACAATCGACACAATGTCCTTCCGCCGCAACGTCGTTCACGGCGCATCCGAAGACCGGCTGCAGAAGTTGATGACGGAGCGCTTGCAGCCGGGCGCCGATCGCGCGTCGATCGATCAGCGCATCTGGGACCTGTTCGGCGAGGAGTGGTGCGTGATGGCCACCGACCTGGCCGGCTTCTCGCGCGGCGTGGCGGAGTTCGGGATCATCCACTTTCTCCAGACCATCTATGAGGCCGAGCGGATGCTCATCCCGGTGGTGGAGAGTCACGACGGGATCCTGCTGAAGGTCGAAGGCGACAGTTTCATGGTCATCTTCCGCAACGTGCAGAAGGCGTTGCACGCGTCGATCGAGATGCAGCGCACCACGCGCCGCTACAACGCCGCACACGATCCGGTCGAGCACGTGCTCCTCGGCATCGGACTCGGTTTTGGACACGTGCTCCGCATCGGCGACGCCGACGTCTTCGGCAACGAAGTCAACTCCGCCTGCATCCTCGGCGAGACGTACGCGAAGGGTTACGAGATCCTGGTCACGCAGGCCGTGCGCGACCGCGCGGGCGAGGAGATGCGCTTCGAGGAATTCGAGCCCGTGCCGCCGGGCGCGCAGGGCGCGTACCGGCTGCTGGACTAATCGTCCAGCACGTTCGCCGCGAACGCGCGTTGCCCGCCGAGGGACGTGTAGAACGCCCAGATCGCGCAGGCGAGCAGCAGCACCACGGTGGTCATGCCGCGGGCCGTGTACCAGGTGAGCGCGTCCGGCAGCGGCATGAAGAAGATCACGTAGAACGCGATCTGCATCGCTGCCACGGCCAGCATGCCGAACCGTGACACGACCAGCGTGAACAATGCGCTGATGAGCGCGAACGCCGGCAGCGTCCACAGCTCGGTCGATGCCATGCGGAAACCGAGGAACGTCAGGAGGAAGAACGCCGCCACGGCCAGCCAGCGGCGCCGCAATACGATGGTCAGGATCATCAGGACGGTCATCAGCACCAGCGACGTGACGATTCCCGACGACACGCCGGTCAGAAAATGGCTGACGCCCCCGCCGGGAATGGCCAGGTAGCCGATGACGCCCGAAAACGGCTCCGGCGCAATCCCCGAAAACAGCTCGCCGAAATTGCGCGTATGCGAGGCCAGCACGCCGTGCAACAGGCCCGCGATGATGCCGATCAGCACGTCGCGGCCGATCATCGGATCGCGCCATCGTCCCGCGACGAGGCGAGCCCACGAGATCAGGCGATCGGGCCAGCGGCGGCGCACGTACGGCTCCACGGCGATGTAGAGCAACGCAAACAAGGCCGCCGAGGCGAGGGCTCGCGCGAACGACCAGCTGAGAATGTTCAGTTCGTAGTCGAACACCGGCTCGTGCTCCGCCATGATCATCATGGCCGCGAAGTCGAGAACGAACATCGCCGCGCCGATCCGCACCGCGGCCGTGCGGTCTCCGCGCCGCAGTCTCAGATTGCGCCAGGCCAGCACCACGCCGAACGCGATCGCCGCAAGACCGAGAAAGAGGATGAACCTGCCGAAGCCGGTCCCGCCGAACGGCATCTGCGCGGTGACGTCCTTCTCGTCCCACGGCGCGGTGATCTGGAAGAACACCGGCACGCCCTGCCACGCCGCCGCCTCGACGCGAATCGGCGTGCCGTCGTCCGGATGTTTGCCGCTCCATGCCGCGCGTGCATCGGCAGCCACAGGAGGAACGCCGCGCGGCGCGGTCTGCGTGAGCGCGGCTCCGCGAAGACCGGCGGCATCGAGGATTTGATTCCAGTCGAGAGGCCGCGGCTTCCATGATTCGGCGGCGATGCTCTTCAACGAGATCAGCCGTCCGCGCGCGTCGATCTCGATCATCGAAGCGTTCGGCGCGGCTGGCGGCGGATAGAGGCGATCGGGCCGCGGATTGGCCGCTCCCGGACGATCATCCATCACCGGCGCCGGCTCTTCGCGCAGCCAGAACGTGACGCGCGGCAATCCGCGCCGGAACCGCTCCCACTTCCGCGGAGAGCGGTCGTTCACGTAGACCCAGGCGTGGTAGTTCACTTTTTCTTCGAAGCCGGAGGTCCGGAACGGCTGCTCCGGCAAGCCCAATCGCCGCAGCACTTCCGCTGCGCGCACGCGTTGCACTTCGGGCGGCGTGCTCAATCCCCACGACGACAGCGCGCGTCCGTCGCGCGTGCGCATCAGCATCAGCACCAGCATCAGCACGATCGCGCCGAGCATCGACCACGCGACGGCGGGCCGCAGGCTGCCTTCGCTTCCCGCGGCGGCCACGATGCGGGGCGAGGGCGTTTCTCCCGCGGCCATCGCCGCCGCCAGCGGGTCGCCGCCCGGCAACGACTCGATCACCTGGCGCGCGGAGTGGGGACGCTGCACCGGATCGGCGGAAAGACAGCGGAGGATGATCCGCTCCACCGCCGGATCGAGCTCGCGCACGATGCTCGACGGCGTGGCGATCTCGCTGGCATCGCGTATCCGCTCCGGCAGCGTGTGCGCGGAATGGGCGCGCTTGCCCGTGAAGAGCTCGTACATCACCAGGCCGAGCGAATAGAGATCGCTCTGCACGGTTGCCTGCGCGCCGCTGAGCTGCTCCGGCGCCATGTACGCCGGCGTGCCGGCGATGGTGGCGTCGTCTTCGTCGTCGGAGAGCGCCAGACCGAAGTCCATGATCCGCGCCTCGCCGCGCGAGTCGATCATGATGTTGGCCGGCTTGAGGTCGCGATGGAGGATGCCCTTTGCGTGCGCGGCCATGAGGCCCGCCGCGATGCCCCGCGCGATGTCGACCGCTTTGTCGTGAGCGAGGCGTCCGATGCGGCGCAGCAGCTTGGCCAGGTCTTCGCCGTCGACGTACTCCATCGCCACGAAGTGCGCGCCTTGCCAATCGACGATGTCGTAGAGACGGCAGACGTTCGGATGCGAGACCTGACGCCCGAGACGTACTTCGTCGTGCAGGCGCGCCAGCAGGATCGGATCGCGTGCGAGACGGGCGGGAAGGAACTTCAGCGCCACCGGCTGATCGAGCTTGGTGTCGTCCGCGCGGTAGACCTCGCCCATGCCGCCGGAGCCGAGGATGCCGGCGATGCGATAGCGGTCCGCGACGATCGTGCCGGGCGCGAACTGGGAAGCCTGGACGCGGTTGCGGCGCGAGGAACGATCGTCCGAGGATTCGATGCGAGCGGTGAGCTCGGCATCCGGTTCAGCGCCGCGAGCCGGGGTGGTCATATTGGGATGCGTGATTGTACGCTGCGTCCGCAATGACGTCAGTGCTCTACTTCCACGGCTTCGCCTCGTCGCCCGCGAGCGCGAAGATCACCGCGCTGCGGCCGTTGCTCGCGCCGCACGCGATCGAGCTGAATGCGCCCGATCTCAACGTGCCTTCGTTCGAGCGGCTCGATTTCGATGCTGTGGTCACGCATGCGCTCGCCACCGCCCAGGCCACTCCGCCCCGGGCCATGGTCGGCAGTTCCCTCGGCGCGCTGGTGGCGCTCGCGGCCGCACGAAAGGGCCTGCACGTGCCGATGGTGCTGATCGCGCCGGCGCTCGGCGTGGCCCGGCGCTGGCAGACGAAGATCCCCGATGGCGATCCGGTCATGACCTTCAACTACGCGCGCAATGCCGACGCGCCGATCCATCGTCATTTCTTCGAGCAGATGACGCGGCTGCACGTCGATGACGCTCCGCCGCCATCGCGCGTGACCGTGCTCATGGGACGCAAGGACGAGACGGTGCCGTTCGCGATCGTAGAAGAGATCTGGCGCACGTGGGAGCGCGCGGGTCTCGTTCCGGGCTCGCGCTTCATCGAGCTCGAACGAGGCGATCACAGTCTCGTCGGCGAAGCGGAGACGATTCGCGATGCGATCCGGGAGGCCATCGCGTGATTGCCATGACCCGCGACGTCAGCCCGTCGATCGCTCACGCGGAGCTCACGCATCTGGAGCGCGTGCCGATCGACTACGAGCGCGCGCACGCGCAGCACGAGCAGTACCGCGCGTTGCTCGCCTCCCTCGGCTGCGCAGTGATCGCGCTGCCCGCCGACGCCGCGCATCCCGATTGCGTGTTCATCGAAGACACGGCCGTCGTGCTCGAGGACCTGGCCGTGATCACGCGTCCGGGCGCGGAATCGCGGCGCGGCGAGATCGCGGTCGTTGCCGACGCGCTCGCGCCGTATCGCCCGCTCGTGCGCATCGAAGCGCCGGCGACGCTCGACGGCGGCGACGTGCTCGTGCTCGGTGACCGGATCTACGTCGGCTGCTCCTCGCGCACGAACGACGAAGCGATGCGCCAGCTGCGCGCGCTCACCGGACGTGAAGTGATCCGCGTCGACGTGCACGGTGCGTTGCATCTCAAGACGGCCGTGACCGCCGTTTCGGACGACACGCTGCTCGTCAATCGCGAATGGGTGGACCTCGCACCATTCGCGGGATTCACGTTCATCGATGCGATCGAACCGTTCGGCGCGAACGCCATGCGCGTTGGAAACGTGTTGATCTATCCGGCCGCGTACACGCGTACTCGCGCCATATTGGAAGCGCGCGGGTTCGACGTAAGAACCGTCGACGCGGACGAGCTTGCGAAAGCGGAAGGCGGCGTGACGTGCTGCAGTCTGCTCGTCGCCCCTTCGTCATCCTGAGCGCCAGCGAAGGATCTCAAGATGCGGCGACCTCGCATTCTGAGATCCTTCGCTGTACTCAGGATGACGGGTGGGACTCGCGAAACCTCTCGGGCCGCAACGCGCTCACATCCATCCCCGTCCGCCCGTCCACCACCATCTCCGCCATCAGCTCGCCGAGCACCGGCGAATGCATCACGCCATGCCCCGAGCACCCGGTCGCGAGATACAGATTGGCGTAGCCGGGCGATCGTCCCAGCAGCGCCTTCCCATCCGGCGTCATCTCGTAAAACCCGCTCCAGCACTCCTCGATGGCCACGTCCGCGAGACACGGCACGCGCTCGTGCGTCAGGCGCAGCACCCACGCCAGCCAGTGCTCGTACGGCGGATCGTCCGGCCACACCAGCAGCACGCGCCCGTCGCGGACGCGCAGGTGATACCAGTCGCGCGACCAGATGGTCATCGGCATCGACTCGTCGAGCGCGCTCGTGGCCACCGTGGCGGCGATGTTCCTCCGCACCGGCACGACCGGCGCGCCCGAAAACGCGCCCATGGCATTGATGAACACACCCGCGTGTACGTCGCCCGCGGACGTCCGCGCCGCCGTCACGCGATCGCCGTCGACGACGAAGCCGCGATGTTCCACGCCGAAGCGGAACTGCACTCCCGATCGCGCGGCCGCATCGGCATAGCCGTGCAGGATGCTCATGGGCCGCACGAATCCATCCGTCGGACAGAACGCGCCGCCGAGGACGGTGGCGTCGCCGATCGCGGGATTGATCGTGCGCGCCTCGTCCGCCGATACCATCCGCGCCTCGTGCAATCCGCACGCATGCTGCACGCTCTGCGCATCGCGCAACGCGCGCAGATCGTCCTCGCTGCACGCCAGAAAGAGATAGCCGCGCGGACGGTAGCCGGAGTCGCATCCGATCTCGTCCGGAAACGCGAGCAGCTTCTCGCGCGCTCGCATCGAGAGCCGCACCTCGGTCTCGTTATCGAACTGGGCGCGAAATCCGCCCGTCGCCTTCGCCGTACTACCGCCGCCGAAATCAGGCGCGCGATCGAGCACCGTCACCGAACAGCCGCGCCGCGCCAGGTGATACGCGACGCTCGCCCCGATCACGCCCGCCCCGAGGATCACGATGTCGGGATGCATGTGTAGACTCTAACGCCATGCGCAAGGCCGCCGTCGCTCTCCTGCTCCTCACCGCGTGCGCGACGACGCAGCCAACGCCACCTCTGCCCACACCCCCGGCCCCCATCCTCTCCGCCGAAACCCGTGCGCTCTTCGAAAAGAATCTCGCCGAGGCACGCGCGAGCTACGAGAAGAATCCGCACGACGCAGACGCCATCATCTGGCTCGGACGCCGCACGGCGTACCTCGGCGACTACGCGCAAGCGATCGAGATCTTCACTGAAGGCGCACGTAAGCATCCGAGGGACGCGCGCATGCTCCGCCATCGCGGCCATCGCTGGATCACGCTCCGCCAGTTCGATCGCGCCGTTGCCGATCTGACGAAAGCCGCGCAGCTCGAGCGCGGAAAGCCCGACGCCATCGAGCCGGACGGCCTCCCGAACGCGCGCAACATCCCGCTCACCACATTGCAGTCGAACATCTGGTATCACCTCGGCCTCGCACATTACCTGCGCGGCGATTTCGAGAAAGCGCTGCCGGCCTGGCGCACCTGCCTCGCGCTGTCGAAGAATCCCGACGGCGTGGTCTCCGCGTCGCACTGGCTGTACGTGACGCTGCGCCGCCTGGGCCGGCCGGCTGAAGCGGAGAGTGTGCTGGAGCCGGTCAGCACGGACATGGACATCATCGAAAACGCCGCGTACCACAGACTCCTGCTGATGTATCGCGGCGAGATCGCGCCCGAGGAGCTGAGCAACGAGAATCCGGCCACCGTCGACGGCGCGACCACGCTGTACGGCATTGGCAACTGGTGGCTGTACGGCGGTCAGCCGGAGAAGGCGAAGCCGGTCTTCGAACGGATCGTGGCTGGCCCACAGTGGAGCTCGTTCGGATTCATCGCTGCCGAATCCGAGCTTGCTCGCCTACAATGACCGCCGGGTTCCGTCAGCGCAAAAATCGGCTCCACCATGCTTGCCTCCATGCCAGGGGTGTATGTGTTTTCACCGTCCGCGATTCCGGTCGCGTTGACGGCTGTGCTGATCGTCGTGTTCGGGCTGCGGGTGATGCTCAGCCGCTTCACCAGCGTCAGCGCGGCGTTCTTCACCATGACCGCCGTGGTCGCGATCTGGATGACGGCATTCACGTTCCTCTACAGCACGCATGACGCCGCGGCCGCGCTCCAGTGGGCACGCCGCGCGTATTTCGGCGTGCCGTTCATCGCGCCGGCCATCTACTGGTTCACGGTCGAGATGCTGCGCATCGAGCGCCGCCGCCGTCTCGCGCACGTCGCGGCCTGGAGCGGCGCCGCGTTCTTCAGCGCCATCGCCGTGCTGACCGACCTGCTCATCCCGAACGTGCAGCAGTACTGGTTCGGCTTCTACCCGCGTTACTCGCCGATGGTCGGCGCCGCGTTTCTGGTGTTCTTCTTCGGCTATCTGATCGGGTCGCTGGTGGAGTTCCTCCGCGCGTATCCGCACGCGCGCGGTACCGAGAAGCTGCGCATCCGCGCGCTGATCCTCGCGTTCGGCATCGCTTACCTCGGCTGCGTCGACTATCTGCCGAAGTACGGCATCGCGGCGTATCCGTTCGGCTATGCGGCCATCCTCGGATTCGTGATCGTGGCCGGCCGCGCCATCCGCCGCTACGACCTGATCGCGCTGACGCCGTCGCTGGCCGCGCAGGAGATCATCAGCACGATGGCGGACGTGCTCTTCGTCTGCGACCGTGAAGGCCGCATCGAGTTTGCCAATCGCGCCGCGACTTCGATCCTCGGCTATCCGGAGAGTGAGCTGGCCGGCAAGAGCATCAACGACCTGCTGGCGAAGGACGGCGATCTCTCCGCGAAACTGCAGCGCCGCTCGCTGCGCAACGACGAACATCTCTTCACCACCGCCACCGGCGAGCGCGTCGATCTCACGCTCTCCATCGCGCCGGTCGTGCACGACGGCAATCCCGCGGGAGCGGTGATCATCGGCCGCGACATGCGCGACCGCAAACGCGCCGAGCGCGAAGTGCTGCAGGCCGTGACGCTCCTGCAGTCGACGCTCGACTCCACCGCCGACGGCATCCTGGTCATCGGCGACGGCAACCGCATCGTCTCGTACAACCACCGCTTCCTGGAGATGTGGAACATCCCGCAGGAGGTGATGGACAGCGGCGACGATCGCCGCGCGCTGGAGTACATCGTCGAGCAGCTGGCCGATCCGAAGGAGTTCGTCAGCTCCGTCGAGGCGCTGAACGCGCAGCCGGCGGCGGAGAGCTTCGACCTGCTGGAGATGAAGGACGGACGCCGCTTCGAGCGTTACTCGATCGGCAGACAGGTCGAGGACGTGGAGACGATCCGGGTGTGGAGTTTCCGCGACGTCACGGCGCGCTTCACGGCCGAGGCGGCGTTGCGCGAGTCCGAGATCCGCTATCGATTGCTGTTCGAACAGAACGCCGCGGGCGTCTGCGTGAGCCGTCTCGACGGCACGATCGTCGACTGCAACACGACCTTCGCGGGCATGCTCGGAAGCCGGCGCGCGGAGCTGGTGGGACGATCGATGGCCTCGCTGTACGCGAATGCGAGCGAGGCCGAGGAGCTGAGCGCGCTGCTGCTCAGCGTCGGCACGCTCAACAGCGTCGAGGTGGAGTTGCGGCGCGCGGACAAACGCGTGCTCTGGGTGCTCGCGAATCTGGTGCTGGTCGGCGACGCGACGAACGGAGTGGTCCACGCGACGGTGGTCGACATCAGCGACCGGAAACGCGCCGAAGAACAGATCGAGTTCCACGCGTACCACGACGTGCTCACGCACCTGCCCAACCGCAAGCTGTTCACCGATCGCCTGCGCCACAGCCTCACGCGCGCCAAACGCAACAACCGCGCGGTGGCGGTGATGTTCATCGACGTCGATCACTTCAAGACCATCAACGACACGCTCGGCCACACCGCGGGCGATGAGCTGCTTCTGGAGATGGCCCGCCGGCTGCGCGAATGCGTGCGCGATGACGACACGGTGGCGCGCCTCGGCGGCGACGAGTTCACCATCATCCTCTCCGACCTGCGCCATCCCGAGGATGCGGTGAGCGTCGCGCAGAAAATCCTGGCCGCCGTGCAGGAGCCGCTCACGATCGGCACCATGCCGCTGGTCGTCTCCGCGAGCATCGGCATCGCGCTCTATCCGGACGACGGACTCGATCCGGAGTCGCTGCTGCGCAACGCCGACAGCGCCATGTATCGCGCGAAGGCGGAGGGGCGCAACACGTACCAACTCTGTACCGACGAGATGAAGAGCCGCGCGCTCGAACGTCTCGCGGTCGAGAGCCGCCTGCGCACCGCGGTGCGCGATCAGCAGTTGATGCTCGCCTATCAGCCGCAGATCAATCTCGTCACCGGACGCACCATCGGCGTCGAGGCGCTGGTGCGCTGGAATGATCCGCTGCGCGGCGTCGTCGAGCCGGCGTCCTTCATCCCCATCGCCGAAGAGACGCGGCTCATCCTGCCCCTCGGCGAATGGGTGCTGCGCACCGCGTGCAAACAGATGCGGGAGTGGCACGATCGCGGCGCGGGACCGATGCGCATCGGCGTGAATCTCTCCGCGCGCCAGTTCCAGCAGCACGATCTCGTCGAAATGGTGCGCAGCGCGCTCGACGAATCGAGCCTCGGGCCGTCATCGCTCGATCTGGAGATCACCGAGACCACCGCCATGCAGAACGCCGACATGACCGTCGAGACGCTGCACGCGCTGCGCGCGCTGGGGGTCGGCATCTCCATCGACGACTTCGGCATGGGCTACTCCTCGCTGAACTACCTCAAGCGCTTCCCGCTCAATGCCGTGAAGATCGACCGCGCGTTCGTCAACGACATCACCTCGAACAACGGCGACGCCGCCATCGTGTCGGCCGTGATCGGCATGGCCCGAAGCCTGCGGCTGCGCGTCGTTGCGGAAGGCGTGGAGACCGCGGAACAGTTCGCATTCCTCCGCAGCCGTGAATGCGACGAAGCGCAGGGCTACTACTTCAGCCGTCCCGTTCCCGCCGAGGAAATGTCGAGGTTGCTGCTGGACCGGCGCCCGGCAATGTCATCGCGACCGTGATGGCCGGTAGAGGGCACGCCACTTGCCCCTGCATCGGTGCAGGAGGCAATCCATGGCAATCGACCCCGTCTGGATCTGGGTAGGTCTCGTGGCGCTCGCGCTGCTCGTCATCGCCGGTTTGATGGCGCGCGGATCGCGGCGTGCGCGCACGGAATCACTGCGCGAGAAGTTCGGCAATGAATACGATCATGCCGTCGGCTCGGCGGGCAATCGCAAGCGTGCCGAGCGCGAGCTCGTGGCGCGCGCGCAGGAAGTCGAAAAGTACGACATCCGTCCGCTGACCGCCGCGGAGCGCAATCGTTATCGCGGCGACTGGCAACGCGTCGAGCAGCATTTCCTCGAGCGTCCGACGTCGGCCGTCGTCGAAGCGGACGAGCTCGTCGCGGACATCATGCGCGTGCAGGGGTACCCGATGGGCGACTTCGACAAGCACGCCGCGCATCTGTCGGTGAAGCATCCGCGCGTGGTCGAGCATTACCGCGCCGGACATCGCGTGATGGAAGGCGCGCCCGGCGGTGCGTCGACGGAAGACCTGCGGCAGTCGATGCTGCACTACCGCGCGCTCATCGAACAGCTGCTCAACGAAGGTCTCGGCGACGTCGCGACCGAAGTCCCGCGCGCGAACGAAGTCACTACGCCGGCTCGCTCAACGCAGGAGTCTGCGTCTCCGAAGGCCGATCGAGAGTCACGGGATACGTCCCGCTGAAGCACGCGGTGCAGTAACGCTCGCGCGGATCGTCGCCGTTGCGCACGGCCTCGAGCATCCCCTCTTCGCTGAGATAGCCGAGGGAGTCGGCTTCGATGAAGGAGCGGATCTCGTCGAGGCTTTGGGTGGCGCCGATGAGCTGCGTGCGCTCCGGCGTGTCGATGCCGTAGTAGCACGGCCATGAGGTCGGCGGCGAGGAGATGCGCATGTGCACCTCCGCCGCGCCCGCGTCCTTGAGCATGCGCACGATCTTCTTCGAGGTCGTACCGCGCACGATCGAGTCGTCGATCAGCACGATGCGTT
Source organism: uncultured Acidobacteriota bacterium (assembly GCA_946887105.1). The sequence goes on along the minus strand of CAMPKJ010000043.1, from coordinate 8,667 downwards.
TGTCCTTCACCAGGTGATGGACCGGGTTGAGCTTCACCTTCACGCCGAAGCTGCGGATGGCCTGCTTCGGCTCGATGAACGTGCGCCCGACGTAGTGATTGCGCACCAAACCGTACTGGAACGGGATGCCGCTCTCCTGCGCATAGCCGAGCGCCGCATAAACGCCCGAGTCGGGTACGGGAACGACGATGGCGTTGTCCGTGTCGATCGGGTGTTCCCGCGCCAGCTGCGCGCCGAACTTCTGCCGCACCGCGGCGACGCTGTTGCCGAACACGACCGAGTCGGGCCGCGCGAAGTAGACGTGCTCGAAGATGCAGCGCGCCTCGCGCGGCGCCTTGCCTTCGCGGACGACGCGCACCGACGGGACGCCCAACGGACGCTCGATGACCAGCACTTCGCCCGCTCCCACCTCGCGCACCGTTTCCGCGCTGATGAGGTCGAACGCGCAGGTCTCGGACGAGATCGCGTAAGCATCGTCGAGCTTGCCGAGGACCAGAGGGCGGAAGCCGTACGGATCGCGCGCCGCAAAGATGCGGCCCGGCGCGAGCAGCGCCATCGCATACGCGCCCTGAAGCTGCGAGAGCGCATCGAGAAACGCGCTCTCGAGATCGGGCTTCTTCGACCGCGCGATCAGATGAACGATGACCTCGCTGTCGGCCGTGGAGTTGAAGATCGCCCCCTCGGCCTCGAGCTGACTGCGGAGCTCGCCCCCGTTGATCAGGTTGCCGTTGTGCGCGACCGCGATCGGCCCCTTCGACGTGAACGCCACGATCGGCTGCGCATTGCACAGCATCGACCCGCCCGCGGTCGAATACCGCACGTGTCCGATGGCCGTGTCCCCCGGCAACCGCGCCAGCCGCGCCGGCGTGAACACATCCGCGACGTACCCCATCTCCTTCTCGGAAACGATCCGGTTGTCGTCCGTGACCGAGGCAATCCCCGCCGACTCCTGCCCCCGGTGCTGCAACGCATACAGCCCGAGGTAGACGAGATTCGCCGCGTCCTGCCTGCCTAGGACGCCAAAGACACCGCATTCTTCGTGGAACTTGTCGAACATGTGCGAAAGCGATGGTAACGCGGGATGGAGAGGGGAAATTCAGCCGGCGCTGTGATAAACACCACCCGAATTTTGCAAAGGAACGAACCATGACCGTCACCACTGCCACCACCCCTTCCCTTCGCGACGTCGCCGAGTCCGGCGGGAATCCGCTGCGGCTCAAGCGCATCCACCATGTCGAGTTCTGGGTCGGGAACGCGAAGCAGGCGGCGTTTTTCTACCGCAAGGCGTTTGGGTTCTCGCAGCTTGCATATGCAGGGCTGGAGACGGGGAACCGCCAGTTTGCGTCGTATGTGCTGGCGCAGCAGAAAGTGCGCTTCGTGATTTCCACGCCGTTCGATCCCGATCATGCGGCGAGCGAGCACATCCGCCGGCATGGCGATGGGGTGCGCGATATCGCGCTGCTCGTCGAGGATGCCGACTTTGCGTATCACGAGGCGTTACGGCGCGGGGCGACCGGCGTGGCGGAGCCGCACGATCTGACCGATGAGCGCGGGACGGTGCGGCGCGCGGCCATCCGCACGTACGGCGACACGATCCACTCCTTCCTCAGCTACACGGGTTACGACGGCGCGTTCCTGCCGGGATTCACGCCCGCGGAGATCCCGGGCGAGCCGGTCGGCATCGCGGCGGTCGATCACATGGTCGGCAACGTGGAGCTCGGGGCGATGTCGACGTGGTGCGAGTGGTACAGCAACGTGATGGGCTTCTCGCGCTACATCACGTTCGACGACAAGGACATCAACACCGAGTACTCGGCGCTGATGTCCATCGTGATGAGCGACGACAACCGCGTGGTGAAGTTCCCGATCAACGAGCCTGCGGCGGGCAAGAAGAAGAGCCAGATCCAGGAGTACCTGGAGTGGTATTACGGCCCGGGCGTGCAGCACGTGGCGCTGCTCTGCGGCGACGTGATCGACACGGTCGCGAAGCTGAAGAAGAACGGCGTCGAGTTCCTGACCGTCCCCGACAGCTACTACGCCGAGCTGCCCGCGCGCGTCGGCACGATCGACGAGCCGCTCGACGAACTGCAGAAACTGGGGATCCTGGTCGATCGCGACGAAGAGGGCTATCTGTTGCAGATCTTCACGAAGCCCGTGCAGGACCGTCCGACGGTCTTCTTCGAGATCCTGCAACGCAAAGGCGCGCGCGGATTCGGCAAGGGAAACTTCAAGGCGCTCTTCGAGTCGATCGAGAGAGAGCAGGCGAGAAGGGGCAATCTGTAGGATGTTGTCCGGCTTCCACAACGAACACGCCACCGAAGCGATCGAAGGCGCGCTGCCGGTCGGGCAGAACTCGCCGCAGCGGGTGAGGTTCGGGCTGTATGCCGAACAGTTCAGCGGTTCCGCGTTCACGGTGCCGCGCGCGATGCAGCGGCGCTCGTGGCTGTATCGCATCCGGCCGAGCGTGATGCACGAGCCGTTTGCGCCGATGGACTCGCGGCTGCTGCGCGGGTCGCCGTTCGATGAAGTTCCCACGCCTCCCAATCAACTGCGATGGGATCCGTTGCCGATTCCGTCCGAGCCGGCCGACTTCATCGACGGGCTGGTGACCATCGCAGGCAACGGCGACTCGATGCAGCATATCGGCGTCGGCATCCACATCTATGCGGCGAATCGCTCGATGGAGGGGCGTTACTTCTACGACGCCGACGGCGAGCTGCTGTTCGTTCCCGAGCGCGGCGCGCTGACGCTGCGCACCGAGCTCGGCGTCATCGACGTGCAGCCGGGCGAGATCGCGGTGATCCCGCGCGGGACGAAGTTCCGCGTCGAGCTCGATGGAGCCGATGCGCGTGGCTACGTCTGCGAAAACTTCGGCGCGCCGTTCCGCCTGCCCGATCTCGGGCCGATCGGTTCGAACGGACTCGCCAATCCGCGCGACTTCCTCACGCCGGTGGCCGCCTTCGAAGACCTCGATGGCGAGTTCGAGCTGATCGCGAAATTCGGCGGGCGGCTCTGGTCCGCGCGGATCGATCACTCGCCGCTGGACGTCGTGGCGTGGCACGGCAACTACGCGCCGTACAAGTACGACCTGGCCCGCTTCAACGCCATCGGCACCGTGTCGTTCGATCACCCCGATCCGTCGATCTTCACCGTGCTGACGTCGCCGTCCGACACGCCGGGCGTCGCGAACTGCGACTTCGTGATCTTCCCGCCGCGCTGGATGGTGGCCGAGCATACGTTCCGTCCGCCGTACTTTCATCGCAACGTGATGAACGAGTACATGGGTCTGATCCGCGGCGAATACGATGCGAAAGCCGAAGGCTTCGTGCCCGGCGCGGGCAGTCTGCACAACTGCATGTCCGGCCACGGTCCCGACGCCGCGACATTCGACGCCGCTTCCGGCGCCACGCTCGAGCCGCGGTTCCTCGGCGACACGCTGGCGTTCATGTTCGAGACGCGTTTCGTGATCCGGCCGACGAAGTTCGCGCTCGAAACGCCCCTGCTGCAGCGCGATTACTGGCAGTGCTGGAAAGGCCTGCGCCGCAACTTCAAGCCCGAATGAGGATCGCGTCTTCGCTGCACGTCCTGCTGGAACGTCTCATCGACTACGCCGGACTCTTCCCGCCGGCGGCGCTGTCGATGCAGGACGCGGTGCGCAACTACGCGCGCTATCGCGACGAGGAGTTCGCGTGGGCGCTGGGCCGCTTCGTCGTCCCCGCCGATCGCGTTCCCGAGGTGCCGCCCGAGTTTCCGCTGAGCGTTCTCGGCATCGACGAAGTGAAAGCGGCGAGCGTCGAGGATGTCGAGCGTATCGCCGCCGAGGCGAATGGGCGCGTCGTGTATGTCGAGATCAACGACGTCGCGCTGCTGGATGCGATCGGGCGGCATGGATTGCGCGCGAAGATCCGCACCGGCGGCGTGACCGCGGACGCCTTTCCGCCGGTCGAGGACGTCGCGCAGTTTCTGCGCGCGTGCAAGCGGGCGGGCGTGGCGTTCAAGGCCACGGCGGGCTTGCATCATCCGCTGCGTTGCGTGAAGCCGCTGACATACGCCGCGGACGCACCGGCCGGAACGATGCATGGATTTCTGAACGTCTTCCTCGCGGCCGCGCTGCTCGATCACGCGGATGAGGTGCTGGCCGAGGAGGATCCGCGCGCGTTTACGTTCGAGGACGACGCCGCGGTGTGGCGCGGTCATCGCGCCGGCACGGACGCGTTGCGCGCGATGCGGCGGGAGTTCGCGATCTCGTTCGGGTCGTGCTCGTTCGAGGAGCCGATCGCCGACTTGCGCGCGCTCGGTTGGCTGTAGCGCCCGTCCGCGGGCCGCGAACTCGCCATCGTTTCGCAACAAGTTCTGACGGACCCGTCACGAACTAAGCAGACACATGGCCGTACGATCCCTGTGGGTTCCAAACACAGCGAGGTAAGAACATGGCCATGGCAGCAGCGGCAGACTGCATCGGCCCCTATCGAGCGATCCGGCAGCTCGGTGCGGGAGGTATGGGCGAAGTGTTTCTCGCCCACGACGAAGAGCTCGGGCGCAACATCGCCATCAAACTGCTTCCGGCGGACGTCGCGACGGACGCCGAACAGCTCACGCGCCTGCGGAACGAAGCACGCAGCGCCTCTTCGCTCAACCATCCGAACATCGTCACCATCTATGAGATCGGCCGCGACGACTCCGCGCGCGCGTTCATGGCCATGGAGTTCGTCGATGGACAGACGCTGCGCGAGCTGATGCGCGGCGGAGCCATGCCGGTGCGCAAGGCGCTGCAGATCGCCGCGCAGCTCGCGGATGGACTGGCCGCGGCGCACAAGCGCGGTCTCGTGCATCGCGATCTCAAGCCCGAGAACATCATGATCACCTCCGACGGCGTGGTGAAGGTGCTCGACTTCGGGCTCGCCAAATCGCTCGACGTCAACAGCGACACCAACGTCTCCGAGCCGGGCATGCTGGTGGGGACGTTCGGCTACATGTCGCCCGAGCAGGCCCGCGCGGGCGAGATCGACTATCGCTCCGACCAGTTCGCGTTCGGCTCGATCCTGTACGAGATGCTGACCGGCAATCGCGCGTTCGACGGCGCGAGCGGCGTGGAGACGCTGTTCATGGTGGTACGCGACGAGGCGCCGCCGCTGTCGGTCGTGGCCGCGCATGTGCCGGCTCCGTTACGGTGGATCGTCGATCGCTGCCTGTCCAAGGATCCGGAAGACCGCTACGTCGCCACGCGCGACCTCGCGCGCGATCTGCAGTACATCCGCGATCACTTCAGCGAAACCGGTTTGCCGACGCCGATCCGCGAAAAAGAATCGGTGACCGTCAAGCTCCGCAAGCGCTGGCCCGCGGCCGCCGCCGTGGTGCTCGCCCTGGCCACCGGCGTCCTCGGCACGGCATGGGTGCGCCGTCCCGAGCCGCGCATCATCACTTCCGAGCGCTACCTCACGTATTCCGGCAACGACTACTCGCCCGCGGTCTCGCCGGACGGCAAGCTGATCGCGTTCGCATCGTCGCGCGACGGCGTGCAGCGCATCTGGCTCAAGCAGGTCGCGGGCGGCGGCGAAGTGGCGCTCACCGAAGGCGTCGATGATTTCCCGCGCTTCACTCCCGACGGCGCGTCCGTGGTCTACGTTCGCGCCGATCCGGAACGCCGCCGCGCCGGCTCGCTGTGGCGCGTGTCCACCGTCGGCGGCGAACCGCGCCGCCTGCTCGATGAAGTCACCACCGCCGACATCTCGCCGGACGGAGGGAAGATCGCGTTCACGCGTCCGGTGACCGTCAAAGGCGAGGCGCTGGCGGGCATCTTCGTGTCCGACATCAACGGCGCGAACGCGCGCCAGCTCACCACCTCCGACGTCGGCACACTCCATCCGCGCTGGTCGCCGGACGGAATGTCGGTGGCGGTGGTGATCACGAAAGGTGGTCGCGTCACGCAGGCGGCGCTGATCGTCGACGTCGCCAGCGGCAAAGCAAAGGAGCTCGCGGCGCCGGCGAAGGCGGGCGAGATCTCGTCCGTGGTCTGGACCGCGGACAGCAGGAACGTGATCTACGTGCGCGCGCAATCGGTGGAAGCGGTGGTCGGCAGCACCGCGCAGGTGATCCGGCACGACGTGGCCACGGACGAGACGGAAGTGGTCGGCTGGACGTCGCACAACGGTCTGATGCTCGACGTGCTGCGCGACGGCACGCTCGTGCTCGACGTGCGCAGCCCGCGCGACAACCTGCGCGAACTGAGCGTCACCGCGCAGACCGCGCAGGAACGCTGGCTGACGCGCGGCAACAGCAGCGACCGGCAACCGGCGTACGCGCCGGACGGCAAGGCGGTGCTGTTCTCGTCGAACCGCAGCGGCAATCTCGATCTCTGGATGATCGCCACGGACGGCGGCACGGTGCGCCGCATCACCGATGACGGCGCCGAGGATTGGGATCCCGCGTTCACGCCCGACGGAAAGAAGGTCGTCTGGAGCTCGGGCCGCAGCGGCAATCTGGAGATCTGGATCGCCAACGCGGACGGCAGCGACGCGAAGCAGATCTCGCAGGACGGCGTCGACGCGGAGAATCCGACCGCGACGGCCGATGGGCAGTGGATCGTCTACTGCTCCTTCAATCCGCAGAAGTCCGGCATCTGGAAAGTGCGCGCCGACGGAACGCAGGCCACGCACATCGTGAAGGCGCGCACGTCGCTGCCCGAGGTGTCGCCCGACGGCCAGTACGTTTCGTATCTGTTCGACACGCGCACCGCGCGACCGCAGGTGCGCGTCGCGCGTATCGCGGATGGCAAAGACATGGGCATCTCGATCCCGATCCGCGGCATCCGCCGCACCAGCGCGATCCTCGGCCGCACGCGCTGGATGCCCGGCGGCAAGGCGATCGCGTTCCTCGGCCAGAACGAAGAAGGCGTGAATGGCGTATTCGTGCAGGACTTCGTTCCGGGGCAGGACACCGCCGCCACGCGCCGCGAGTTCGGCGGCTTCGATCGCGAGCGCGCCACCGAATCGTTCGGCATCAGTCCGGACGGCACCATCCTGACCGTTGCAGGCTGGGAGCAACTCTTCAGTTTGTTTTCTGTCGAGGGCGTCCCCGGCGTGACCAAGTTCAATGCACAAAAGGAGAGCTGAGTGATGTCCGCATCCGTACCCGCATCGTCCGTCGTTCTGAGAGGCATCGACGCCCGCACGTTCACCGAGATGGAGTCGTTCGTGAAGGACCTGGAGGCGCGTCCCGTGGAACGCCTGCTGCGCGATCTGCCGGAGCTGGCCGACCTTCCGATGACCAAGGTCTCGCTGGTGTCGTACGTCATCGCCGCGAAGTTCCGCGCCTCCGAGGCGGAGGAGCGCGAGCGCATGCGCGAAAGCGTGGCCGCGACGTACGAGCGGCTCGCCGGGGGCGAGGTGAAGGAGCGCGTCGGCGTGATTCTCGATCGGCTGCGGTGAGCGCGAGTCGCAACGTCGCAATGTCTCAAAGTGGCAAAGGGGGTGCAGCCGCCTCCTTTGAGACTTTGCGACTTTGAGACTTTGCGACTTAGACTCCGCGCCGCATGACCGATTTCCCGATCCAGAACCTCCCGTTCGGCGTCTTCCAGAGCAACGAACACCCGCACATCGGCGTCGCCTTCGACGATCACATCCTCGACGTGCATTCCTGCGTGCGCGCGGGACTGATCGACGAGCCGTCGCTGCTCGCGCCGCGGCTGAATGAATTCATGGCGCGCGGCCGCGAGATCGCGCGCGACGTCCGCGGCCGCATCACCGAGTTGCTCACGCGCGGCGGCGCGGACGAGCATCTCGTGCCGAGGAGCGGCGCGCAGATGCTCCTGCCGATGCACGTCGGCGACTACACCGACTTTTACGCCAGCGTGCATCACGCCACGAACGTCGGCTCGATGTTCCGTCCCGACAATCCGCTGCTGCCGAATTACAAATGGCTGCCGGTCGGATATCACGGCCGTGCGTCGTCGATCGTGGTGAGCGGCACGCCGGTGCGCAGGCCTAACGGACAGACGCGCGACGGCGAGGCGCCGCCGGTCTTCGGCCCGTCGAAGCGTCTCGACTACGAGATGGAGCTCGGGATGGTCATCGGCCGCGGCAACACGCTCGGCGAGCCGATCGCCTCGAGCGACGCGCTGGAGCACGTCTTCGGAGTCTGCCTGGTCAACGACTGGTCGGCGCGCGACATCCAGACGTGGGAGTACCAGCCGCTCGGCCCGTTTCTGGCGAAGAACTTCGCCACGTCGATCTCGCCGTGGATCGTGACCCTGGACGCGCTGGAGCCGTTCCGCACGAACGCGTTCGTGCGCGATGCGGGAGATCCGCAGCCGCTGCCGCACCTGCGCGACGATGTCGGTTTCGACATCAACGTCGAAGTGTGGCTGCGCACTGCGAAGATGACCGAGCCGGTGCGCCTCAGCCGCGGCAACTTCCGCGACATGTACTGGACCGTCGCACAACTCGTCGCCCACCACACCTCGAACGGCTGCAATCTCGTGCCCGGCGACCTGCTGGCCAGCGGCACGATCTCGGGAGCGACGAAAGAGTCGCGCGGCTCGATGCTCGAGCTGGCGTGGCGCGGCACCGAACGGATCGAGCTGCCGTCCGGCGAGACGCGCACGTTTCTCGAGGATGGGGATGAGGTGATCCTGCGCGGCTACTGCGAGCGTGAGGGTTATCCGCGGAT
>CAMPKJ010000042.1 GCA_946887105.1 uncultured Acidobacteriota bacterium | reverse complement strand
GAGCAGCACCACCGCGCGCTGTTCGGCGTCGCCGCGCGAAACGTGCGCGACGTGCAGCGGTGCGAGCGTGACGTTCTCGATCGCGGTGAGGTGCTCGAAGAGGTGATGCAGCTGGAAGACCATCCCGACGTGACGGCGCAGCTCGCGCAGCGTCTGCCGCGACGGCGAACGTCCCGCCTCGAGCACCACCCCGCCGACGTCGATGCGTCCCGAGTCGAACGGCTCCAGCGCGGTGATCGCGCGCAGCACGGTGGTCTTGCCGCCGCCGGAATGTCCCATCAGCGCCACCAGCTCGCCGCCGTTCACGTTCAGGCTCACGCCGCGGAGCACTTCGCGCGCGCCGCGTTTCATGCGCAGGCCGTCGATCGTCAGGACATTCATGCCGACGCCGCCTTCCAGCGCGTTTCCAGACGTCGCGCCAGCCGCGCCAGCGGCAGTGACATCATCAGATACAGCGCCGCGCAGATCGCGCCGGGAATCACCCAGCTGCCGATGTTCGCCGCGAAAATCTGCGTCTGCTTCGTCAGCTCGACCACGGTGATCACCGACACGAGCGAGGAGTCCTTCAAGAGCGCCACGAAGTCGTTCGTCATCGGCGCGAGCGCGAGACGGAACGCCTGCGGTGCGCGCACGAAGCGGAATACCTGAAACTCCGACAGACCCAATGTGCGCGCCGCTTCGAGCTGCCCGCGCGCCACCGCTTCCATCGCGCCGCGATAGATCTCGCTCTCGTACGCGGCGTAATTCAATCCGAGGCCGACCAGCGCGGCGACGAATGCAGGCAGCTTGATCACCGCCGACAGGCCGTAATAGAGCACGAAGAGCTGCAGCAGGATCGGCGTGCCGCGGATGATCTCGACGTACGCGGTCAGCACGCCGCGCAGGAGCGCATTGTCGTACACGCGCCCGGCCGCGATCAGCACGCCCAGAAGCACGGCCAGCGCCATGGCCAGACAGGACATCGCGATCGTGATCGCCGCGGCGCGCAGCAACGCCGGGAAGTAGCGCTTCACGGCGGCGCCGGCATCGAGCGTCTTGTGCGTCGAAGGCGGCGCGGGCGGCGCCTTCACCGTTTCGGCCAGCACTTCGTCGAAGAAAGGCTGCTGGAACTCGTCCCAGATCTCCCACTTGCGATAGATGCGCTCCAGCGTGCCGTCGCGCATCAGCCGCTTCAGCACTTCGTTGACCCGATCGCGCAGCTTCGTGTTCTCGCGCGCGAGCACGATGATGTAGTAGCCCTTCGCCACCGGCTTGTCGTAGTGCGAGTAAAGACCGGGCGTGCGGCGCATGGCGCGCGCGGCGATGATGTTGTCGAGCAGGACCGCGTCCAGCCTCCCCTGCTGCAGGTCTTCGTACGGATGCACGTCGTCGTCGTATGAGACCGCGGTGATGCCGTGCGTCTTCTCCGCGTCGAGGAGGATCTCGTACGCGATGGTGCCGCCGAGCGTGCCGACGCGGCTGCCGCGCAGGTCCTCGAGGCTGTCGAATTTTTCGCGATCCGCTTCGCGCACCGTGAGGGCCTCGGTGAAGACGTAGTACGGAATGGTGGCCGCGAGCGCCGCACGCCGCGCCGGCGTGTCTTCGACGCCGCTCATGCCGAGGTCGAAGTCGCCGCGCTGTACGGACTGATCGATGGCGGCGTATGCGACGTGCACGAACTGCGCTTTGCGCCCCAGTCCCGCGGCGATCGCTTCGGCGACGTCGACGTCGAAACCTTCGACCTTCGAAGGATCGTTCGGATCCGCCTCGACGAACGGCGCGCCACCTTCCGAATCACCGCCCCAGCGGAGCGGCGGCTCCTGCGCGTGCGCGGAGAACGACAGAAGAAGAACGAGAAGAAGGGACGCTCTCACCGGGTGATTGTTTTATCACCTTCGCGCGCGCCCGCGACGATCTTCCAGCCCTCGTGCAACGTCAGGTCGTAGCCGGAGCCATCGGCCGGCACGATCAGGCGCTTGAAATCGGACGTGATCCAGCCGCCTCCTTCGCGCACGACGATCCTGCCCCAGAGGTCGCGCACTTCGAGCGATTGATAGATGGATCCGCGATCGCCGAACGGCTGCACGTGATTGGGATCGAACGTGAACTGCATCTGTTCGAGCGGGAGTGTGAGCGTCGGGCCGGTGATGAAACGTGCCTCGAGTGTGGCCAGGAGGACGCGCTTTTGCTCCGCGCGTGCGGATTCTTCGGCGAGGACGGCTGCGCCGTCGTAGGCGGCAGCACGAACTTCGCCGGTGAGGAAAACTGGGCGGGCTGCGTAGAGCAGATCGCAGAGGTCATCGCTTGCCTTCACCCGTCGCGTCCAACGCGGATCGCGGATGTCCAGCAGCGCACCCCACGCCGGTCCGGTCGTGTAGGCAAAGGACCGTGCGAACGTCTCGCTCTTCTCCGCGTTCGCGAGTTTCTTCACCAGCGGCGCGATGCGCTCGGGCACGTGCGGAATGGCCAGCGCGAAGCCGGTGTGCTCGGCCAATCCCTCGTTCATCTCCAGGAGCCGCTCTTCCTCTGCCGCATTCGGCGCGAGCGCGTGACGCTGCGCTCGAAACGTGAGCGCGTCCGCGATCGCTTCTTCATCGCCCGCGAGCGCACGTGCCAGCGCGCGCCACTCCATGCGCATCCAGTAGCGGCCTTCCGCCGTATCGAGATGCGTGTTCGCAGGACTGTTCATCGGCAAGCCGAGCTCCGGCTGCACGCGATGGAAGGATTCGTGCGCCAGGAGCACGCGCCGGGAGATCGTCGATTGCGGCAACGGCCACATCACCATCGTCCAGCGGCGGCCATCCCAGTCGACGCCGGTGTTCGCGATGCCGATGGAATCGGGCACGCGCGTCTCCGTCAGTTTGCCGTCCGCGAACTGCACGGCCTCGCGCGTGCGCGGGTCCGCGAACACCAGCGGACCGCAGACGGAGCGGCCCCAGAGCCGTCCGCGATCGGCGTCGCAGAGGGCCTGCAGCTCGGCGTGCGCGGTGCGTGCCGCGCCGAGGTCGATGGACGCGAGAAGAGACACGACCAGCAGTGCGTGCATGCCGGTGTGACGCGCTAACGATCGCGAGGTTACGCGTAGTAGGCTTCGCGGCCATGACTCCCGATCTTCACCTGGCGATGGACCTCGCCGACGCGGCCGACGCCATCACCATGCGGCACTACCAATCGGCGACGCTGTCCGTGCGCACGAAGACCGACACGACTCCGGTCTCGGAGGCGGATGAGGCGGTGGAGCGGATGATCCGCGAGCGCTTGAGCGCGGAGCGTCCGGACGACGGCATCGTCGGCGAGGAATTCGGCACATCGGGCGCCACCTCACGGCGCTGGATTCTCGACCCGATCGACGGCACCAAGAACTACGTGCGCGGCATTCCGGTGTGGGGCACGCTCATCGGCATCGAGGAAAACGGCCGCATCTCCGCGGGCGTGATCTCCGCGCCCGCGATGGGTAGGCGCTGGTGGGCATCGCGCGGCGAAGGCGCGTTCGTGCGTGCGCTTGGGATGACTCGCGCGATCCGCGCGTCCGCCATCGACACGCTCGAAGAAGCGCACCTCACCTACGACAGCGTCACCGACTTCGACCTGCACGGCGGCGCGGTGCGCTTCCTCTCGCTGATGCGCCGCTGCACGCGCTCGCGCGGCTTCGGCGATTTCTGGGCGCACATGCTCGTCGCCGAAGGAGCGGTGGAGATCGCCATCGAGCCCTCCGTTGCGATCTGGGACATGGCGCCGGTGCAGATCATCGTGGAAGAGGCAGGCGGCCGCTTCACCGATATGGCCGGAAACGCGCGCATCGACGGCGGCAGCGCGGTCTCGACGAACGGGCTCGTGCACGATGCGGTATTGGAGTACTTTCGATGACAGAAAAGGTGATGGTCGTCGATCGCGAGACGCTCGCGCCGTACCTCGTCGAATGCGGTCTGGTGCAGGAGCGTGCCGACGAGATCCTCGATGCGATCACCGACCGGCATTTCTTCATCGATCGCCCGATCGCGGAGGTCTCGCCGCAGTACAAGCAGATCATCCCGTACGTGCTGATCCGCCACGGCGATGCGTACTTTCTGCTGCAGCGCACGCAGAAGCAGACCGAGGCGCGGCTGCATCACAAACTCTCCCTCGGCATCGGCGGGCATATCAATCCCGACACCCCGGACCTCTTCGATGGACTGCAGAAAGAGCTCGAGGAAGAGGTGGAGGTGGTGGGCGACTACGACCTCACGTTCGTCGGCATCCTCAACGACGACACCACCGACGTCGGCCGCGTGCACCTCGGCGCGGTGTACGTGCTCGACGCACATGCCGGTGCAGTGAACGTGCGCGAGACGCACAAGATGAGCGGGCGCTGGGTGCCGCGGTCGGAGCTCGACGCGCATCGCGAGGCGATGGAAACGTGGTCGCAGATCGTCTATGACGCACACATTCGCTAGGCCGGAACGGCCACGCAGACTTGCGGTCGCCCTCATCGTCCTCCTCCTCGGCACCGGCTATCCGCGCCCCGATCCGGAGCACGCCGGCCCATCGACGGTCGTCATCGCCGGCGATGCCTGGTTCGTCGTCGACGCCGGCCGCGGCGCGACCATGCGCATCGCGGCGACGGACCTGAAGTACGCGAACCTGCGCGGCGTGTTCCTCACGCATCTGCACTCCGATCACACCGCCGGCCTGCCGGATCTCTTCAATACCTCATGGCAGTTCGGGCGGAAGACCACGCCGCTGCAGCTGTACGGCCCGCCGGGAACGAAGAAGCTCGCCAGCGGCATGCTGGAGTTCTTCGCCGAAGACATCCACATCCGCCGCGATGTGATGGAGAAACATCCCGCCGCCGGCGCGACCATCCGCACGCACATCGTGCGTGAAGGCGTGGTGTACGACGACGGAACGGTGAAGGTGATCGCGTTTGCGGTCGATCACCGGCCGGTGCGTCACGCGTTCGGCTATCGATTCGAATCGGCTGGCCGCACGGTGGTGATCAGCGGCGACACCCGTCCGTCGGAGAACCTCGTGCGCCATGCGAAAGGCGCGGACGTGCTCGTGCTCGAAGCGTATCTGCCGGAGCACTTCGACCGCGTCGACACGCCGGAAGTGGCCGCGCGGCTGAAGAGCTATCACGTCAGCGCGGAAGAGGCGGGCGAAATCGCCGCACGCGCGGGCGTGAAGAAGCTGGTGCTCACGCATCTCATTCCGGCGAACGCGGAGGAGACGTTTCGCGAACGCGCCGCGCGGAAGTTTCAGGGAGAGATCGTGGTGGGACGGGATTTACTGCGCGTGGAGTGAGGACCCCTCATCCGAAGGCGGATGAGGGATTGTCCGCGTAATCACCGACCCGCGAAAAACACCGGATCCCCTGACGCGTTGTCCACCATCGACCCGTACGCGAACAGCTTCGCGTTCGCGTCGCCTTCCGCCTGCATCGTGAACCCCGCGGGCAGCGACACGTTCGGGAAGAGCGCGGTCACGGAGGTCTGCATCTGCTGTCCCGGGATGAGCGTCATGCCTTTGCGCGCGAGCTCGGTGCCGGACGGCGAGAGCAGGATCACCTGGAAGAACTCCGTCTCGCTGCCGCCGTTCACGAAGCCGACGTTCGAGCGGTAGCTGCCGTCGTTGCGCAGGCCGGGCACGAACGCGCGCGATGCGAAGGCTGCGACGGGATCGATCGACTGGCCGTACGTTCCGCCGCCGGCAACCGACGTGTACGTGCGGCTGGTCACCACCGGTCCGCTCGACGCCGACCATTCCACCTGCAACGCACCGCTGCTCGAGGTGAGGCCAAACTCCGACATCACATCGTCCACGACCGCGGTGTCGCTGCCGCCGATGAAGAGCGACTTCGCGGCGCCGTTGTAGCGCAGCGTGAGCGTGACCGCATTCGGGCTGGTGTTGAAGAACGTCAGATCGCTGCGCCAGAACGTGCCGTTCGCGCCGGTCGATCGCCCGACCACCGGAATGGTCAGCGAGCCGCCCGTCTCCGCCGGCCGCGCCTGGATGTAGATCGGATCCTGCGTGCGGTTGTCGACCACCGACGCGTACGCGCTGATGGCATCGCTCGCCGCGGCAACGATGCGCATCGTCAGCACGTCCTGCGACGTTCCCGCGATCTCGGGGAAGAACGACGCCAGCGGCGCCTGCTGGAACGAATGCGCCGGAACCGCGATGGTCTTCGCGCTCAGGGTCGCGCCGGTGCGCGAGAACAGCGCGAGCGTCGCGTTCATCGGCGCGGCGCCGCGATTCACCACGCCGACGTTCGTGCGGAAGCTCGCGTTCGCGGCGATGCCGGTGATGTAGAGCGTCTTCTCGAGACCGTCCGGCTGCACGTCGGGCACGGCCTGTCCGTACGTTCCCGTGGCTCCGGTCGTGAAGGTGCGGCTGCTGACCCGCAGATCGGCGCTCGTGCCCGCGCTGGTGGCTTCGATGCCGAGGGCGCCGGCGCCGTAGGCGATGCCGAACAGATCGACGAGCGCGTTCGCGTACGTCCTGGACTGCTTCGGCGACAGGAACACGTCGCGCGTCATCATGTTGCCGCCCGCGGTGGGGATGAACAGCAGCGACACGCTCGCGCCCTGCGTGCCGGCGTTGAAGAGGTTCAGCTCCGTGCGCCAGGCGGTGCCGCTGGCGCCGCCGCCGTACGTGGCGACTGAAACGAGCGCGCGATACGGTACGGTCGACGCCACCGTGATCTGCTTCGACGCGCTTGCGGAGCTGACCGCGTTCGACGCCGTGAGCGTCACCGTGTACGTGCCCGGGCCCGCATACGCGTGCACGGGATTGCGCGCGGTGGACGTCGCGCCATCGCCGAACGACCACCACCACGAGGCCGGCGCGCCGGTCGATGCATCGGTGAAAAAGACGTTCTGTCCGATCTGCGCCGACTGCGTGGAGACGTTGAATGCCGCGCTCACCGTCGGCGTGACCGGCACCGATGCGCTGACCAGGATCACCTTCGACGTCGACGACGAACCGCCGGAGCCGGTCACCGTCAGCGTGACCGTGTACTGCCCCGGCGTCGTGTAGACGTGCGTGCTCACCAGCGCGATGGACGTTCCGCCGTCGCCGAAGTTCCACACGCGCGACGACACGGAACCGGTCGATTCATCGTAGAACGTGAAATTCGTGACGCCCGCGACGCCGGTCTGCGGCGTCATCGTGAACTTCGCCGCCGGCGCCGAGGCGATCGTCGCCGTGGCGGTATTCGATGGCGAGCTGCCGGCCGCGTTGAACGCCGCGACGTAGACGCGATAGCTGCCCGACGTGAGCCCGCTCAGACGCGCCGCGTGCGCATTCGCGCCGGTTTCCGCGACTTTCGAAAACGCGCCGCCGTTCTTCGAGAGATGGATCGAGTGGCCGGTCTCGTTCGAGGCGTTGTCGATCCACGAGAGGTTGATGTCGTTGCCCGAGACCTGCGCGATCAGCGACGCCGGCGCCGCCGGTACCGCGGGAGGCGGAGGAGGCGGCGGCGTGCCGCTGCCGTTCGGATAGAGCCAGCGCGCGGCGACCTGATCGTCGGCGCGCAGCGCCGGACCGATGCCGGTGACGGTGTCGTACATCAGCGCGCTGCTGTCGTGACTGTGGCCGAATCCGAGGGTGTGACCGAACTCGTGCGCGAGGATCTCGGCGAGCAGCTTCGAGCTGATGCTGTTCGCCGGCGAGACGCCATCCTGAATGGTGAGATTGCCTTCGGTGATGTTCCACGCCTGCAGCGTGCCGGCGGGATGGCTCGCGTCGGCGGCGAAGGTGGTCGTGAAGTTCTGCCGCGACGATACGCCGTTGAATCCGCCGCGGCCGACCACGCCGCCGGTGTTGCGGTTGTAGCTCCCCGCGATCTCGTCGAGCGGATCGCCGAACAGCACTTCGTTCACGCCGTTCGGTCCCTCGAGGCCGCCCATCGCGCCGGTGCGCGAACCGGCGTACGAGTAATTGATGTTCGCGGATGCGTAGCCGGTCCACGAGCTCATGGCCGTGCGCAGCTCGCTGACGCCGCCGTCGCCGTAGCCCGGCTGCGATCCGGAGCTGTACCACTGCGCGCTCTGTCCGCTCGCGAAGCGGAACCAGCGATAGATGTTCGGCTCGGAGATGAGCGTGAACTCGGCGGAGATGCCGCGCTTCACATCCGGCGCGAGCATCGGATTCTCGACGCCGTAGTTCTTCGCCCCGGCGCGTCCGGCCACGCGCTCGCGCACGAATGCCTCGAACGCGATCGCATCGCGCTGCACGTTCTTCGCGTGCAGCGGCTGGAAGTTCGCGTCGAGCAGCGTCACGTCGCTGGAGACGTCGTCGCGCATCCAGAGCCGCTGCCCGTTGCGCATCTCGCCGCGCGTGAACTTGCCGACATACAGATCGACGGTGCGGTAGCCGCCGCGCGGATTCGGCTCGAGGAAGAGCAGGACCTGCTCGCCCGCCGCGAACTCCGGAGTGCCGAAGAGTTTCGTGATGCGATCGCCGAGGACGCCGCCCAGCTCGCGGATGGTGATGGTGCTTTCCGCATCGCCTTTGATCGCGCGCGCGACGTCGACGACGGTGTCGGTCCAGATTCTTCCGTCGCGCTCGACGACGTTCGTGGAGACGACGGTGCCGTCGACGATCAGCGGCGATTTCTCAATGAGCTGTTCGTCGGTCGGCAGCACGATGGTCGTCCCCTCGGCCACCATCGCGGCCAGCATCAGGACACACGTCACCCCGTACACCCGAAATTTGTTCACGTAGCGGACCTCCGACAGTTATTCGGCGTAACTGGCATCATGCGAGAGGCCATTCCACGACGGCGTGATAGAAATCACCACGGACGAGTTCCTCGGAGTGCCTCGGTTCCTCGGAGTTCCTCGGAGGGGGCCGGGATCCACCCGAGGAACTCCGAGGCACTCCGAGGCACCCGAGGAACTCCAGCTTGAAGACCAACGCCGCCCGCCTGCTCGACTCCCTCGGCATCCCCTACGAAGTGCGGGAGTACGAGGTCGATCCGGATGACCTCGCCGCGGAGAGCGTGGCGCGCAAGGTCGGCCTGCCGCCGGAACAGGTCTTCAAGACGCTGGTCGCCCGCGGCGATAAGCATGGCGTCTGCTTCGCGGTCGTGCCCGGCGATCAGCAACTCGATCTGAAGGCGCTGGCGACGCTCACTGGCGACAAGAAGATCGAGACCGCGGCGCTGAAGGAAGTGCAGCCGCTGACCGGCTACATCCGCGGCGGCGTCACCGCGCTCGCGGCGAAGAAAAGCTATCCGGTGTTCGCCGACGAAACGCTGGAGCTGTTCGACGTGGTGTCGGTGTCGGCCGGCGTGCGCGGAGCGCAGTTGATCCTCGCGCCCGCGGACTACCTGCGCGCAACGGCGGCGAAGGTGGGCCCGATCGCGAAGGAGAAGTGATCAGCCGCGTTCGCCAGCCGTCGGAATCGTGAAGCGGAAGACCGCCCCGCCGCCCGGCCCGTGATCCGCCCACACCTTGCCGCCGTGTGCTTCGACGATGCCGCGAACGATCGCCAGTCCGAGGCCGGCGCCCATGTGCGCGGTCTTCTTCGCCTGCCAGTACGGGGTGAAGACGCGTTTGAGATCCGCCTCGGGAATGCCCGGGCCGGTATCGGAGACCACGAACTCCACGTTGCGTCCTGCGCGTTGCGCTTCCACGGTGATCGTGCCGCGCTCCGGCGTGAACTTGATGGCGTTGCCGATCAGATTGCCGAACACCTGCACGAGGCGTTCGCGATCGCCGCAGATCGCGGGCAGGTCGTCAGCGACGCGGCAGACGATCCTCTGCTCCTTCTGCCGCGCGATCGGCGCGTTGGACTCGCTCATCTCGCGCACCAGCGATGCCGCGTCGACGTGATCCTTCGCCACCGTAAGCGATCCCGTCTCCACACGCGCCACGTCGAGCAGGTCCTGAATCAGCCGCTGCATCTGGCGCGCGGAGTTGCGGATGGTGTCGACGAGGTCCACCTGCTCGGCGGCCGGTGCCTGTGCGAGCAGGTCGGCGCTGAGCGCGATCTTCGTCAGCGGATTGCGGAGATCGTGCGAGACGATGCCGAGCGTTTCATCGCGCACGCGCACCGCGGCTTCGGCCTTCTCCTTCGCGGTGCGCTCCTGTTCCATCAGCCGCACGCGGCGCAGCGCGAGCGAGGTCAGATCGCCGAGGGTGCGGGCGCGGATCACGTCGCCTTCGCGGAAGTGACGTCCGGAGGCGCGGCCGTTGAGCAGCACCAGCGCGCCGAGCGGTTCCTCTTCCGCGATCAACGGGGTGACCAGCACCTGGCAATCAGGACAGGTATCGCCGAGATACGGCGCCATGTTCCGGCCGAACGTCTTCATGTCCGCGAGGATCACCGGCACCCCGCCCTGCATGATCTCGTCGCTCATCGAGCCGGGAAACGCGACGCGCAGGCCGCGAGGCGGCGAGCCGCGGCCAGCCGACGCCACCACCTCCACCATCTTCGCGCCGTTCACGCTCACGATGCGCTCGACGTACACGCCGTCGGCGCGCGTGACCTGTGTGGCGCGGTTGGTGATCTCGTGAAGCACGTCGGTCATCTCCACGGCGCCGGTGAGCGCGCTGGCGAGATGGCGGAACGACGCTTCCTCTTCGGCGCGGCGCTCGAGCTGTTCGCGTGCGGCCTCGGCTTCGGCGCGCGCGAAACGCTCGCGCTCGAGCGCGCGCTTGCGTTCCGTGATGTCGCGCGCGAGGCCGGTGAAAATCGTTTCCTCGCCGTTGGTGTACTCGCCGAACGAGATCTCGCACTGAAACTCGTGCCCGTCCTTGTGCAGCGCGGGCAGTTCGACGCCCGTCCACGGAATGCGCCGTTCGCGCGTGCGCAGATAGTGCGCGATGCCGCGGCGGTGCGCCTCGCGCAACCGCTCCGGAATGATGATGTCCAGCGGCCGGCCGAGCAGTTCTGCCGGCGCATAGCCGAAGATCCGTTCCACGGCCGGATTGCAGAACGTGATGATGCTCTTCTCGTCGATGGTGAAGATCGCGTCCTGCGCCTTCTCGGTCATCAGGCGGAAGCGCTGTTCGCTCTCGAGCAGCTGTTCCTGCGTGCGGCGCCGCTCGATGAAGTTGCCGATCTGCGCGCCGATCAGCGTCATCACCGGAAAGAGCGTCTGCTCCGGCTCGCGCGGCGTGCTGCTGAAAAACTCCATCGCGCCGATGACCTGTCCGCGCGATGAGATCGGAAACGCAAACGTCGCGCGCATGCCCGCGCGGGTCGCGGCGGCGGCGCGGAGGTACTCCCGGTTCTCGCGGATGTCGTCGATCCAGACCGCGTCGCCGAGCTCCCACACACGCCCGACCACGCCCGAACCGCGCGTGAAGCGGATGTTCTCGGAGAGCAGGCGTGCCTGGGCGCGATCGATGTGCGGCGCATGCCACTGTTCGACGCATTGCATGGCGTCATCCCGGATGTCCCACAGCACCCCCACCACCCAGCCGAGGTTTTCGCAGATGGCCTCCAGGATGGCCCGGGCCGTTTGCGCGAACGGGCGCTCCTCGCTGAGAAGATTCGTGAGCGCGAGCTGCGCGGCCAGACGGCGCTCGGTGCGCTGGCGGTCGGTGATGTCGCGGCCGAACTTCGAATAGCCGAGAAGCTCTCCGTCGTCGCTGACGAACGGCATGGTCACCCCGTCCATGAAACGCCAGCGCCCGTCCTTCCCGGCATGCCAGCGCGTGTCATCGGCGCGGCCATGCTCCCGCGCGGTGGCCAGCTCCTTCTGCGGCACGCCGTGCTCGCGGTCCTCGGCGGTGAAGAGGAACTCGAACGGGCGGCCGATCACCTCGTCCCGCGGATAGCCGAAGATCGCCTCCGCGCCGGCATTCCACATGAGAATCCGGCCTTCCCGGTCGAGGAGCAGGATCGAGAAGTCCGTTGCATCCTCGACGATCCTGCGGAAGACGTTTTCCGGCGGCGCAACGAGCTCTTTCATGATCCGCCGGTGCCATGGAGCACACGACGTGCCGCTTCTGCTAGACTGCGCGGCCCCGCAATGCGGAGCGGCGCGACGCTGTTCTGCGACTCGGTTTCGCCGCGCTCTTGGGGAGTCGCCAAGTGGTAAGGCAGCGGCCTTTGGAGCCGCCATTCGGAGGTTCGAATCCTCCCTCCCCAGCCATACCGCCTTCACGACGCCACCCGTGTTCCAATGATCCGGTAGCGTTCCGAATGGAGGTAAGCGGTGAAACTCTTTCTTTGGTGCCTGTCTCTGCTGTTCGCCCTGGCCCCCGTCGCGGTGGCCTGCCCGGCTTCCTGCCCGACGGCGGATGACGTTGCCGTTCAGGCCGCACTCGATGCAGCGGCAGCGAACGGCGGAGGGATCGTGCAGCTCGAACCGCGCGTCTACGAGACTTGTGCGGCGCTGATCGTCGGTTCGAACACGCATCTACGCGGCGCGGGACGCGGTCTGACCATCATTCGCGGCTCGACGCAACTCTCACCTTCGAAGTTCGTCAGCGGCACCCACGCCGCCGCGACGATTGCCAGCGTAGGCGCCACGAACGTGACCGTCTCGGATCTGACGGTCGATCATCTCTCCTGTGAGCGCAACTGCAACGGCATCTCCCTCCTGCCGAGCACGACGCCGGACGTCGTGCCGGCGAACTCGCTCGTGGAGCGCGTGGAGGTGCTGGGCTCCGGCAATCCGTCGCTGCACAACTATCTGATCTGGAATCTGCGCGGCCGCGGCGTCAAGATCCTCAACAACTGGATCGACGGGGGCGTGACGAGCGACGGACCGCAGGAGGGCATCGAGTCGTTCGGCGGTCACGACGTGCTGATCGCAGGCAACAGCGTCCGCAACGTCGGCACGGCCTGCATCAATACCGGGTCGGCCGATCTTCCGAACAGCGAGACCGACGGCATCACCATCGCCAACAACCACCTCACCGGCTGCGGCACCGGAATCGCCCTCGGTACGTCGAACGCGTCCTACGGACCGCAATCCAGCGCCAGCATCAAGATGGTGGACAACGTCATCATCGGGGCGCGCTCGACCGGCATCAAAATCGGGACCACGGTCGGCACCACCATGCACGACCTGACCATCTCGCGGAATACGATTCGCGACATGAACGGCTCGGGCGTGGTGGGGATTAGACTCTTCGCGAACGGCGGCAGCCTTCTCGCCAACACCGCGACGGCAGCCCATACGATCTCGAACAACCACATCAGCAACATCCGCGGTTCGTTCGGGCACGGCATCCGCCTGACGGGCTATCCGAACGCGCGCATCGTGGACAACACCTTCACCGGGATGGATCACGGAGCCGTGAACGCGATCAACTCGAACGACATCGAGGTCTCGGGCAATGCCATCGTCGACGGTGGCGCCGCGCCGATTCAGCTGAATACCTACCAAGGCGTCGGTTTCGACCGGTTCCTCGTGGCCGGCAACACGATCGAGTGGACCGGCGCCTCGGCCGCGGTGCTCGTGCTGGGCGGGCGGCGCGGCGTCGTGCGGGACAACGTGATGCGGCGCACGGATGCCGTCACCACGCGCTCCCCCGTCGCGTTCAGCGGTGGCACGTGCGGAGCGATCGAAACGAACAATGTGGCGTGGTACTGGCCGGAGTGGCGCGGCACTTCGTCACTGGCCTGCCCGTGACGGTCCTACGGAGTTCCTCGGTTCCTCGGAGTTCCTCGGAGTTCCTCGGGTTCCTCGGAGGGGGGCATCCACCCCGAGGAACCCCGAGGAACCGAGGAACCCGAGGAACTCGCCCCGAGGCTACCGTCGCGCCCGCCATGTCACTTAAACTGCACTTTTGCATTCTCTTGATGACAACGTCTTTTCCTGCGTGCTATCCTGCCGTACGTAAAGCAGGCCACCCTTGATCATGCACTACGACGACGAAGCACTGTTCGAATACGTGGAAGGAACATCGCCGATCTCGACCGACATCGAGTCTCATGTCGCCGAGTGCGCGCAATGTTCTGCAGAAGTGGGGGAGCAGCGCGAGATGATGGCGCACCTCAGCTCATCCGAGGTGTGGCAGGCACCGCCTCCGCCGCCGCGTCAGTTCGTCGTCGACGTGGCAGCATTCGCGGAACGCGCGCGGAACGAGGCCAGCCGTGCGGCCGCGATTTGCGACGACGTCCTGACCGGTCCCGCCGCGTGGTGGCCGCAGCGTCTGCGGCAGGCCGAGGGCGCAATCACCGGCGGCATGGTGCAGCAGTTACTCGAGCGCATGCGGTCGGTGCTCGGCAGCTCGCCCGCGAACGCCCTGCAGATCACCGCGCTGGCCATCGAAGTCGCCAACGCGCTCGACGTCGCGAACTATCCGTGCGACTACGTCATCAATCTCCGCGCGCAGGCGTGCCGCGATCACGCGTACGTCCTGTCGTTCATGGGCCGTTATCCCGAGGCGCTCGAGATCGCGGAGCGCTCCAAGCGTTTGTTCGAGCAGGTTCCGCTGCCGGAGTACGACCTGGCGCGGCTCGCTCTCGTGAAAGCCTCCATCCTCCGCTCGATCGACCGGATCGAAGAAGCGGTGACCCTGATTCGCAGCGCGGCGGACACGTTCCTCCGGTTCGGCGACCAGTCGCGGTATCTGGTTGCGCGGCAGACCGAGGCGTCGACGCTGTACCGGCGCGGCAACGTGGAAGCGGCGCTGGCGATCTGGAAAGACGTCGAAGCGGCCAACCTCCCGGCCGACGAGCTCACGTCCGTCCGCCTGGCGCACAACATCGCACTCTGCTACTCCGACCTTGGCCGTCCGGAAGAAACCATCAAATACATCCAACGTTGTGTCGTCGAATTCGAGATGCTCGGGATCGAGACGGAGCGCACGCGCAGCCGCTGGGTTCTCGGCAAAGCTCTGGCAGCGTCCGCCCGCTATCAGGATGCCATTCCGATCTTCCGCCAGACCTGGCGCGAGTTCGAACAGCTGGGCATGATCGGCGATGCAGGTTTATCCGCACTCGATCTCGCGGAGACGCTGCTCGTCGTGGGACAGAACGACGAAGTGCCCGCCATCTGCCGCGACGTCATCGGCCAGTTCACGCGCGCCGGCATGGCCTCCCGCGCATTGACGGCGCTTTCTTTTCTGCGCGAAGCCGTGGCCATGGGCCAGGCCTCGCCCAGTCTCGTCCAGCACGTCTCCTCCTTTCTTCGACAACTCCCAGCCGAGCAGCCTCGGCTCTTCGCGCCGACTCCTGTCGGCCTGGAGTAGTGTCGGCCGCGCTCATCACGCCGGCCTCCCGCCTGTCACGCACCTTCAGCGAATCATCGCTGAGTCATCGAACCAGCAACGAGCAGAAAGCAAGGAGGAATCATGCGCTCTTCGTCCATCAAATCCCTGACCATCCTGACGGCCCTGGTCGTCTCCCTCTCCACGGTACCGGCTGCTGAAGCCAAGCCCGCGCAGCGCGGCGGCACGATCCGCGGCGTCAAGACCACCTTGACGCAACTGGTCACCCGTTTCATCGGCCGCTTCACCACCGATGACGATTACCCGACCGATCCGATCCCGAAGAACCTGACCGACACCAGCACGACCACGAGAGAACTGTCGCCGAAGAAATCGCGGGGTTAGCCCACGTCGATCCCGGCAGGCCGCGCACACGCGCAGGCCTGCCGGCAGCGTCACTCCACGCGACCTCCAAAAGAGATCGCGCTCGCTAGACGTGCATCGACGCCGCGTTGTGATTCTGCTCGAGCCGCGCGTCCGCGTGTGCGTCATCGGAGCGCACCGGCAGCCGGACCGTGAATCGCGCGCCGCGGCCGGGGCCGTCGCTGGCGGCGGTGATCACGCCGTGATGGAGGTCGATGATGTGTCGCGCGATCGCCAGTCCCAGTCCGAGACCGCTGCGTTTATTCGAGCCTTCGGCCTGGCGCAGGCGATCGAAGACGTACGGCAGGAACGAAGGCTCGATCCCTTCTCCTTCGTCGACCACTTCCACCTGCATGTCGCCGTCCATGCGCTCCAGGTGCAAGACGACGTTCTTGCCGGCCGGCGTGAACTTGATGGCATTCGAGAGCAGGTTCTGGATGACCTGCTGGATGCGGCTGGCGTCGGCGTCGACCAGCGTTTCGCGATCGTCGATGGCCCACGTCAGATGCACGCCGTTCTCGGCAGCCATCGGGCGGGCCGTGGTCAGCGCCGCCTCGACGATCTCGGAGATGCGCGTCGGCTTCAGATCGACCTGGAACTTGCCGAGGATGATGCGCGAGACGTCGAGCATGTCATCGATCAGACGGGCCTGCAGGCGCGCGCTCGACTCGATGGTCTTCAGCGCCTCGTCGAGCTCCGCCTGATCGAAGGCGCCGCTGCGCAGGAACTGCACCCACCCCAGGATCGAGGTCATGGGCGTGCGCAACTCGTGCGAGAGCGTGGCCAGGAAGTTGTCCTTGGCGCGATTCTGCGCCTCGGCCTCGCGATATCTACGCTCCGCCTCGGCCGCGTGCGCGGCGGCGCGGCGCTCGGTGACGTCGCGGAACGTGATCACCGATCCGAGCAGCTCGCCGCCCAGATCGCGCATCGGCGAGGCCGAGAACTCGACCGGGAAACTCGTGCCGTCGGCGCGGAAGAACGTGTCCTCGATCTCTTCATAGGCGGGGTCGCCGTGCACCACCGCGTGCAGCCGGCATTGGTTGATGTCGCACGTGCGCACGCCCGGAAAGACCGGATGCACGAGCGTGTGGATGTCCTTGCCCTGGATCTCGCGCGGATCGCGTCCGATCATGCGCGCCGCCGCGGGATTGACGAACGTGGTGGCCCCTTCCAGTCCGACGCCGAAGACTCCTTCGGCGGCCGCCTTCAGGATCAACTCGTTCTGCTTGATCATCCGCGCCAGTTCCTGCGCCTGTTTCTTGAACTCCTCGCGCTTGCGGAACAGCTCCACGAACACGTTCACCTTCGAGCGCAGGATGTCGGGATGGAACGGCTTGAAGATGTAGTCGACGGCGCCGAGCTCGTAGCCGCGGAACACGTGCGACTCGCTGCGGGAAAGCGCGGTCAGGAAGATGATCGGCGTATCGCGGGAGCGGTCGCGCTGGCGGATCAGGTTCGCGGTCTCGAAGCCGTCCAGATCGGGCATCTGCACGTCCAGCAGCACCACCGCGAAATCCATGTGCAGCAGATGCCGCAGCGCCTGCGTCCCCGACTGGGCCGTGACCAGGTTCTCCCCCATCTCGCTGAGGATCGACTCCAGCGCGAGGAGGTTGTTGGCCTGATCGTCGACCAGCAGGATATTGACGCGATCGTTCATGTCACGTGCTGCTTCGGCAAAGCTCGACCAGGAAGGGCCCGATCCGGTCCAGAGGCAAGATCCGATCCACGCGCGTCGCGTCGATGGCAGCCTGAGGCATGGCCGGCGACTCGGCCGTGGCCGGATCCTGGACCAGCACGAACCCTCCTCGATTCTTGATCCGTTTCGCGCCGCGCGCGCCGTCGGCATTCGCTCCGGTGAGCACGACCCCGATCACCGCGCTGCCGTACGCATCGGCCGCGGACTCGAACAACACATCGATCGAGGGACGCGAATGCGCCACCGCCTCGTCGACCGAGAGACTCAGCTCGCCGCGATCCTGCTCGCGCTGAACGAGCAGGTGGTAGTTGGCCGGCGCGAGATAGACCGTGCCGGGCTCGATCCACTCCTTGTCCGTCGTGTCGACGACCTGCAATGCCGTGTGCCGCCGCAGAAAGGCCGGAAGTCCTTCGTTGGAGGTGCGATAGCGATGCTGCACGACCGCGATCGGCACCGGGAAGTGTTTCGGCAGCGCGGCGAAGATGGTGCGCAGCGCTTCCATGCCTCCCATCGAGCAACCGATCACGATCAGCTCGTACTTGCGGCCGGCCTCCGCGAGCGCGCGGCTACCCGACCACGAACGGATGCCGGGCGGAAGCTTGCTGCTGGTGGTTCGCGCGTTCACCGCACTCTCCTGTACAGCTTCTCTTCCGCGTCGAGCACTTCGTAGTTGTCGACCACGGCGGTGAACTTGACGGACTCTTTGCGGCCCAGTCCGAGGACGCCGAACATCTCCATCGACTCGAGGAAGAGCTCCTGCACGCGGTCCTGCAGCGCGTTGTTGAAATAGATCAGGACGTTGCGGCAGAAGATGACGTTGAAGTGATTGAACGACGCGTCGGTGACCAGGTTGTGCTGCGCGAACACGACGTTCTCGCGCAGCGCCGGCCGGAAAATCGCGTAGTCGTAGCGCGCGGTGTAGTAATCGGAAAACGTCCCGTGCCCGCCCGCGGTGATGTAGTTCGATGTGTTTTCCTGCATCGTCGACAACGGAAAGATCCCCGACTTGGCCTTCTGCAGCACGGCCTCGTTGATGTCGGTGGCGTAGATGCGGCACCGGTCGTACAACCCTTCCTCCTGGAGGAGGATGGCCATCGAGTAGACCTCTTCCCCCGTCGAACAGCCGGCGTGCCAGATGCGCACGAAGGGATACGTGCGCAGCAACGGGACCACCTTCTGCCGGAACGCGAGGTAGAAGGTGGGGTCGCGGAACATCGCCGTGGTATTGATGGAAAGGTCGAGCAGCAACCGCTCCATCGATTGCGGGTCGTGCAGCACTTTCTCGATCAATCCGGAGATCGTGCTCAGCCCCTCGGCATACACGCGCTTCCAGATCCGCCGCCGCAGCGACGGCAGCGAGTAGTCGCGAAAATCGAAGCCGTAATGCCGGTAGATGCCTTCGGTGAGCAGGCCGATCTCGATCTGCTCGAGGTCGGCTTTGGTCTGTTCGTCCAGGATCGCTGTCGATTCGTTCGTCATTCCGGCGGGACTCACTACTGCGAACTGCCTACCACCGCAATGCACGCCCCGTGCGCAAACGGCCGAGCCCGCGAGTTATCCTTTCGATCATGCGCCGGCTCGTCCTCTTCGTTTTCCTTTTCTCGGTGAGTGCGGTTCAGGCGCGGGTGACGACGGACCTCGACGCCGGCTGGATCAGCCGCGACCCGGAGATCCCCTACGTCTGGATGAGCGCCCATCCGCGCGTGGAGGGATGGCCGGAGCCGGGCCAGACGGTGACGTGGCGCGCGCACGTGCGGAACTGGTCGACGACTTCGCGCAACGTCGAGGTGCGCTGGCTGCTCGACGGCGAAGTCGTGTCGAGCGGGAACGTCACGTTCGCGGCGAACGGATTCACGACCGTCGACTTCCCCTGGACGTGGACGTTCGATCGCCACGAGCTCACGTTCGTCGTCGACGCAACGCATCTCATCAGCGAGGAGTCGGAGACGAACAACTCGCTGACGATCTTCACGGATGCGCTGGCGGTGGGGTTCTGGGTCGAGCAATCGTTCTATACGTTCATGCACGAGAACCAATACCGGCTGTCCGGCGCCGGCTCGGCGTCCTTCGAGGATTGGGCGCAGCGGCACATGACCCGGTTCAACGAGATGGCGGCGCGGGCGATCTATCCGGAGACACCGCAAGGCGTGCTCGATCGCTGGCGCATTCAGAAGATCGTGGTGGTGCCCGACGGCGCGTTGCCGGTTGCGCCGATCGAAGACGAGGACCAGTACGACGCGGACGGGCAGAGCCACCCGAACGATGCCGATCGCAGCGTCGACATGTCGTGGGGCTTTCCGGCCAGTCAAGTCCAGTTCTACGACGACAATCTGCTTCGCGCATCGGACGACAATCTCTTCTATCTGGCCGGTTTTCTGATCCACGAGCTCGGACACGCGCGCTACCTGATCGACACGTACACGTACCGCGTGCAGCATGTCCCACCCGTGCGCACGGTGGAGATCACGGAGAACGGGAAGCTGGTGATCGGCACCGAGTTGATGCCGGCGGACCAGCTGATTTTCAATGGCATCAAGGGATTCAACGCGTTCACCAGTCCCGACAACGGCTTGATGGGAACGAATTACGGACGCATCGACCGCCACAGTGCGGCGGCGATGAACCTGATCGCCGGCGCGCGCGCGGTGAGCGGTCATGCGAACGTTCCGCGTAACATCGGCGTGTATCTGAACGACCTGCCGGACGAGAACCGGATCACCATCGTCGACGTGAATGGCAAGCCCATTCCGGACGCGCAGGTCGATGTGTTCCAGGGCGTGCGCTGGGACGACAACGATCTCTACTCGGCGCGCTACGACGACCTGCCGGACCTGCATTTCACGACCGACGCGCAAGGGCAGTTCCTGGCCGGCCGCAATCCGTTCACGCCTCGCCCGAATCTCAGCAGCCGCCACCCCGGCGAGCTCGTGGCCATCCTGCGCGTCCGCGCGGGCGGCAAGACTGCGTTCGGCTATCTGGAGTCGCGCGTGTTCAATCTCGCGTACTGGCGAGGAGAGCGCGAGCTCGCCGATCACAAGGTGCAGCTGAAGACGCTGAAGCAGACGTTCAAGCGGAGAAGCGTGCGCAAGTAACCGTCGTCAGCGCATCCGCTCCACGTTCTGCCGGAAGACCGGCAGGTTCGGATCCTTCGTCTCCGCGCCGATCTTCACCGCCTTCTCGTAGCTGCTGCGCGCGTCGTCGCGCCGGCCTGCCTTTTCGTACGCCTCGCCGAGACTGTCGTAGACGTTCGCGGATTTCGGCCAGTTCTTCACGTTCGCCTGAAAGACGGGAATCGCGTCCGCGACGCGGTCAGCCGCCAGCAATCGGTAGCCGATGGCGTTCACGAGATTCTCGGGCGGCAGGATCTCGTAGCCGAATCTCGCGGAGACCTTCGCGTAATGCTCGGTGGCGCGCGCGAGTTCCTGCTTCGGATCGGCGCCGGCCGCGATCGAGAAACGCCACGGCGCGAAGATCTTGCGCAGCGCCGTGTAATGACTGGGCATCACCAGCGAGCCGTGGTCTTCATCCGCGAGACGCACGAACGTGGCGTCGAAACTCTTCGGCGCACGCCGCTGGACGAGGCTCCGGAAATCCTCGAATGCCTTGGCCAGCTCCTCCCCTTCATCGCCGACCGTGATCACCACCGACGCGGCGGCATCCTTCCCCGCCTTGTCGAAGTACTCGTTGGCGCGGCGGAAGAGATAGCGATCGTCCCACCGCAACGCGGGGCTGACCGCGATCCAGCCATCGAACAGCCTCGGCCGCGTGAAGAGACCATGCAGCGCGAAGAGTCCGCCCAGCGAGTGTCCGCCGAAGACGCGATACGACGCGGTGCGATAGCGCAACTCGATGGCCGGGATCAGTTCTTTCTCGAAGAAATCGAGGAAGCGATCGGCGCCGCCAGCCTCACCGGTGCTGCCGGCCGGCTTCGTCGGCGAGAGATCGCGCTGCCGGTTCGTGTTCACCACCGCCACCGTGATCGCCTCCGGCATGCGTCCTTCGCGCGCCAGGAACTCGACCGTGGACGCGGTATGTCCGAGGTGATGGTCGCCGTCCGTCAGATAGAGCACCGGATAGCGGCGCTCGGAATTGCGGTACGAGAGCGGAAGACGCACCGCGATGGTGCGCGTCTCGCCCATGATCTTCGACGCCAGCGTGAAACGCTCCGGCGCGGGCGGTTCCGCGGTCTGCGCGCCAAGAGAAGAAGCGAAGCCGAGAAGGACGAGAGCCGTGACGATCGTTCGCATGGCTCCGATTCTAGGAGTCCCGGCGCGGTCAGTCGTCACCCGCGCGTGAACAATCGGGGACGAACTGTGGAGTGCGGTGGCCGCAGCCACCGCGTTGAAAGCGGCAGCTACGGCTGCCGCACTCCCCATGGCTCATCGATACAGCCAGACCCGCAGCAGGCTGACCAGCTGCTGCGCGTCGATCGGTTTGGTGATGTAGTCGCTCGCGCCCGCCTCCATGCATTTCTCGCGATCGCCCTTCATCGCCTTCGCCGTCAGGGCGATCATCGGCAGGTTCTTGTACTCGTCCATGGCGCGGATGCGCCGCATCGCCTCGTAGCCGTCCATCTCCGGCATCATCACGTCCATCAGCACCACGTCGATGTCCGGCGTCTGCTGGAGGATGTCGATGCCTTCCTTGCCGCTTTCGGCGTACAGCACCTTCATCTTGTGCCGCTCGAGCAGCGAGGTGAGCGCGTAGATGTTGCGCATGTCGTCGTCGACGATGAGCGCCTTCTTGCCGGCCAGCACCGGATCCGATTCATGCAACTGCTCGAGCATCTTGCGCTTCTGCTCGGGCAGGTTCTCTTCGACGCGGTGCAGGAAGAGCGCGGTCTCGTCGAGCAGGCGATCCGGCGAGCGGACGTCTTTGACGATGATCGCGTCGGCGATCCGTTTGAGCTCGTTCTCCTCTTTCCGCGACAGCTCGCGGCCGGTGTAGACCACCACCGGAACGTCCGTCACGCCGAGCTCGCCCTTCATGCGGTTGATGAACTCGAAGCCGGTCATGTCGGGCAGGCCGAGGTCGAGGACCATGCAGTCGAAGCGCCGCTCGGCGAGGATCTTCAGCGCTTCTTCGCCCGAGCCGACCGCCACGATCTCGACGTCGTCCTCGCCGATCAGCTCGACGATGGCGTTGCGCTGCTGTTCGTTGTCCTCGACCACCAGCAGCGATTTGTGCGGCCGCTCCAGGAAGCCCTGGATCTTCGCGAACGCGTCGTCCAGAGATTCCTTCGAGACCGGCTTCTGCATCTGCGCGAACGCTCCGAGGCGCAGTCCGCGGCTGGTCTCCTCCTCGGCGGAGATGATGTGGACCGGGATGTGCCGCGTGATGCGATCGTGCTTGAGGCGATCGAGCACCGTCCACCCCTCCATGTCCGGCAGGGCGATGTCGAGCGTGATGGCGTCGGGGCGGTACCGCTGCGCGAGGTGAATGGCCGACTCACCGCGCGTCGCGGCGATGGCCTTGAACCCCTTGTCGCGCGCCATGTCGATCAGGATGCGCGCGAACTTCACGTCGTCTTCGACGATCAGCACCGTGCGATCGCCGGTCACGATCGTGTCGCGATCGTCCGGAACCTGCTCCTCGACCACCACCGCCGGCGCTTCCTGAGTTTCCGCCGGAGGATTGATCCGGTTCAGGAACTCGCTGCGCTCCGGAGTGGAAACGTCGCCGGGGAAGGTCTCCGGCTCCACGGCACGCTGTGTTTCGCGACGCTCCTTCTCGGGATGCGCGTCCGGTTCCACGTACGTCTGCGGCAGGTACAGCGTGAACGTCGAGCCCATCCCCGACTCGCTCTCCACGCCGATCTCGCCGCCGAGCAGGCGCGCGATCTCGCGGCTGATCGACAGCCCGAGGCCGGTGCCGCCGAACTTGCGCGTGGTCGATGCATCGGCCTGCTGGAAGGCCTCGAAAATGATGCGCTGCTTCTCGTCCGGAATGCCGATGCCGGTATCGACGACGCTGAACGCGATCACCGCAGGCGCGCGATCGAGCACGTCGTGCCCGCGCGTCCAGCCGCTCGTCACCGGCTCGATCTTCAGCGTCACGCCGCCCTTGTCGGTGAACTTGAACGCGTTGCCGAGCAGGTTCTTGAGCACCTGCTGCAGGCGCGTCGGGTCGGTGTGAATCGTGCGC
Source organism: uncultured Acidobacteriota bacterium (assembly GCA_946887105.1). Next base: position 2,675 of record CAMPKJ010000042.1, on the reverse strand, counting down.
GGCAGCGTCTCCGCCTGATCGATGGTGAACGTGACGCCCTTGTCGTTCGCGACCTGGCGGAACGTGCGCTCGATGATGTCCGCGATCTCGCGGAACGGCACGTCGCTCAGCGCCACGGTCATCATGCCGCTCTCGATCTTCGACAGGTCGAGGATGTCGTTGATGAGCGTGAGCAGGTCCTGTCCCGATCCGTGAATGGTCTTCGCGAACTCGACCTGTTTCTCGCTGAGGTTCCCCTCGGGATTGTCGGAGAGCAGCTTGGCGAGGATGAGCAGCGAGTTGAGCGGCGTGCGCAACTCGTGCGACATGTTCGCCAGGAACTCGCTCTTGTACTTCGAGGTGAGCGCGAGCTGCCGCGCTTTCTCTTCCAACTGCCGCTTGGCCTGTTCGACCTCGCGATTCTTCTGCTCGACTTCCTCGTTCTGCGCGGTGAGCAGACGCGCCTTCTCTTCGAGCTCTTCGTTCGTCTGCTGCAGCTCTTCCTGTTGCTGGCGGAGCAACTCTTCCGACGTCTGCAGCGACTTGGCCTGTTGCTCGAGTCGCTTGTTCGTTTCGGTGAGCTCTTCCTGCTGCGCCTGCAGCTCTTCGGCGAGCGATTGCGACTGCGTGAGGAGCTCCTCCGTGCGCATGTTCGCCTGGATGGTGTTCAGCACGACGCCGATCGACTCGGTCAGCTGATCGAGCAGCGACTGGTAGGTCTCGGTGAACTTGGTGAAGCTGGCCAGTTCCATCACCGCCAGCACCTGACCTTCGAAGACGATCGGCAGCACGATGATGTTCAGCGGCTTCGCTTCGCCGAGGCCGGAGTTGATCTGCACGTAATCCTCGGGAGCGTTCGTGATCAGGATGCGCTGCTTCTCGAACGCCGCCTGTCCGATCAGCGACTCGCCGACGCGGAACTCCTTGTTGAGATGCTTGCGCTCCTTGTAGGCGTACGTCGCGGTCAAATTCAGGCGCGGATCGCCCGGGTTGCTCTGATCCATCGTGTAGAACACGCCGTGCGCCGCGCTGACCACGGGCGCGAGCTCGCTCAGGATCATCTGCGAGACCGCCTGCAGGTTCTTCTGTCCCTGCATCATGCGCGTGAACTTGGCGAGGTTGGTCTTCAGCCAGTCCTGCTCCGCATTGCGCGCGGTGGTCTCGCGCAGATTGCGGATCATCTCGTTGATGTTGCCCTTCAGTGCCGCCAGCTCGCCCTGCGCTTCGACGGTGATGTTGCGGGTGAGGTCGCCCTTGGTCACGGCCGTGGCCACGTCCGCGATGGCGCGCACCTGCGTGGTGAGATTCGCGGCCAGCTGATTGACGTTGTCGGTCAGATCGCGCCACGTGCCCGCCGCGCCCGGAACGTTGGCCTGGCCGCCGAGACGTCCTTCGACACCGACCTCGCGCGCCACCGTCGTGACCTGATCGGCGAACGTGGCCAGCGTCTCGATCATGTCGTTGATCGTGTCGCCGAGCTCCGCGATCTCGCCTCGCGCTTCGACGGCGAGCTTCTGCTTCAGGTTGCCTTTGGCGATCGCGGTCACCACGCGCGCGATGCCGCGCACCTGCGAGGTGAGGTTCGAGGCCATCATGTTGACGTTGTCGGTGAGGTCCTTCCACGTGCCGGCCACGCCTTTGACCTGCGCCTGGCCGCCGAGCTTCCCTTCCGTGCCGACCTCGCGCGCCACGCGCGTGACTTCCGACGCGAAGGAGTTGAGCTGATCCACCATCGTGTTGATGGTGTCCTTCAGCTCCAGGATCTCGCCCTTGACGTCGACGGTGATCTTCTTCGACAGGTCGCCGTTCGCGACGGCGGTGGTCACCTGCGCGATGTTGCGCACCTGGTTGGTGAGATTGGACGCCATCATGTTGACGTTGTCGGTCAAGTCCTTCCACGTACCGGAGACGCCCTTGACCTGTGCCTGACCGCCCAGGCGGCCTTCGGTGCCGACCTCGCGGGCCACGCGCGTGACTTCGGACGCGAACGAGTTGAGCTGATCGACCATCGTGTTGATGGTGTTCTTCAGCTCGAGGATCTCGCCGCGCACGTCGACGGTGATCTTGCGCGAGAGGTCGCCGAGTGCGACCGCGGTGGTCACCTCGGCGATGTTGCGCACCTGCGCGGTCAGGTTCGACGCCATGGAGTTCACGGAGTCGGTCAAGTCTTTCCACGTACCGGAGACGCCGCGCACTTCCGCCTGGCCGCCGAGCATCCCTTCCGTGCCGACCTCGCGCGCCACGCGTGTGACCTCGGCCGCGAACGAGTTGAGCTGATCGACCATCGTGTTGATGGTGTCCTTCAGCTCGAGGATCTCGCCGCGCACGTCGACGGTGATCTTCTTCGACAGGTCGCCGTTCGCGACGGCGGTGGTCACCTGCGCGATGTTGCGCACCTGCGCGGTCAGGTTCGAGGCCATCATGTTGACGTTGTCGGTGAGGTCCTTCCACGTCCCGGCCACGCCCTTCACCTGCGCCTGGCCGCCCAGCTTTCCTTCGACGCCGACTTCGCGCGCCACGCGCGTGACTTCCGAGGCGAACGAGTTGAGCTGGTCGACCATCGAGTTGATGGTGTTCTTCAGCTCGAGGACCTCGCCTTTGACGTCGACGGTGATCTTCTTGGAGAGATCGCCGTTCGCGACCGCGGTGGTGACGTCGGCGATGTTGCGCACCTGCGCGGTCAGGTTCGCGGCCAT
>CAMPKJ010000041.1 GCA_946887105.1 uncultured Acidobacteriota bacterium | reverse complement strand
AGCCACAGCCGGATCAGCGCAAACGCGACGCCGAGGATGAGGAACTTCGGATGACGCGTCGACTGCCAGAAGAGGATTCCCGCGATGCCCGCGACGAGGATCGACGCGTACGAAAAGACATCCGGATGAATGCCGGCGCGCACGGCCACCTCCACCAGTGCGCGCGCGGTGCTGCGGAACATGCCGGCGATCGGACGGCGTGAGGTGGGCTCATATGCGGTCATGGTTCCTCCGTCGCCGCTTCGACAAACTCCATCCGCGCGGGCATCATCACCCGCAGCACCGCCTCCTGCCGGAAGCGCCGCCGGTATTCATCGGCGATCTCCGCGACTGCTTCCTCGTGCCGCGCTTCGTACGAATGAAGGATCTCGATCACCATCACCTCTTCGGCGCCGCCGCGCCAGCGCCCCTGCGCGCGCCACATCGTGAAGCCCTGCGGGAAGCGCGGCTCGACCACTTCGAGGATGAACGCATCCAGTTCCTGCTGCGAGACCGTTCCACCGCCGGGAATGGAGAGCCCGCAGAAGACGCGATCGGAGAGGACGCCGGGCTCGACGCGCGGCGGGACGGTCGCGCAGGCGGAGAGCCAGAGTGAGAGGACTGCAACAGCGACGCGCATATGGACGTGCGGACATTGTAGGGCGCTACCATGCCTCCGTGCACTACTCGCTGCGTCCACGGATCCGCATCGTCGGCGACGACGGCACGATCGTCCTCGGCCCCGGGAAGGCGGACCTGCTCGACGCCATCGCGCGCACCGGCTCGATCCGCGCGGCCGCGGGCGAGCTGGGCATGTCGTACATGCGCGCCTGGACGCTGGTGCGCACGATGAACGCGGCGTTCCGCGCTCCGCTGGTGGAAAAGGAACGCGGAGGCCCGGCACAAGGCGGCGCGCAGCTCACCGCCGCTGGCCGGAACGTGCTCGCGCTCTATCGCAAAATCGAGGAAAAAGCGGCCCAATCGGCCGAGCCGATGTGGAAGAAGATGAAGGAGCTCCTGTGATGCGCATCCAACGAATCGTGGCCGTCCTGATTCTCCTTGCGGCGTGTAATGGTGAATCGAACCCGACCGGCACCGACGGGCCGGTCCCCACCACCGAGGTGTACAAGAGCAAGACCTCGGGGCTGGCCGGACGGCGCGGCGAAGTGATCTCGCGCGACTCGCGCTGGGCGGAGGTATGGGACGAGATCACCGCCGGCATGACCCCGAAGCCGCCGCTGCCGGCGGTGAACTTCGAGAACGCGATTCTGATCGTTGGCGCGCTCGGCGAAGTGGACTCGTGCACGGACGGACGGATCGAGTCGGTGACGCGCGTCAGCGGCGCGCTGCAGATATCGATCCTCGAGGAGCGGCGGCCCAATTGCGTGTGTCCGGCCATCGTCGCGCGGCCGGTACACGTGGTGTCGGTGCCGCGCGCGGCCACCGGGGCGTCGTTCGAGTTTCGGATCGTGAATCTGACGACGTGCCCGTAGCGGCTGACAACTGGCGGGCGATATACTTTCCCGAAGATATCGCTGATGCGCCTGCTGCTCGCCATCCTGATCACCACCTCGCTCTCCGCGGCCGAGGTGCGCGTGTTTGCGGCGGTCAGTCTCAGCGAGGCGGTGGAGGAGATCGCCAGGGGGTACACCCGCGATCGGATCGTCGTTCACCTCGGCGCGTCGTCGCTCCTGGCGCGGCAGATCCAGCAGGGGGCGCCGGCGGATCTCTTTCTCTCCGCCGATGAACGATGGATGAACGAGCTGGCGAGGCAAGGGCGGATCGCGAAGCGCGTGAGCGTGCTCTCGAACACGCTCGTCGTGGTCGGCGTGCCGCTCTCTCGCGCGCGCTCCGTCGCGCTCGCGGAGCCTTCCTCCGTTCCCGCCGGCGTGTACGCGCGTGCGTGGCTGCAGAAGATCGGGATGTGGGAGCGCATCGCGCCGAAAGTCATCCCCACCGAAAATGTGCGCGCGGCGCTGGCCGCGGTCGACGCGGGCAACGTCGAAGCAGCGATCGTCTACAAGACCGACGCGCGTATGGCCCAACGCGCACGCGTCGTGTTCCAGGTGCCCCGAGCGCAGGGTCCGCCGATCTCGTATCCGTTCGCGCTGCTCCGTGACGCACAGAATCGCGACGCCGCGATGCGCTTCCTCCGGCATCTGCAATCACCGGCAGCGTTGCGCATCTTTGCCAAGCACGGATTCCTCATCCAGTGACCGGCGAGGAACTGCAGATTCTCGCCCTCACACTGCGCACCGCGGCGTTTGCGACGCTGCTCATCCTGCCGCCGGGACTGGCCATGGCCTGGCTGCTGGCGCGCTTCCGGTGGCGCGGCAAGTCATTGCTGGAAACGCTGGTGGCGCTGCCGCTGGTGATGCCGCCCGTGGCCACCGGACTGATCCTGCTCCAGCTCTTCGGCCGGCGCGGACCGCTTGGATTCCTCGACGTCGTCTTCACCTGGCGGGCGGTGGTCGCGGCGATGATGGTGATGTCGTTTCCGCTGCTCGTGCGTGCCGCGCGCGTGGCGTTCGAGGAAGTGAATCCGCGGCTGGAGCAGATCGCGCGCACGCTCGGTGCGAGCGACACGCGCGTGTTCGTCACCATCACCCTGCCACTCGCTGCGCGCGGCATCGTCAGCGGTCTGTTGCTCGCGTTCGCGCGCGCGATCGGCGAATTCGGCGCGACCATTCTCGTGGCCGGCAACATCCCCGGCCGCACCAGAACGCTGTCGCTGGCGATTTACAACCACGTGCAACTCGGGCGCGACGCCGAAGCGTTTCGCCTCCTCGGCATCGCCGTCGCGATCGCCTTTCTCGCGATCTGGATTGCGGAAGCCTTTCTGCGGAGGACGCGTGACGCTCATCGTGCGTGATGTCGTGCTGCCGCTCGCCGAGTTCACGCTCGACGTCACCGCGACGTTCTCCGCGCGAACGACGGCGCTGTACGGACCATCCGGCGCCGGAAAGACCACGCTGCTCGAGCTGATCGCCGGACTGCGCAAGCCGCATTCGGGCATCATCGAGATGAACGGACGCGCGATGAACGACGTCCCGCCGCGCCATCGCCGCATCGGATACGTGCCGCAGGACGATGCGCTGTTTCCCCATCGATCGGTGCGGCAGAACATCTTCTACGGCGGCGATGCGCATGGCGGCGAGATCATCGAAGCGCTGGAGATCGCACCGCTGCTCGATCGCGGAGTGCAGCGTCTCTCCGGCGGCGAGCGCAAACGCGTCGCATTGGCGCGCGCGCTGGTGACGCGGCCGGATCTCCTGCTGCTCGACGAGCCTCTAGCGGGCGTCGATGTCGCGCTGCGCGACCGCGTGCTCCAGTACCTCGTGCGCGTGCGCGAGGAGTTCCCCGTACCGGCGGTGTACGTCACGCATCACATGCAGGAAGTGGAGGCGATCTGCGAGGCGATGGTCGTACTCGAGCGCGGGCGGGTGATCGAGCAGAAAACGCTAGACGAATGACGCCGCGAGGTACGCCAGGTCCGGCACTTCGTGCTGACTGGCGGGATCGGCGTAGCGATGGGTCATCTCGTACGACGCGTTCATGTTCGCCAGCGCCACCGGCACCGCGTCGCGCATCGACGGCGAGAGGCGCGGCAGCACGGCCTGACAGACCGCCAGAACGGACCGCGCCAGCATCGATCCGCGGAATGGCGAGAGATCGCCGGCAATGGTGCGGTTGCGGATGCCGTCCAGGCGCATGATCACGTGGACTTCCGCGATCGGCATGCGCACGGTGCGGCCGAGGCTTCCTTCCACTCCGGCCAGCGCGAAGAGATCGGCGTCGGAGTCGAGAGCGTTCTGCGCGAGGTCGGCCATCCATCGCGGAAGGCTGCGCACCGAGCGCTCGCTGCGCACCAGCTCGAAGAGCACGCGCGCGTAGTACTGCAGGATGAACCGGAAACTCTCTTCTTCGGGAAGGGCCGCCGCGGCGTCGTCGATGTCGACGGAGAACGTGCCATCCGCTCCGGCGGCAATCCGTGCGGCGAGAACGACTCTCGGCTCTGTCATATCGCTCATGAGCGGGCAGTAAGCAGCACGCCGCTTACTGCCCGCTTACCGGAGGGCTGAAATTAGTAGAGGTCGTTCTTGGCAGCGAGGTCGTCGGCTTCGAGCGTACGGTTGTTGAAGTTGCACGAGCTGACGGTCGGATACATCGTCGCACCGGCCACGTTCGAGTGACCGATGCCGATCACGTGACCGACTTCGTGAACCATGATCCCGTTGATGTCGAACTCGCCGGAGCAGCCGTCCGTCTCGAGAGACGAGGTGAACTTGTACTTCGTGTTCGTGTAGACGTCGGCGTCATTGATGGTGCTGCCGCTGTAGTAGCCGGTGAGCGTCGCGGCGAGGCAGGAGCCGTTGCAGATCCTGCCGTTGTTGTTGAGCATGATCGTGGCCGGAGCCTGGCCGCGAACGGCCTGCTGGTTGGTCGAGTTGGAACTGACCATGCCCCAGGCTTTGACCGCGCCGACGACTGCAGCGACGCCACCGCTGCCGTCGATGATGGTCTTGTTGCCGGTGGAGTACACCGGCACGTTGACCGGGGTCGACGCCCAGGTGCGGCGCGGCGACAGAAGGACGTAAGCCATGGCCGGATCGGCCGAGGCCATGACGATGATGGTGGCGATGGCGAGAGCGAGAATCGTCTGTTTCTTCATGGTGATCTGTCCTCCTTAGTCGCGAGCCTGATGCACGTCCGCGGAGATGCGTCCGGCGCGGGCCGCGTCGACCATCGCTGCGAACTCTTCGATGCCGAGGCCGGCGGCTTCGGTGGAGATGCTCATGCGCTCATCGCGCGCGATGCGGGCTTCGCCCTGCTTGACCGGGTCCGCCACCAGCACTTCGCGGCCGGAACGCATCTGCACGAGGTACTTGCCCTGGTTGAACGCGTGCATGCGGTACTCGGAGCCGTCATCCCACTGGGAGAGGAACAGCACCACCTGCTCGCCGCGACGGATGGCCGGGAAGCCGATCGCTTCCTGCGTGTAGCCGTCGACGGTCCCGCCGACCTCGCGGACCACCAGCGTGTCCGGACCGGTCGCTTCACCGAAGTAACGGGTCACGCGCACGGTAGCGTAGGTGTAGATCACGTCGTGCGACGCATCCCACGCGCTCCAGGTCTCCGTGACCTGGCCACGAATGGCATACGTCGACTCGCGTGCAACCTGATCGAACGGGAGCTCGATGAACTGCGACGCGGAGAGCGGTACGGCAAGCGCCAAAAGCAGGGAGACCAGAATCCATGACCGACGATGCATCCATTCCTCCTGAAAAAATGTTTTGCTGCGGGAGCCTCCCACTCCAAGGCGTGAGCCACCTGAGCGATGGAACGCCATAGAGGCGTCAATTGCCTGAACCTGCGGCGCTTAGCATTCGATCAGGCAAAAAATGCGAGCCCCGGAAATGGATCAATCGCTGAGCATTCGCCGGCGATTGACCCACCTCGGGGCTCGCTTCTGACCCGAAGATGAATTGAACTCAATACAGATTGTCGCGCGCGGCGAAGTCATCCGAGGCCAGCGTGCGGTTGCCCGTGTTGCAGGCGCTGACGCTCGGATACATCGTCGCGCCCGACACGTTCGAGTGGCCGATGCCGATCACGTGACCGACCTCGTGCGCCATGATGCCGTTGATGTCGTACTCACCGCTGCAGCCTGACTCACCGGAGGAGTACAGCGGCTGCGAGGTGTTCGTGTAGACGTCGGCGTCGTAGATCCGGTCGTCGCCACTCTGGCTGACGTAGTAGCCGGTCAACGTGGCCGCGAGGCAGCCGCCGGTGCAGACGCCGCCGTTCGTGTTCAGCATGATCGTCGCGGGCGCGGAGCCGCGCACGGCGGGAGAGCTGGTGGTGCTGGAGTTGATGATGCCCCACACGCGGATGGCGGCCACGGTGGCGTTCACGCCGCCGCTGCCATCGGTGATGGTGGAGTTGCCGACGTTGTACGTGCGCACGGTGATCGGCGTCGTCGACCAGCGGCGGCGCGGCGAGAGGAGCACGTACGCGAGCGCGGGCTGCGCGGTCGCGCAGACGATGATCGTGCAGATGGCGAGCGAGAGGATTCTCTGGGTCTTCACGGTTCGTTCTCCTTTCTATTCGTGCTGCTGGATGCTCTGCGTGACGATCCCACCCGCGCGCGCGGCTTCGACCATCCCCGCAAATTCTTCGATCGAGAGACCGTTCTCATTGCTTTCCGCGACGCCTTCGGTCGCGAAGTCGAAACGGCGCTCGGCGCCGGGACGCTCTTCGCCCTGCTTCACGGGATCGGGAACGAGCACTTCCGTGCCGGCGCGCATGCGCACGAGATACTTGCCCTGGTTGTACGCGTGGATGCGAAGGTCGCCGTTGCTTTCCCACTTCGAGAGGAAGAGCACCACCTGCTCGCCGCGGCGGATGGCCGGGAAGCCGATCGCTTCCTGCGTGTAGCCGTCGACGGTCCCGCCGACTTCGCGGACCACGAGCGTGTCCGGACCGGCGATCTCGCCGAAGTAGCGCGACACGCGCACCGTGGCGTACGTGTAGATGACTTCATGTGCGTCATCCCACGCCGTCCAGGTGTTGATGACGGAGCCGCGGACGACATAGTCCGCTTCGCGCGCCACCTGGTCGAAAGACTGTTCGATGAACTGAGCGGCGGAGAGGGGCATGGCCGAAACGATCAACAAGAGAGCGACGAGAGAGAGAGATCTACGGTTCATTCGTTCCTCCTCCAAATTTGACAGCGGGCCGCATCAGTCCAAATCACGGACCATCAGCTTCCGTAGGGACGGAAAAAAGGTAAGCCACTGATGAAGAGGAAGTTGCTTCCGGACGGGGCTGGTTCACGGCGGACGCCACGTTGGGTCAGGGGGTGAACAGCGTAGCGGGGATTGACCCCGGGGAGGGTCAATTTCACGCGTCAGTGAACGCGCACCGTCGCCACCACACTCTCATTCGCCTTCTGCCCCATCCCCGAGTTGCTCTCGGTCGATTCGTGGCGGACGCGCACCAGGCGATCGGCGATCTGCGTGAAGTACCAGCTCTTTTTCTGCTTCGACTCGCCTTTGAAGATGATCACCGAGAACTTGACGTTCATCACGTGCTCGGCGCCGACCGGGACGTTCTCCGGTCCGAGCCACAGCGTGAGCCGGTTCTCGGAGACCTTCACCTTTCCGGCGTCTTCTTTCTCGATGCGATCCTCGAGGCGGAGCACGACCGCGCGAGCCGGTTTGCCCTGAAACGTCGACTGCGCATCCGAGACCACCCTGGCGCCGTGCAGCATGCGCGCGAGCACCGGGGCGTAGTCGATGGCGTTCGAGGTTTCCACCGGATCGAGTTGCGAGAGCGCGCTGACGGTCGGCGTCGAGAGCTCGACGTTCTGCGAGCGCGCCTGCAGTTCGCGAGAGACCTGATCGAGAGTCGTCTTCGGAAGCACGACGCGGAAATCGCCCCCGCCGCCCTCGAGCTCGACCACCGCCTTGCCGTTCACCTTGTCGTTGTCGAAACGTCCCTCGCTGACGACGGAGCGCTGCACTTCGTACGTCGCGCGGATCGGCTCGCGCGCGGTGAGCTTCGCCAGCGCCGCTCTGACGTCCGTCAGCGGCTCGGCGGAAAGAGGAAGCGCGAGAACGAGAGCGAGAGAGCGCGCGAGGCGGGCGATGGTCATGTCGCAAGTAGTACGGATCAGGAGCCGCTTCGTTTCGCCGGGTACACTACCGGCCATGTCCGCAACCGCACGCACGGAGTACCCGATCCGCAAGATCATCTTCGCCTCCGGCCTGGGCACGATGATCGAGTGGTACGACTTCTACATCTTCGGCAGCCTGGCCGTGATCATGTCCGAGATGATGTTTCCGCAGGGAAATCCGACCTGGGCACTGATCAAGACCTGGGCGCTCTTCGCCACCGGCTTCATCGTGCGCCCGTTCGGCGCGCTGGTGTTCGGACGGGTCGGCGATCTGATCGGCCGCAAGTACGCGTTCATGGTCACGCTCACGATCATGGGACTGTCGACGTTCCTGATCGGTCTCCTGCCGACCTACGCCACCATCGGCGTACTCGCGCCGTCGATCCTGCTCGTGCTGCGCCTGCTGCAGGGCCTCGCGCTCGGCGGCGAATACGGCGGCGCGGCGGTGTATGTCGCCGAGCACGTGCCCGATCATCGCCGCGGCTACTACACGAGCTTCATCCAGATCACCGCCACGCTCGGCCTGTTCGTCTCCCTCGGCGTGGTACTGGGCGTGAAGCGGATGATGTCCGACGCGTCGTTCCAGGCCTGGGGCTGGCGCGTGCCGTTCCTGCTCTCGATCGTGCTCGTGGCCATGTCGCTCTACATCCGCATGCGCATGAGCGAGTCGCCGCTCTTCTCGTCACTCAAGAGCCAGGGCAAGACCTCGACGTCGCCGCTGCGCGACAGCTTCGCGAACTGGACCAACCTGCGCATCGTGCTGCTGGTGCTGTTCGGCGCGACGGCGGGCCAGGGCATCGTCTGGTACACGGGGCAGTTCTACGCGCTCTCGTTTCTGCAGAGCGTGATGAAGATCGACATCATCAAGTCCAGCACCATCGTGGCCGTGGCGCTGCTTCTCGGCATCCCCTTCTTCACCGTGTTCGGCGCGCTCTCCGACCGCATCGGGCGATTGAAGATCATGATGGCCGGCAATCTCATCGCGGCACTGACCTATCTGCCGATCTACAAGGCCATGACGTATTACGGCGCCGACCCGCAGAATCCGAACATGGTCATGCTCACGCTGCTGGTGTTCATCCAGGTGATCTACGTGACCATGGTGTACGGACCGATCGCGGCGTTTCTGATCGAGGCCTTCCCGGCGAAGATCCGCTACACCTCGTTCTCACTGCCGTATCACATCGGGAATGGCTGGTTCGGCGGGACGCTGCCGCTGATCGCGGGCGTGCTGGTCGCTCAGACCGGGAACATTTATGCGGGGTTGTACTGGGTGATCGGAGTGGCGCTGATGACGTTTCTGGTGGGGACGTTCGCGCTCAACGAGAGCCACCGCGTGGAGATCTGGAAGGAAGCGGAAGAAGCGCGTCCCGCCTGAAAGGGCGTCGGGGGCGCGCTTCTTCCACTGTCTTACGGGAGCGCGACGTCTTCGTCGATCGCGGTCTCGCGGACCGGCGCCTCGAACTCGTCTGCGTTCGGATCGTTCTTCCGCTCGGCCTTCTTCTCGGCCTTCAGCTGCTGTTTTTCGCGGCGTGCCTGCTCGCGCTGCCGTTTCGCAAAGGAAACTTGTGGTCTGCCCAAATTGACCTCCCCCGGAAAGTGGAAAGGGCAGGATCGCTCCTGCCCTTTCGTCGATCGATGTGTGAAGTTTACACCGTGGTGACGTTCGCGGCCTGAAGACCTTTCGGTCCCTTGACGACATCGAACTCGACCGCGGCGCCTTCCGGAAGCGAGCGGAAACCGCCGCCCTGGATGGCCGAGAAGTGAACGAACACGTCGTCCCCGTTCTCGCTAGTGATGAAGCCGAAGCCCTTGGCGTCGTTGAACCACTTCACATTGCCTTGCGTTCTCATGGGTGAATCTCCTTTCTGTGCTGCCTTGTTCGGAGATTCATCGTCTCGGAGCAACTGGCAAATCACTGATGGACAGGCCAACCGGATCCCTCCCGGATGAATTCCGTCCCCGTGGTACAGTCCCGGGCCGGAGGAACTACCGATGTCCAGAGTCAACGGAGAAAAGGCGCGCGCGAACGTCGCCAGACGCAACCGCACCGCCCGCAGAGAGAAAGACCGCGCCCGCCTCGCTGAGATCAAGGCGAACTCGGCCGAGAAGAAGAAATCAGAAGAGAAGAAGTAAGCCCCTTACCCCAGAGTCACACCCACCAACCGCCCGATCCCGAACGTCAACGCCGCGGCCACGAGACCGAACAGCACCTGGCGCGAGCCGGAGAACCAGACCGTTCGTCCCGTGAACAGCGTGATGGCAGCACCGATCGTGAACAACGCGACGGTGCTGAACGCGACGCTCAGCCCGAACGCGAGCGGTCCGCGCGCGAAGAAAAACGGCAACACCGGCACGATCGCGCCAACACCAAACAGCAGGAACGATGTGATGGCGGCTTCCCACGCGGAGCCGCCCAACTCGTCGGGATCGATGCCGAGCTCCTCGCGCGCGAGCGTCTCCAGCGCGGTATCGGGGTCGCGCATCATGCTGGCCGCGAACGCACGAGCCTGATCCTGCCCCAGCCCGCGCGCCTGATAGATCAGGGCCAGCTCTTCCTCTTCTTCTTCCGGCGCCGCGGTGAGCTCGGCCTGCTCGGTCTCGATCTGATGGCGATAGAGCTCGCGCGAGCTCTGCACGGACAGCCACTCGCCGAGGGCCATCGAGCCCGCGCCGGCGATCAGTCCCGCCAGGCCGGTGACCAGGATCAGACGCTCGTTCATCGCCGCGCCGGCCACGCCCATGACCAGGCTGAGGTTCGACACGAGCCCGTCGTTCGCGCCGAGGACCGCGGCGCGGAGCTGATTGCCGCCGGGTGTGCGATGCCGGCCTTCGAGACGCGCGACGTCGGTGCCGGCGAATCCGCCGCGCATGTTCGACATCAACTGGATGACGCGCGAGTGCGAGCGCTCCTCGCCGTGAAAATCGGTGGCGTCGGATTGCGCCGCGTACTTGTCCGTATCCGCCGCCTCGAGCGTCTGCACGGACGGCAATACCACGCTGGTGCCGAAGCGGCGCGCGATCCATCCGAGCGTGCGGGTACGCCAGGACGGCCTGAAGGGCGGAAGCGTTTCGCCCGCTTCCTCGAGCCGCACGCGCCAGCGCTCCGCATGCTTTCGCTCCACATGCGCCAGCCGCCGGTACACCTCCGCCAGGCGCTCGTCTTTTTCCGCCGCGGCCAGCGACTCGTACAGCGCCGCACCGTTCAGCTCATCGATGAGATTTTCGCGCAGCCGCCTGCGCTCGATGTCACTCAGTTCCACGCGAACAGTATGATCCCGCTCCTACGCCATGCAGAACCGCTGGGATCACACACCACAGTTCGAGATCGAACAGCTCGTCCATCAGTCGCGCCTCGTGGGCATGGAGGAAGACCTCGTGCTCTGGGGCGGCGGCAACAACAGCCTCAAATCACAGGCGACCGATCTTCTCGGCCGCCCGATCGAGGTCATGTACATCAAGAGCAGCGGCAGCGACATGAAATCGATCGTGCCGAAGCAGTTCCCGGCGGTGCGCCTCGACTACATCGCACCGCTGCGGCAGCGCGAGGAAGACATGTCCGATCAGGAGATGGTCGACTACCTCGCCAAGTGCCTGATCGATCCGGCGAGTGCGCGGCCGTCCATCGAGACGCTGCTGCATGCGTTCCTTCCCGCGCGTGCCGTGTTGCACACGCACGCGGACGCGATCCTGGCGCTGACGAACACGCGCGGCCGCGAGCAAACCGTGCGCGCCTGCTTTGGCGATTCGGTGATTCTGGTGCCGTACCGCCGGCCGGGATTCCGGCTCAGCCGCGATGTTGCGGATGCGTTCGACGCGCATCCCGAGGCCGCGGGATTGATCCTGATGAACCACGGGCTGATCACCTGGGGCGATTCGGCACAGGAAGCGTACGAGCGGCACATCGCACTGGTGACACAGGCGGAAAATTTTGGAGTGCGCAGGCCGCAGCCTGCGCCTTCCAAACGTACGAAAGCGGTGGCTGCGGCCACCGCACTCCAAATCAGAGCCGCTCTCGGCGGACGCATTCTCGAGCTCGATGACTCCGCCGAAACGTTGGCGTTTCTCGCGCGCGAAGACGCGGAGCGCATCACGCAGATCGGCGCGGCCACTCCCGATCATCTGCTCTACACGAAACGCTTCCCGCTCTTCGTCCGCGATGGCGATGACGTAGCAGAAGCGATGCGCGCGTACAAAACGCGCTACGAAGAGTGGTACCGCGCGCATCCGAGCGAGTTCGCGATGCTCGATCCCTCGCCTCGCATCGTACTGGTCCCCGGCATAGGCATGTGGACCGCCGGCAAGGACGCGCGCGCCGCGCGGATCGTGCGCGACATCTACCGCCACACCATGCGCATCCTCGAGCGCGCCGAGTCCGCCGGCGGCTACGCCACGCTCGACGATCGCGACGCGTTTCACGCCGAGTACTGGCCGCTCGAGCTGTACAAGCTCACGCTCCTGCCGAAGGAAAAAGAGCTGGCCTCGAAGATCGTGCTCGTCACCGGGGCCGCGAGCGGCATCGGCCGCGCCGTCGCGGAACGATTCGCGGAAGAAGGGGCGCACGTGGTCGTGACGGACGTCGATCTCGCGCTCGCGGAACGCGTCGCGGAGAGCATCGTCGCGAAGCACGGTCTCCGCCGCGCGCTCGCGCTGAAGCTCGACGTCGCCGACGAACAGGACGTCGAGCGTGCCTTCGACGAAACCATCGGCGCGTTCGGCGGTCTCGACGTCGTGATCAGCAACGCCGGGATCTCGTCCTTCGGCAGTCTCGATACGTTGCCGGTCGCGGACTGGGATCGCAGCTTCGCCGTCAATGCACGCGGCCACTTCCTGGTCGCGCGCGCCGCGATGCGCATCCTCAAGCAACAGCGCCTCGGCGGTTCGATCGTGTTCAACGCCTCGAAGAACGTCACCGCGCCCGGCAAGGAGTTCGGAGCGTACAGCGTCAGCAAAGCCGCCGAAGCGCAACTCTGCCGCATCGTGGCGCTCGAAGGCGGCGAGCACGGCATCCGCGCGAACATGCTCAATCCCGACGCCATCTTCGGCGGCTCGCGGTTCTGGAGCGAGGAAATGCGCAGCATGCGCGCGCAGGCGTACGGCGTCGATACCGAACGCCTGCCGGATTTCTATCGCAACCGCACGCTGCTGAAAGTGGAAGTGACCGCCGATGACGTGGCCGAGGCCGCGCTCTTTCTGGCCGGGCCACGATCGGCGAAAACCACGGGGGCGATGCTGCCGGTGGACGGCGGCGTGAAGGAAGCGTTTCCGCGCTGAAGGGAACGCCCGTCGCGGCTGCGCTACATCCGCGTCAGCGCGAACATCGTCACGTCGTCGTTGGCCGGCGCCGCGCCGGCGAACGCATGCACGTGCCGCTCGATGGTCTCCAGCACGTGCGGCGCGGGCGTGCCGTGCAGCGTCGAGAGCAGCGTCGCGATCGGGTCGAGTCCGAGTTGATCTTCCGCCTCGTTCTCCGCCTCGGTCACACCATCCGTGAACAGCACCAGCGAGTCGCCGGCCTCCAGCGTGGTCCGTTGCGTGCGATACGGCGCCTGCGCGAACAGGCCCACCACCATGTCCGTGGCCGTCATCGGCTCGACGCCGCGGCGCGAGATCACCAGCGGCGCGACGTGCCCCGCGTTCGTGAACTCGACCGAGCCGGTCGCGGGATCGAGCACGCCGACGACCATGGTCACGAACTTCGTCGGTGCGGTCTTCGGCGCGAGGGTCATGTTCAGCTCGCGCACGAGATCGGCCGGCGCCGGATCGGTGCGCGTGAAGATGTTGAACGCCGTGGCCACGCTGGCCATCACCAGCGCCGCGGTGATGCCCTTGCCGCTCACGTCGGCCATGATGAAGTAGATGCGCCCGTCGGGCCGCACCACCACGTCGTAGTAATCGCCGCTCACCGTCCGGCACGGCTTGTTGGTGCCCGCGAAGACATAGCCGTCGATCGACGGAAGCTCCGCCGGCAGCAGACGGCTCTGGATCGTGTACGCCGTGCGCAGTTCCTCGTCGAGGCGCGCCTTGGCCACCGACTCCTCGCGCAGCCGTGTGGTCTCGAGCTTGCGCGCCGCGAAGCGCGCGATCTGCGCGATGAGGTGCACGTCGTCGTGCGTCACCGCACCGCGTTGGGCGAGGAAATCGAGATAGAGCACGCCCACGACAGCGTCGCCGATCATCACCGGCGCGCAGATGGCCGAGCGGATGTTCTGGGCCATGATCGACTGCGCCCGGGCCAGCTTCTCGTCCTGCGACGTGTCGACGAACGACACCACGTTGCGCCCCTCCACGACCTCGGCCAGCAGCGTGCTGCTGATGTAGAGATCGAGCGAGTCGCTGGCGTCACTGCGGCGCAGGAGGATGTTGTCGAACGACTTGCCATCGGGTCCCAGCAAGGCCAGCGCCGCGCGCGACGGCTGCATCAGCGAGACCACCTGATCGAGAATGAAGTCGAAGAGCTCGTCCATGGCGCGGTCTTCGATGAACTGCAGCGCGAGCATGCCCAGCACGTTCGTGCGCGTGGTGCCCGCTTCGTGGTCCTGCAGCGGAATGGCGATCGCCTTGGCCTGCGAGTCGCTGTCGAACGCGATGATGTGCGAGGCCGAGCTGTCGGTGGGCTCGAAGACCACTTCGCTGTCGCCGAGCGTGATGCGATCGCCGGGCTTGAGCGGCGCGGAACCGTTCAGGCGCGTGCCGTTCAGCATCGTCCCGTTCACGCTGCCGCAGTCGCGCACGATCCACGACTGCTGCTCGAAGATGATCTCCGCGTGACGGCGCGAGAGATAACGGTCGCGGATCGGGACCGTGCAGTCGGTGGCGCGGCCGAGCGTGATCAGCGGCCCCGCCTGTTTCACGTCGATTGGCGCGAGGTTCGGCTGAAGCACGGTGAGTCGGATCGGACGCGGTTCCATTCTGCGGCGGGTTATTGTACGCGGCCATGCGTCTGGTGAGACTCTGGCTGCCCGTCGTCGTCTGGGCCATCGTGATCCTCTGGGCCTCCGACGACAGCTTCTCGTCCGGCCAGAGCCAGGGCTGGTTATCCCTGCTTCTCGGACGCGACGTGTCCTGGGCCGTCAACGTCACCATCCGCAAGCTCGGGCACATCATCAGCTACGGGATCCTCGGCGCATTGACCTGGCGCGCCGACCGCCGCGCCGCCGCCGCAATCATCGTCGCGCTGATCGTCGCGGTCGCCGACGAATGGCGCCAGAGCCTGACCCTCACCCGCACCGGCACACCGTGGGACGTACTGTTGGATGTTGCCGGAAGTTGGCTGGGAATGACGGTCGTGGCGCGCGTGGCTCGCCGCCAACGCGGCTAGAATCTGCGCGCCATGCTCAAGCGCACGCTGCCATTGCTCGCCCTCTGCCTCGCCGCGATCACCCTTTTCGCCGCCGAAAAGCAACCGCTCACGCACGAAACGATGTGGCTGATGAAACGCGTCGGTTCGCCGGCGATCAGCCCCGACGGAAAGTGGGTGATCTTCTCGGTCACCGAGCCGTCGTACGACGAGAAGGAACAGACCAGCGACCTGTGGCTCGTGCCTGCCGACGGCAGCGCCGCACCACGCAAGATCACGGCGCTGAAGGCCGGCGAGAGCAGCCCGTCGTGGTCGCCGGACAGCCGGCGCATCGCCTTCTCCGCGAAACGCGACGCCGACGAAGTCAGCCAGATTTACATGCTCGACCTCGCCGGCGGCGGCGAGGCCCAGCGCGTCACGAATCTCTCGACGGCGTTGCGCTCTCCGAAGTTCAGTCCCGACGGCAAGCGCCTGCTGTTTGCCAGCAGCGTCTTCCCCGATGCCGCTGACGACGAGGCGAACAAGAAAGCGGCGAAAGAAGAGAAGGATCGCAAGTTCAAGGTGCGCATCTACGACTCGTTTCCCATTCGCTCGTGGGACCGCTGGATCGATGTGAACCGCGAGCCGCACCTGCTCGTGCAGTCAGTGGACGGCGGATCGCCGAAGGACCTGCTGGCCGGCACGAAGCTCGTCGCCGCCGCGGGATTCGCGGGCACCGGCGGCTTCGGGAGCGGCGGCGAGTCGCTCAGCGGAGAATGGTCGCCGGACGGCCAGTGGATCGTCTTCCCCGCCACGACGGTACAGAACACGTCCGCGTTCGCGGAGTACGGATACGACCTCTATCGCGTCAGCGTGAACGGCGGCGAGCCGGAGAAGCTCACCATGCAGAACGGCTCGTACGGCGACGTCTCGTTCAGCCCTGACGGCCGCACGCTCTACGCGACGTTCGGTCCGAACAACGGCAGGACGTACAACCTCGACCGGCTGGTGTCGTTCGACTGGCCGTCGATGAAGAACGAGCGCGTGATCGCCAACACGGACCGCTCGGTGGGCAGCTATGTCGTTTCGCACGACGGACGGATGCTCTACTTCACGGCCGAAGACTCGGGGCTGGTGAAGATCTACGCGGTGCCGTCGAGCGGCGGCGACGCGAAGCTGATGCTCGCGCCGGAGCGCGGCGTGTACAGCGGACTGGCGGCGGCCGAAAACGCGCCGGTGCTGGTGGGATTGTGGGGCTCGTCGGTCGATCCGGCCGAGGTCGTGCGCATCGAGGCAGGCGCGCGCCCGTCGCATCGCAATCTCACCTCGTTCAACGTCGAACAGGCGCGCAATATCGATTGGGCGCCGCCCGAGCATTTCTGGTTCACGTCCACGCGCGGGCGGAAGATCCACAACATGATCGTGAAGCCGGCGGGCTTCGATCCGTCGAAGAAATATCCGCTGTTCGTGCTCATCCACGGCGGCGCGCACAACATGTGGCAGGACTCCATCACGCTGCGCTGGAACTATCACCTGCTGGCGAAGCCGGGCTACGTACTGCTGCTGACGAACTACACCGGCTCGACCGGTTTCGGCGCCGAGTTCGCGCAGGCCATCCAGGGCGATCCGCTGCGCGGTCCGGCCATGGAGCTGATGGAAGCGGCCGACGCAGCCATCGCAAAGTATCCGTTCATCGACGCGTCGCGGCAGATCGCCGGCGGTGCGAGCTACGGCGGACATCTCGCCAATGCGCTCGAGGCGTGGTCGGGCTCGCGCTTCAAGGCGCTGCTCAGTCATGCCGGGCTCGTGAATCTGGAGACGCAGTGGGGAACCTCGGACGTGATGTACGGCCGCGAGCTGGCCATGAACGGTCCGGTGTGGGAGCAGAGCGAAACGTGGCGTACGCAGAATCCGGTCCGCTTCGCCGCGCAGTTCAAGACGCCGATGATGCTGTCGGTCGGAGAGAAGGACTATCGCGTCCCGCTCAACAATACGCTGGAGATGTGGGCTCTCCTGCAACGCCTCCAGATCCCGAGCCGTCTCCTGGTCTGGCCGGAAGAGAATCACTGGATCCTCAACGCCGAGAACTCGCGCGTGTTTTACAACGAGGTGGATCAGTGGTTCCGGCGATGGGTGACGCCGGGAGCGATGTAGGTGAAACAACGGCGAAACGGCACAGACAACTGACAACCGGCAACTGACGACAGGGCCTACAATTTCGCGCCATGAAACGCCTCCTCCCCATCGCGTTGCTCGTGCTCGCTTCGCTGAGCGCGCGCGCGGAGCTCCCGTTCATCGAAAACGACTATGCGAAAGCGATCGCCCAGGCGCGCGCGAAGAACGTTCCGCTCTTCGTCGAAGCATGGGCGCCGTGGTGACACACGTGCCGCTCGATGAAGGCCAATGTCTACACGGACAAAAGCCTCGAGCGGTACGCCGGACGGTTCGTCTGGCTCAGTCTCAATACCGAGGCGCCTGAGAGCGCGGCGTTCCTGAAGCGCTATCCGATTCCGGCGCTGCCGACGCTGCTCGTGCTCGATGCCAAACGCGACGCCGTGACGCTGCGCTACGTCGGCGGCGCGAACATCGCGCAGATCCGCTCCATGCTCGACGATGCGGAACAGAAGCATCGGTCGCACCTCTCCGCCACCGCCGACAAGTTGATCATGGAAGCAGACGCCCTCGCCTCGGACGGCAAGCACGCCGCCGCGGCCAAAGCGTACGAGGCTGCGCTCGCCAGCGCGCCCGGACGCTGGAAACGATTCGGCCGCGCCGCGGAGTCGCTGCTGTTCTCCCTCTCGCTCGCATACGAGCACGAACCGTGCGCCACGCGCGCTCTGGCGCTCTATCCGCGCGTGAAGGGAACGATCTCCGCCGCGAACGTTGCGGCCACCGGTTTGTCATGCGCCGTCGCGCTCGACAAGGAGCACGAGAACCGCCCGAAGCTGATGAGTGCGCTCGAAAAAGCGACGCAGGAAGTCTTCGACAATCGCAAGCTCGCTCTCTCGGGCGACGATCGCTCCGGCCTCTACATCGCACTCATCGAAGCGCGCGACGCCGCGGGCGACGAAGAAGGGACCATCGGGCTGCGATCGCAGTGGGCGGCGTTTCTCGAACAGGTCGCGGCCGCCTCGAAGACCGCCGAACAGCGCGCGGTGTACGACTCGCACCGCGTCAGCGCGTACATCGAGCTCGGCACACCGGAGAAGGCCATCCCGATGCTCGAACAGTCGGAGCGCGATTTCCCGGACGACTACAACCCGCCGGCGCGGCTGGCGCTCATCCATAAAGAGATGAAGGATTACGACAAGGCGCTGGCGGCTTCCGATCGCGCGCTGGCCAGGGTCTACGGCCCGCGCAAGCTCGCCGTGCTGAGCGTGCGCGCGGACATCTTCACCAGCAAGGGCGACACGAAGGCTGCGCGCGAGACGATCGCTCAGGCGATCGAATATGCGAAGGCATTGCCGGAGGGTCAGCGCAGCGATCGCAGAATTGCGGCCATGGAGAAGCGGCTGGCGGCGATGCAGTAGGTCACGATCGCGAGTACTTCACGATCGTGTAGATGATCCACCACCCCGCCTTCAGCACGCCGGTCACCGTGCCGCTGATCTTCGATTTGCCGATGCGCTTTCGGTAGCGCACTGGTACTTCGGCGACGCGCGCGCCGAGTTGCAGCGCGCGGATCTGCATCTCCACGGTCCAGCCGTAACGGCGGTCGCGCATGGCGATGCGATCCAGGAGATCGCGGCGAACGGCGCGGAACGGGCCGAGGTCGGTGTAGCGGTGACCGTAGAGAAGCGCGATCAGGCGCGTGGCCAGCCAGTTGCCGAAGCGCTGCTGCGGCGTCAGCGCACCGCGCTCGACGATGCCGAGGGCGCGCGAGCCGATCACGAGATCGGCGCGATCGTTCAGGATCGGCTCGAGCACGAGCGGGATCTCCGCCGGATCGTCGGAACCGTCGGCGTCCATGAACAGCACCACGTCCACGTCGGCTGCGAGAGCGGACAGCGCGCCGGCACAGGCCGCGCCATAGCCGCGCTCGGCGACGTGCACGACCTGCGCTCCGCCCGCGAGCGCGACCGCGGCGGTGGCGTCGCGGCTGCCGTTATCACCGACGATGACGTCGCGGACGAGGCCGCGGTCGATGGCGGCGAGGAGAGAGCCGATGGCGTGTTCCTCGTCGAGGGCGGGGACGATCAGCGCGACCGGCACGCGGCCATTGTAGGTGCCGCTGAAAACACTTCGAGCCGCCCCTGGGGGGCGGCTCGAAGCTTTCCACGGTCTTAATCGGGTTCGGACCGAGAGTCGCTGCTGAACGGCTAGTGGGAAGCCGTTATAGTCGTGGGAATTCGAGAGAGAGAGATTCGCAGGCCCCGCGACTTTCGTCAGATCCGCTTCTTGAAGAGCTGCTTACCCTCACCGAACCCAGATGCATGATAGTGCATTTCTTCAGGATAGTCCACAGTTCCTTAACGCCTGACTCGTAAACGTTACATTCCGCAGGCTTTCCGGATCGTAAACGTTACTGTCGCCGCGTCAGCCGCCGTGCGAAATACACCGCCCCGCCCACGCCGATCACCGCCGCCACGATCGTCAGCGTCCGGGCGCCGCCGTGAAACAGGTCCGGGCGCCGCACCATGTTCAGCACCAGCACGCCGCTCACGATCAGGAACAGGGCGATGCGCACCGCATAGAGAATCGGCGACGGCCGGCGCGCACGGATCGTGTCGCTCCACATGATCCAGAGCATCACCGTGATGGTGGCCATGGCCATCGCGGCCGGGCTCGGTCCTATCAAAGGCGGTCGTACTCCTCGCGGTCGTAGCCGAAGAGCGCCTTTCCCTTCGCCAGCACCAGCGGCCGGCGCATCAGGTTCGGGTCTTCCAGCATCAGGTCGACCGCCTCCGATTTCGACAGCTTCCGCGCGCCGAGGTTCAGCTCCTTGTAGCGCGGGCTGCGCTTGCTGAGGATCGCCACGAGGCCCTGCTCGTCGATGAGACGGCTGAGCAGCTCGCGCGAAGGACGTTCATGGGCCAGGTTGTGTTTCACGAGCTCGTATCCGCGACCTTCCAGGTCTGCGACCGCCTTGCGGCAGCTCGTTCACGTCGGTTTGAGATAGACCTCGACCTTCTTGCTCATCACTTTTTCCTCACCCACCACGCGTCGCCGGCGGGAGTCTTCGCCGGCGGTGCGGCGCACGTCGCATATTTCGGCGCGAGCTCCGCGATCATGGCCTGCACCTCGGGCGTACAGCTTCCGCCGCATTGTCCGGTGGTCGCGGTCGTGCGCGTGGCCACCTGGTGCAGCGTGTGCGCGCCCTCGCGGATCGCGCGCTCGATCGTGCGGTACTTGATGTTGTTGCAGCGGCAGACCGTTTTCAGCCCGCGGAGCGCCGGGTGCACCGGCTCGTTTTCGTCCTCAGCCATTCCGGCCGCCCTTAACGTTCCCACCCGGTCCCGGCTTCCCGACCTGCGGCTTGGGCCGGGCCGCGGAGACCGGCGAAGCCGAGCGCGGCAGCGCCAACTTCGGCAGCGCACGCGCCACGGAAATCGGCTTCGTCGCCGAGCGCTGCTTGCCGTACCTGGGCTTGGGCCGCTGCATTGCGGCATCCTACCGCATGCCGTAGAATGCGCCGCGCTCGCCGGAATATCCCGATCATCGGAACGTTAGCGAGCGTGCTTCGTGGGGCTGTAGCTCAATTGGGAGAGCGCCTGAATGGCATTCAGGAGGTCGTCGGTTCGATCCCGATCAGCTCCACCAACTCCCGAAACCTTCCCTGAAAACGGCGGCCGAACGGCCGCCGTTTTTCGTTATCCCTCGCCATACACCGGAGTATCCTTTCAGTGCTCCCGACATCATGTTTCGCCTGGCGTGCCGAATCGCAAGTCCGATCACGCGTGATCGAGGCGTTCCTGTGTCCCGTCCCGGAAATTCAGCGTCGCGTCCCTCCAACTCTTTGACACGGCAGCCGTTCCGGATGGGATCACGCCATGCGTGAATTCGAACGCTGTCCCGCTCGCGAGAGGCTGGCCGCGTTCGTCCGTAAAGAACTCACAGAACGCGAGTCGGCGATGATTGCGAGCCATGCCCTCGATTGCGAAAACTGCCGGCATCTTGTCGGACCCGAACCCGTCCTGACGCGCGTTCGCAAAACGCCCGCTTCACTCCTCGGCATCGCAATCATCGCATCGCTCCTGGCCGGAGTGACCCGCCATGGCACCGGCGTGAGGACCGATCGACGCCTGGCACAGCTTGTCGACGTTGCGTCCCGCTCCAGCCGCATGATGGAAGCGCGACTCAGCGGCATTCCGTGGATGCCGCTCCGCGCCGCTCGCCGCAGCGAGGAGTCCGAAGCCCCGCGGCTGCGATTGAAGGCGACGACGAGCGAGATCATCGACGCATCGCGCAACGAGACATCGGCTCCTGCGCGTCACACGGCCGCGCTGGCCTACGCGTTCGCAGGCGACATCCGCAAGGCGTTATCGGTCCTAGAATCGGTCGCCAATCCGGGCGTGGACGCGTCCGTATGGAGCGACATCGCCGCACTGCGGTATTCGGAATCGCTGCACTCCGATGATCCGTCGAAGCTTGCGGCGGCACTGGGCGCGGCCGATACGTCGTTGCGACTCAAACCGCAACTGCCGGAGCCGCTCTTCAACCGCGCCTTGATCATCGAACGGCTCGGATTGCGCGAACAGGCGCGCGATGCATGGGATGCGTATCTGCGCGTCGATTCAGCCAGTGACTGGTCAACCGAGGCGCGCGAACACTTGCGCGGTCTTGCGGCGAAGCCTCTCTTCGAGGATGTACTGAAGCGCAACTACGGGCGTCTCGTCAATGATGAAGCGAGCGCGATCGACCTTGTGCGGCGCCATCGACTGGATGCCCGGCGCTGGGGCCAGACGGAGATCCTCGCCCGCTGGGCTGAGGCTCATCAACAGGGAAAGCGCGACGAAGCCGCGAGCCATCTTCGTCTGGCGCGTACGTTCGGAACGGAGCTCGCCCGCGATCGAGGAGACGCCATGCTGCAGTCTCTGGTCGCGGCGATCGATCGGGGCAACGATGACGCGCGCGCGCATCTCGCGGCAGGACACCTCGCTCTCCGTGAAGCGCAGAAAGCCTACAAGCACAATCAACCCGCGCGAGCCGAGAAACTCTTCGTGGAAGCGAGAGACGCATTCGAGCGAGGCGACAGTCCGGGAGCGTTGCTGGCCCGCTATTTCGCCGCGAACACCGCGTATTCGCTGGGCCGCATCGATGAATCCGGCGAACAGCAGGCCGCTCTGCTCAGCGCTCCGGACGTGCCCATGGCGTTCCGCGCGGAAGTCTTGTGGCAGATCGGACTCGTGCACATGGCTCGGACGCGATGGGGCGAAAGCATTGCCGCTCTCACCGAAAGTGCCAGAACGTTCGATCGGCTGAACGAGCGCAGGCACGCGGCGTATGTCCGCGAGATTCTCGGCAATGCGTATGCGCGAATCGGAAATCCTGCCGAGGCGTGGAACCAGCGGATGCTGGCTCTTCCCGAGATCGGTCAACAAGCCTCTCCGCGTCTTCTGACGATGCTCACCGCACTCGGCCAGTCGGCGGCGATCCAGGGCGACTGGAACGCGGCGTCGTCTCTGACCGGCCTGGCCATCGAGGTCGCGGCACGGATCGATGACGCGTTCGTCGAAACGTCGACGTTGCTGATGCGCGCGAGAATTCACATTCGCCGCGCGGATCGCGACGCGGCGTGGATCGACCTCCGGCAGGCACGCGTCGGCATCGACGCGATCGAGGACGCCGGGTATCGCGCGTTGTTGACGGCCAATGCCACACACGTCGAGGCGCGGCTCACCGCCGATCCGGCAAGGAGAGCCGGCCTGCTGAGCGAGACCATCGAGTTCCATCGCACGCGCGGCCGACGTTTTTTGCTTCCCGAGTTACTGCTCGAACGAGGCCGCGCCTCGAGACTGCTGCGCAACGACGATGCCGCGGCGGCGGACTTCGAAGCGGCCATTGCCGAACTGGAGTCGCGCCGCGAGACTCTGCCCGAGCTCGAAGACCGGTGGGGCATCTTCCGCGAAACGGAAGAGGTCTTCCACGAGGCGATCGCGCTGTCGCTGGAGCGCGGCAACGTGGAGCGCGCTTTCGCATACATGGAACGCGCACGCGCTCGCACGCTGCTCGATGCGCTCGGCATGCGATGGCCGAAGTTCGATCCAGCAGCGATCCCCGCGGATTCGGTCATCGTGGAGTACGCGGTTCAACCCGAAGGTGTGGTCATCTTCAGCGCCGGCCGCGACGGCGTTCGCGCCGTCACCTCTACAGTTGCTCCGGCCACACTCTGCGATGCGATCGCCGAACTGCGCGCCGCGTCCATGCGCTCGGATCGCAAGCGTCTCCGCGAAACGGGCGCACGGCTGCACCGCATGCTCCTGGCCCCCATTGCCATGGAACTGCTCGGAAAGCAGAGAGTGATCTTCGTTCCCGATCCGAAATTTGGAGACCTGCCCTTCGCGGCGCTCGTCGATGAATCCGGCCGGTTCATCATCGAGCGTCACGTCGTGCTCGTAGCACCGAGTGCTGCGTCGTTTGCGCGATTTGCTGCAGCGCCGCCGCCGCCACCCGATCCGCGGGTTCTCATCGTGATCGGCGATGAAGACCTCGGGCGGATGGCGGCGCTGGAGCGAGAGGCTCGAGCGATCTCGAGACTCTATGGCCGAGTCACGCGTTTGCCGAGGGAGATCGCCACTCCCGAAGCGTTCGCGCGGCAGGCCGCATCCGCCGACTTCATTCACTTCGCCGGTCATGCGATCGACTCCAGCGATGGGACCCGCGCTGGATACCTTTCGTTGAAACCGGACAGCAGCGGGGATGGACGATTGGACGTGCGGGACATCGCATCGTTGCGCCTGCGACGCACGTCCGTCGTCGTCCTGGCTGCGTGTGGGACGGCGGCAGGGGAAGTGCGGTCGACCGAGGGGACGATCAGCGTTGCCCGTGCATTTCTTGCGGCCGGAGCGTCGAGCGTCATCGCGACGCTCTGGCCGATCGAGGATGAACTGGCGGCGGAGTTCTTTCCTGTGGTCCACCGTCATATGGCGCGCGGCGTTCCTCCCGCGGAAGCCGTTCGCGCTGCTCAATTGGAATGGTTGCAGAGACCCGATGCGCCGGACGTTCTGTGGACGGCCGTGCAGGTCATCGGCAGATGAGCCGCCTCGGCGGCCAGAGAGAGGATCTTCATGTCTTACAAAGTTCAGCTCGTGGGGGTCATTTGTTTCCTCCGCCAGAGGGATGGCCTCCTGGCCATGCTTCCCGATGGACGCCGCTTCAACCCGCGGCACGTACCCCGAATCGCCGTTCGCCCGCGCGACGTGATTTCCGAGAGCGGCTGGACTCGCACGCCGCTTCAGATCCGGCGCGGCGAGTTCAAACTGCCGAATTCGTCCGTGAGCATCGACGGTGCGGATCGGCCTGGAGCCCTCGATGCGACGGAGCAGGACGGGCGGCTGCCGCGCCTGCAGGCGCTCGTGCGCTCATTCGAAATCGATCCCGCCACCGCGCAGACGGTTGCCACGATTCCGATTCGCCAGGGAACGCTGCGTGCGTATCGTTACCCCGCCTCTCCCGATCTGCCAAGCGTCTCGATCATCTCGGAACTGGAGGTGCCGCACGAAGGCAATATCACCGTGACCGTCACGCCGCGCAGGGGTGGTCCGGTGAGAACGATCGTCCTGAAGCCGGGAACGGAGATCGCGGTCGTCAACGATTCGATGTCGCTTGGCCGCGGGCAAAACCACTTCCACATCTACGACAAGCTGAACACCGCGCGTACGCGCGTCAGCGTGGGACAGGTGCCGCCGCCGACGCCGCCGAACATTCCCGGATCGCCGTCGCGTCACCCGGTGTTCAACAGACTCGTCGACGGAAACGACAGCTGTCCCAATACGGGATGCTGCCCGTAGATGCAACAAGGGCGAAGCGTCGACGAGACGCTTCGCCCTATTCATTCAGATGGCGATCTCGACGCCCAGCGCCTTCTCGACCTCGCCGATCGGATTGGCGTAGATCAGGCCGGAGTTGTCCGGACCGCCGGTGGTCTTGTAGAAGAGGAGGCCGATCGGCTGGCGGTCTTTCTCGCCATAAATGAGCGCGCCGCTGTCGCCGTCGTCGCCGAACCCCTCGGCCCGTCCCGTCTCCGCGTTCTGCTCCGTAGACTCGATCTCGATGACGTCGTCGAAATACGTGAAGAAACCGACGTAGTCGACTTCGAAGTCATCGAGCTCATAGGCCGCGATCCGGCCGGTCGTGACGTTGGTGCTCGCGCCCACCTTCACCACCGGCAGGTACTCCTTCAACTCAGGCGTTCCTCTCACGAGCATCTGACCGTTGACGAGGCCGGGAGCCTTCGGCGCCATCATCGGATCGCAGAGCTGCGCGTAGGCGCAGTCGGCCTTGGCCCGGCCGCCGGAGAGTGGGTGGATGTTCGCGAGATGCGCGACCACATCCTCCGTCTCGGCGTGAACGACGCCCTCTCCGAGCTTCGCCTCGTCACGCCGCGCGATCACGTGATTGCACGAGACCAGCCCCCACTTTCCATCACGTTTGGCAAAGAATCCGAGCGTTCCTCTCGATCCCTCCATGTGGCGCACGGTCGAGCCGATGGCGAGCGGGATCTTGCCGGACCGGCGCGGCGGTGCTGCGCTTCCGGCGAGGATCGATTCGCTCCCGGCCGAGCTGGGAACGGCCACCTTCCTGACGATCTTGACGTCGATGTTCTCCTTACCGTATTCGTCGATCAAGCCCTTGTACTTCGTCCTGAACCAGCTCTCCGCCCGCTCGTCAGGGACGCGGACGGCGAGCCGATAGTCCTCGGCGTTCTCCGTCAAGCCGATGCCGACCGCGAGTCCCCGCGGCCGCTCTGGATCCATCAGCACGTCCTCCAGCACCGTTCCCTCGGCCTGCGCCAAACCGTTGAACGTGTGTGCCGTGTCGCTGCGAATCCGCTCCTTTGCTGCCCGAACCTGTTCCAATCGCATGGGTCTACCTCCTTGCAGTTGTAGATGGACCCGCGAATGGATTTCGCGCGCAGCACCGATGCATTACTCTTCCTCCATGCCTGTGTTCATCGCATTGATCCGCGGCATCAACGT
>CAMPKJ010000040.1 GCA_946887105.1 uncultured Acidobacteriota bacterium | reverse complement strand
CTTACGGTCATTGGCGGAAAACGGACGCGATAACGCGAGCGCCGTACCGTCGTCATCAAAGACTCCGGCGATCGCTTTTCCCGCTGGAAGCCGATTCGTGCTGTGCGCTTCGGCGGCCTGCAAGCGTTTTTCGAAACCGTTCGCCGACGGCTCAATGCTCAGCAGGCGCACTGTTTTCTCGCCATCGACGCGAACGTCCGGTCCAATCGCCGCGAAACCGGCGTCATCCATCGGCATCGCAACAATGGCGCCGTTGTCGAAGAACTTCGCGCCGCCACTGTTGACGACCGTTTGCACGCTGATGCGGCTCCCCTGCTCGAGCCACACCGTATAGCGATCGGGAGGCGGGGCAAACCATTGTCCGCAGGGGTGCGCCAGCCGTTTGTCGACCTCAGGCGGCACGAGATAAACCATACAGCCAGACGGATCGACTGGACGGTCTTCGCCATCAATCACCAAGGTAGGCCAGAAGCTGATGCCCTGCTGGCCATTCACATTCCCCTCGGACGGCTGCGGGAGCGTGATGACCTTCGGCCGGTCCTGCGCCAGTGTCGCATCGAAGCAAAAAGCCAACGCGATGGCCAGCAGTGAACGGCGAAGTGTACGCACGCGACAGGTCTTACCCATACGTATTGGACGACATACGGCGGTCCGTGGTTACACAGTAACCGTGCGACGGCCTGGACGTCAATGCGGAACTAAGAAGCGCCTTTACCCGACAACACCGCTGGAATGGTGCGCAGCAGGATCTTCAGATCGAGTGTGGGCGACCAGTTGTCGATGTACTGCAGATCGAGCTTCATCCAGCGGTCGAAATCCTGGATGTCATTGCGGCCGCTGATCTGCCAGAGGCAGGTCAGGCCCGGTTTCATCGACAGGCGGCGGCGGTGCCAGCGGTGGTACGACGCCACTTCCTCCGGGATCGGAGGACGCGGACCGACCAGGCTCATGTCGCCCTTGAGCACGTTCCAGAGCTGCGGGATCTCATCGAGCGAGAAGCGGCGCAGCCAGCGGCCGACCGGCGTCACGCGCGGATCGGCCTTGGCCTTGAACACCGGCCCGTTCATCTCGTTCAGGTGCGCGACTTCCTCGCGGCGCGCGTGCGCGTCCTCGATCATCGTGCGGAACTTGTAGAGCGTGAACATGCGGCCGTTCAGGCCGATGCGCTTCTGCTTGAACAGCACCGAGCCGGGCGAGGAGAAGCGGATGGCCAGCGCCGCCAGTCCGATCACCGGTCCGGCCAGCGCGAGCAGCAGGAGCGAGACCATCACGTCGAGCGCGCGCTTGAGTGCGAGCTGCGTTTCATTCGACGGCGTGGTGGTGAAGGTCAGGAACGGCACGCCTTCCAGCTCTTCCAGCTCCAGGCGCGCGACGCGGTTCTGGAAGATGTTCATCGCCACGCGGGTGCGGATGCCCAGCTCCTCGCACATGATGAAGATCTGCTTCATCTCGTCGAGCTTTTTGCGCGTGACCGCGAACACCACTTCGTCGATCGGCTCGCCGATCTCGTGCGCCTCGAGGATGCGCTTGAGGTCGGGCACGTTGCCGTAGATGCGATAGCTCGCCCATCCGTTTGACAGACGATGGCCGTCGGAAACGAACCCGAGGATCTTGTAGCCCCAGTACTTGTGCCCGACGATCATGCGCGCGATGTCGGTGGCGCGGCGGCCGGTGCCGACGATGAGCACCGTCCGGTAGTTGAGACCCTTCGAGCGCACCCAGCGCGCCAGCACGCGCACGAGCACCTTCTCCGCGACCAGCAGCACCGCCGCCAGGATCGCGAAGAGGATGAACCACGAGCGCGAGAGCTGTCGCAGCGGCAGCAGATACGCGAGCGTGGCCAGGAGCACGTTGCCGACGAACACGACCCGGATGGTGGTCAGCGCTTCCTTCGTCAGCGGGATGGTGCGATGCGAGTGGTAGGAGTTGTAGCTGAAGAGCAGCACCGACCAGATGATCAGCACCAGCGGATAGATCTTCAGGTATTCGGCGAGCGGGAAGAGACCTGTCGGGAAGTGGACCGGGTCGATGACCGGCAGGAGCAGGTCACGGATGAAGAACGCAGCGAAAAACGCCACGGAGGTCAACACCAGGTCGACCCCGAACACGATCTGCGCTACCACCCGCGCCTTCTGCTTCAGCATTCAGTTGTCTTTTACCGAACCGTATACGGGGGAGACAAGCTCGCCGTCTAGGCGAGAGTCGAAAAAAGCCGTTCGTACTGGTCGGTCACCCGTTCCCATGAGTATTTTTCCCGAGCCCGCTTCCGCGCCCGAGCGCGGAAAGCCTCTCGTTTCAACGGGTTGGAGAGCCATTCTCGTATCGTGCCTGAAAGGCTCTCGGCGGGTCGCAGGTCGAAGTAACCGACCGCGTCTCCCCCCACTTCCCGGTTCTCCGGCGTGCCGTGCGCCAGAACGGCACCGCCGGAAGCCATCGCTTCGATGAGCGCGGGATGCGTTCCGCCGACCTCGGTGGCCTGGACGTAGAGGAGCGCATTGCGCTGCAGCGTGCGGTAATCGCGTCCGTACAGCGCGCCCGGAAAGAGCACACGATCACTGGCGTGGCGATGCAACTCCTCCACTAACTCTTTGGCATACAGTCCCTTACCGAGCATCACCAGCGGCGGCGCGTCCTCCAGCTTCTCATACGCGCGAACGACCTCCAGCGGATTGTTCTCCGGCTCGAAGCGGCTGACGTACAGGAGGTACCGCCCCGCTTCGACACCGATCCGCGCCAGCACATCCGAGTCGGGCTCGGCGGGAAAATCGGCGCCGTACGGGATCGTGACCGGTTCCAGGCCGTACGCGTCGCGGTAGTAGCTGGCGATCACACCGGCGTCGGCGATGACCGCATCGGCGAAGCTGACCGAAAACGCCTCGCCGATCGAGTACACCGCGCGGCCGAGGATGTTCCACTTGCGGCGCCGGCGCTCGATGCCGTCGACATTGATCGCTGCCGGGATGCGCGCGGCGCGCAGGAGCGGCAGCACGAACGCGTTCGCGGCGTTGCAGACCAGCACCGCGTCGAAATCGCGGCGGAGTGCGTCGAGCGCGGAGAGGAATGCGTGCGAGACGGTCTCGAGGTATTTGTGGCCGATCGCGGGGAGGACGATGCGATGCACGCCCTGCCATTCCAGCGCGCCCTCGCTCCGGCAATAGACCGACACCTCATGCCCGCGCTGCACCAGCCGCGTCGACAGTTCCGCGGCGAACGTCTCGAAGCCGCCGTAGTTCGGCGGAACGCCGCGCGTGCCGAGGATGGCCAGCTTCAACGAAACCACCTCGCCAGTTCGCGGTCGCTCACTTTGCGCCGCTGCTGAATCGCGCGGCGCTTCGCCAGCACGCGCGCTCGATTGCGCCACAGCCATGCGAACGCCGGCAGCGACGTGCGCTCGATCGTCAACGCCGCGAGCAGCACCACCAGGTCGCGCGCGAGCTCGAACGGCGCATGGCGCAGCGCGAGAAATGCGCCCTCGTTCTTGATCCGCAGCAGAAAACGATTCTTCACCGAATGCATGTTGATGTCCGCCGGCAGCTCCTTCCGCGCCTCGGGGGTCACGCGGCGGACGTGATACGCGACCGCCCGCGGCTCACAGAACGCCCGCCATCCGAACAGCCGTCCGCGCCATGCCAGATCGGCGTCTTCGCGATAGGCGAAAAAGTCTTCGTCGAGCACTTCGCCATCGATCGCGGCGTCGCGGAGAAAGCCCATGCGATGCATCGCCGCCGCGCCCGAGACGCCGAACACCTCGCCATCGATGTGAATGTCGATGTCGAGATGCCGTCCGTTGCGCGTCATGCGAATCCCGCACGAGTCGATCGCGCCCGAGCCGTCCGCGCGCAGGAGCATGCCCGTCGCCGAGCCGGCATCAGGCGTCCGCTCCAGCACCGCGACCAGCCGCTCGACATACTCCGGCTCGAGGAAGCAATCCGGATTGAGCAGCAGCACGTACTCGCCGCGCGCGATGGCCAGGCCCTGATTCACCGCCGCGCTGAAGCCGCGGTTCGTGTCGTTGCGGAGGAGCGTGTCCGCCTCGAGCATCGCCGCCGAGTCATCGCTCGAGGCGTTGTCGATGGCGATCAGCTCGATCGCGCCATGCGTCTGCCGCCGGAGAGCGTCGAGACAGCGCGGCAGGTACTGCGCGCTGTTCCAGGTTACGAGGACGACGGAGACGAGCCTGCGCTCCATCGCTCGAACGCCTTCCTCAGCACGTTGCGATACGCGTGGAACGCGTCCCAGCGCGCCACGCCGCGCGGCCGGAATCCGATCACTCCCGCCATGCACCGCATCAGCATCCCGGTGATGATCCCCCACCGCAGCGTCTCCGCCTGCGCGGGGCGCATCCACTTGCGCGCATAGCGCCACATGTTGCGATACCAGACGTCGACGAACGTGCCGAATGGGATGTGCTCGAGACTCGCGCCGCCGAAATGCCGCGCCTGTGCCGCCGGCACGACCCACACTTCCTTCTGCTTTTCCGCGAGACGGCGGCAGTAGTCGACGTCCTCGAACCACGCCGGCGCGAACGTTTCGTCGAGCGGGCCGATCTCGTCGACCGTCTCGCGCCGCAACAGCAGCGCCGCGGCCGCCGGCTGCTCGACGCGGCGCGGCGCGGTCAGGTCGAGGTCGCGATAGCGATACCGCG
Organism: uncultured Acidobacteriota bacterium; assembly: GCA_946887105.1. The sequence continues at coordinate 21,528 of CAMPKJ010000040.1, read as the reverse complement.
CCGTGGCCGGATTCCGCGGGAACACTTTGTCCACCATCAGCACCTCGGCCATGAACGTGCCGAGGGTGGGCAGGCGCCGCAGTTGGAACTCGCGCTGCGAAGAGCCGCCGCGCTCGTCGATCAAAAGGGGCGCCGCGGCGGCCACGTGCGGATGCTCTTCGAGGAAGTCGAAGACAGCGGTCAGCGCGCGCGGTGCGAGCTCGCAATCGGGATTGAGCAGGAAGACGTAGCGTCCGCGCGAGACATCGAAGGCGCGATTGATCCCCGCCGCGAAGCCGCGATTGGAGATCGAGCGGATCACGTGCGCATCGCCGAGATGAGAGAGCGTGCCGTCGCCCGAGGCGTTGTCGTGAATGACCACCTCGTACGACAGACCGTCGCACGCCGCGGCGATCGATTGCAGGCAGCGATCGATGAAGCGCTCGCTGTTCCAGGTCACGATGAGGATGGAGAGGTCGAGCACCGCCGGCGATGCGGCTTGTGCGGCGGCGGGCGAGTCGACCCGTTCGTCCAACATTAGGTTTGCCATTGCATGATCGCGCTGACCAGCGGGCGTGTCACGACTTCCCACGCGAACTGCGGCCGGATGCGCTCGAGATTCCTTACGGATGTGGAGTAGAGATCGTCGTCGGTGAGCAGGAGACGGATCGCCTCCGCCGCGGCGCCGGTGTCTTCCGGCGGCACGACGATGCCGAGCTTCTCGCGTTCCACCAGCTCCGCCGCGAACCCTCCCGCCGAGGTCACCACCGGAATCCCGGCGGCGATCGCGTCGAAGAGCCGCGTGCGGATCGAGTAGTCAGCCTCCGCCGTCCGACGGTGGAGCATGATAGCGATTTTCCCCGCACGCAACCACGAGAGCCGCTCGCGGTACGGCACCCACAGCTCGTTCGCCGACACGTGCTCCCCCCCGCGGTCGAGGAGCTCCTGGAAGCGATCGTCGCGGCGGCGGTCGATCAGATTGCGGTTCGGACGCGCGCGCCCGAGGAAGAGCAGCTTCGCGCGGACGCCGGACGCGTTGACGCGCAGGACGGCATCGACGGCACGGGCCGGATCGAGCCATTCCCATACCCCGCCGCCCCAGATCACGACGTTGTCCTTCGACTTTTCGCACGCGATCACTTCCCCGAGGTCGACGCCGAACGGCACTTCGATCCACGGCGCATCGCCGCTCTGCAGGCGTTCGTAGAACTCGCGCTGGCGGCGCGCGGCGCAGATGAGCAGGTCGGCGCGCATCAGCGCCTCCGCCAGCCGCCACCACTCGGCGGCCACATGAATGCGCTGCCGGAGCGAAGGTGCGGCCCCATACAGCTCGCGCAACTCGAGCACGGTCGGGTCGAAAAGGTCGTACACGATGCGCTGGCCGCGCCGGCGTTTGCGGAATCCACGCGCCGGCTGCCCGACCAGCACCGCCGCTTCACGCAAAGCCTCGCGCGCCTCGGCGGAGCCATGCTCGATCAGCGTCACATCCGCCGGCGCGCTGCCCTCCTTGCGCGCAATCAGCCGCGTCGGCACGTGCTTCGCCAGCTCCGCGGCCAGATGCCACGCGCGGATGCCGGGACCGGCCATGCGATCGCCGACGACATCGGGAGTGTGGACGACGACGTTGAACACCGAACGATGAACGATGAACGATGAACGATGAGATCTCGCGGCGTCAGTCATCGTTCATCGTTCATCGTTCCGAACAGGCCCTGCAGCAGCCCTGGCAACGAGGTCCGGCCATGCATCAGCAATTTCGCATCCTCCCACAGGAGCGCGCCGATGCGCCCTGCGCCGCGATGCATGCGCGCGACGAGGTAGCGGTTCCGCGTGCGCAGGCGCAGGGCGTCGCGTCCGAGGATCGGCGCGGTTTTCGAGCCGAGATGCGTGGCGGCGACGATCGGCAGCACCGCGATCCGCCAGCCCGCCGCGCGCAGGCGTGCGCAGAGCTCGACGTCCTCGTAGTACGCGAAGAAGCGCTCGTCGAAGAAGCGCTCGCCGATCGCGTCACGCCGATACAGCGCGGCGGTTGCCGAAATCCCCCATGCCACCGCCAGCGGCGCGCCGATCGGCGATCCGTGGCCGATCTGCCGGAACGTGCCGTCGCTGATGTCGATGCCGGCGCCGTCGATGAGGCCATCGGTTCGGCGGATGATGGTCTGGACGGCGGCGAGCTGCGGATCGCGATCGAGCGCATCGCGGACGTGCGCGAGCCAGTCGGGATCGAGCACGATGTCGTTGTTGACGAGCGCGACGTACGGCGCCGTGCAGTGGCGCAGCGCCGCGTTCGCGCCGCCCGCGAAGCCGAGGTTCGTCTCGCTGCGCGCGGTGGCGTTGCGCGTGGGCGTGCGCGAGCCGTTGTCGAAGAGGATGAGATTCGCCGGAACCGACTGCGCGCGAATCGAGGCGACGCAATCGTCGAGCATCGCACCGCCATCGAGATCCAGCACGATGACGTCGATCACCGCACCAGCTCCATCCGGTCGAGATTGATCGCACCGCTCGTGCAGCGCAAGGTCACCGGCCCGCTCTCCGGAATGGTGACGCGCATGCTGCGATACGGCGCCTCGGCTGCGATGCGATACGTGCTGCCGGCGAGGTCGAGCGTCGCGCCGACGCCGGTGATGAAGTGCAGCTCGTGCTCGCCCGCGCGCGCGAGGAACGTCATCGCGTTGCCCGGCTCGAGCAGCCATCCGGGGCGATGCGCGGGACGATTGGGAGTCCCGAGTCGCGGAACGAGCCGACCGCCGTCGCGGAACACGTGCGCGTCCTCGAACTCGATGCGCGATCCCGGCTGACGTCCGATGTGGAAGCCGGCGGCGATCGCCAGCACGACCAGCGCAATGACCAGTCCCCTCTCCCCGCCGGGGAGAGGGCTAGGGTGAGCGGCGAATCCCGCGTCACCGTCGCCCCTCACCCTCCGCCCTCTCCCCGCAAAGCGGGGAGAGGGGACTGCGAGCCACACGATGACGGCTATCACCACGGCCGCGCCGATCCAGCTCGCATCGTTGAGGCGCACGAAGCTCGGAAACAGCCGCGAGAAATCGGCGTGATACATCGCCGCCAGCCACTCGCCCACCGCCGTTTCGCCGTTCGCTTCGTGGAAGAGCCGCCATGGATAGCGGATGCCGTGGATCGCGAGCGCGACCGACCAGGCCGCGAAAATGGCGATGGCGCCGCGCGGGATGCGCTCCCACAGCCAGGCCGCGCCGAGCGCCAGGACCGGCATCAGGAACACGAGATAGCGCAGCGGCGGCGCGTAGTTGCCGAATGATTCGGCGCGCGGCAGCAGATAGAAGATGTACAGCAGCGACGCGAGGATGCCGAGGCGGAAGCCGCGCGGTGTTTCGCGCCAGCGGAGCAGCGCGGCCAGGCCGCAGAGATAGAACGGCGCCTGGAACGCGATGCCGCTCATGCCGTCCGCGAGCAGGCCGAAGAAACCGCGCACGTACAGCATCGGATGCAGCGGCCGCAGTTCCCACCACTCGTGAACGCTGCTCGCCCACATGATCAGCAGCGGGATGGCCAGAATCGCCAGCGCGATCCGCTTCGCGCGAACGCCCGCGAGGACGAGGCCGACCGCGACGAGACCGAAGCGCGCCTTCAAGAGCACCAGGCCGATCAGCGCCGGAATCCATCGTTTCGAGCGCTGCGCGCGCACGCCGCGCAACGCTTCCACGAAGAAAAACGCCGCCGGCACCTCGGGCCACATGCGCGTCGCGTAGAACAGCACCGGCGGCGCGAACGCGAACAGCGGAAACACCGCGCGCGCCGTTGCGTCGGAGATCCCTTCGTCTTCCATCCAGCGGATGGTCGAGCGCACCAGCAGCACGCCGAACAACGCCATCACGGCCAGCGCACCGTGCAATCCGCCGAGGAGGTAACCGGGCGCCATGAGCAACGACAGGAACGGCGCGTGCCGCGAATACTGCTCGCCGTGCAGCCCGATCGGATCGCCTTCGTAAGGACGCAGGTCGCTCCGTCCCGAGGCCGTGTTGCCGGCGCGATACTGATTGGCGAGATCGAGATCGCCGTCTTGCAGCACCGACTCGGTGATGAGCAGGTAATACGCCTCGTCGCCGTCGACTTTCCACGACGTCGCGCCGATCACCAGCGCGTAGACGATGGCCGCGATGGCCGCGGCACGATTCGCGGACCAGCGCACGTTGCGCCCGCGCGCCAGGAACAACGCGAAGATCGCCAGCGCGAGCACGCCCAGCGCGATGCATGCGAGCCGCTGGTCGAAGGCGAGCACGCGCCGGCTGACGATGAACGCGAAGAGCGCGAGCGTGAGCAGCGCCGCGTAGCAGCGCGCCAGCGTTGCGCCGCGCAAGGCCACCAGCGGCAAGACCAGCAGCGCGAGCAGCGTTACCGCAATCAGCATGCGAAGATCACTCGAATCCTTCGACCTGCAGCGACGCGCCCGCGGGCAGCGCGGCGTCGACGGCCACGCGGATCGTGCGCGCATCCGGCGGCAACGCGATGCGGCCCGCGCCATCGACCCACGCCGCATACCCGTAATCGCGAAGCTTGCCGGCCGGATCGCGCGGCAGCGGATTGCGCGTCCCGTAAAAGTGCGCGCGCCGCGTGTAGCCCCAGTCGGATGCGTCGCCGATCCTGATCGGACGCCCGTCGATCGTTCCGAGTGCCGTCCCTCGAGGCAACCGCGCGACGTTCGCGCCCGAGACGATCAGCGACTTCGCTCCCGGCGGCACATCGAGCGTCACCGCAGCATTCGCGGGAAAGGCCTGCGCGACCGTGTATCGCGGGATCTCCGGCCGCACGCGGTGGAGAAAGTACGGGAATGCGCGCGCAACGACGCCGCTCCACGCAAAGAACGACATCACGAACGCGACCGCGATCGCGGACGGCCAGGTCAGCGTGACCTTCGGCATGCCGAAGACTTTCGCGAGCATCGCGATGACGAGCGCGGCCACCGGCAGCCACAGCGTGCGCAACGGAATCGCGGGCGTGATCAGCACCACGATCACCGCGAGCGCGATCGCGAACGGCGTGCGGTCGAGCACGAGCACGATCAATACGGCGATGGCCAGCAGGAACGACTCGCGGCCGAGGTGTACGTTGGAGAAAGGGATCCAGCGGAGGAGGAGGATGGCGGCGATCGTGAGGAGGAGGGACCCCTCATCCACCTTCTCGCGATGTTTGGCGATCGCAATCGCAAACACGCCCGCCACCACCACCCCGAATGCCAGCAACCGCATCCCTTCGTCGATCACCGCGATCTCCGCGAGCACCAGCAACGCCACGCCGATCATCAGCGACGGATACGAAGCCGCGGCCACGAGCGTCACGACGACCGCGATGAATGGCAGCGCGCGATCGATCGGCGTGGCGTGATGGACGGCCAGCTGGCAGGCGTACCCCGCCACCGCAGCGGTCAGGACCCAGCGAAGCAAGCTCCAGCGAAGCAAGGTCACGGAGCGACTGTAACTCTCGCGGCGGGGTCGCGCACGAACTCCGGATCGAATCCCTCGAGCGTTTCGGGCGTGATCGTCGAGCGATAGATCAGCCGCGCGTCGCCTTTCAGCTTCACTTCATCGGCGCGTCCGTCGCGGATCGCGAACGACACCTCGTACGTCGTTCCGCTCCGCGTCAGCACGCTCACCGGCGACTGCACCTTGCCGAACAGGCCGCTCGTCACCGCCGACGCCACGACGCCCGAGCCGCACGACAGCGTCTCGGCTTCGACGCCGCGCTCGTAGGTGCGCACCTCGATGAAATGCCGGTCGCGCACGGTCACGAAATTCACGTTCGCGCCGCCGTCAGCGCGCAGGTCGGGATGGTGGCGGATCGCGCTGCCCAGCGGCGCGATGTTCTGCGACCACAACTCGTCGCGAAGGTAGATCACGTAATGCGGTACGCCGACGAGGATGAAACTGCCGTGGATGGTCTGGTTGCCGATCGTCAGCGGCCTCTGCGGACGGAACGTCGACGGCGGCGGGAGTGCCAGCGTGACCTGTCCCCCCTCGGAGATCTCCGCGCTGACGATCCCCGCGTCGGTCTCGATGGTCATCTTGCGGCCGGCCATCACGTTCATGAACGCGAACCGCGCCGCGCAACGCGTGCCGTTCCCGCAGAAGGCGCCGAACGAGCCGTCCGAGTTCCAGTAGCGCATCCGGAGGTTCGCCCGGACGGAGCTTTCGATCAGGATGAGCCCGTCCGCGCCGACCGACAACGCACGCGTGCAGATGCGCCGCGCCAGCTCGCTCGCGTCGGCGATCCGGCCGGCGCGATTATCGATCATCACGAAGTCATTTCCGCCTCCGGCCATCTTCGAGAAGGGAAGCGGATCTTGTTTGCCTGGTTGCACTTGTCCAACTGCTTTCATCGGAATTTTCGACTGACTCCGCCCATTCTCGCACGGGCGCAGGCAGGTGCCATGGAAACGTGGCGCGCCTCTGAATCGTCGAAAAACGAGACTCACTCCGGAGGACCACCCTTGAACCGAATGCTCGCTCTGATTGCCGCGGCCGCGATCGCGATCCCCGCCGTTGCACAAAAGAAACCTGCCGAGTCCACGGTGCCGCCACTCGTCGAGAACATCGACGTCCGAGTGATCGACTTCGACGTCGTGGTCACCGACAAGCGCGGCAATTTCGTGCCCGGCCTGACCAAAGACGACTTTGAGATTCTCGAGAACAGCGTCCCGAAACCGATCAGCAACTTCTACGAGGTCTCGGGCGGCACGCCGAAGACGTCGGTTGCCACCGAGGTCGGCGGACGGATCGAAGAGCCCGCCACTCCGGCCGCCACGCCGGAGGACATGAAGCGCCGCATCATCTTCTACATCGACAACCTCTCGCTGGCGCCGTTCAACCGCAACCGCGTCTTCTCGCAGATGAAGGAGTTCCTCAAGACCTCCATGCGCCCCGGCGACGAGGCCATGGTGGCGACGTACAACCGCAGCATGAAAGTGCGCGTGCCGTTCACGCGCGACGCGCAGCAGGTCTCCTCGATCCTCGACGCGATCGCCAGTGAGTCCGGTCTCGGCGTGGCCGCACGCAGCGAGCGCCGCCAGTTCGAAGACCGCATCCGCGAAGCGCCGTCCTACGACGACGCCATCGTCACGGCGCGCACCTACGCCTCCTCGGTCGAGCACGACCTGCGGCAGAGCGTCGCCTCGATCAACGCGCTCATGAGCACGCTGGCCGGCGTCGAAGGAAAGAAGATCCTGGTCCTCACCAGCGAAGGCTTCCCGGTGCAGCCCGGCCGCGAGATCTTCGCGTTCGTCGACGACATGTCCCGCGAGAAGCAGTGGAACAACGGCGGCTCGTCGACGCTGGAGTCGATGCATTTCGACGGCGCCAGCCTGATCCAGTCGGTCGCCAAGACCGCCAACGCGAACGACATCACCCTCTACACCATCCACGCCGCCGGCCTGAACGCGAACAACGAGATGTCCGCCGAGCACGCGCGGCCGCAGTCGTCGCTGGTCTCGCACGCGGCGATGACGAACACCACCGAGTCGATGCAGATCATGGCGCAGATGACCGGCGGGCTCGCCTCGACGAACACGAACAACTTCGAAGCGGCGTTCAAGCGCATCCAGAGCGATCTCGATTCGTACTACTCGCTCGGCTACCGCGCCGGCACCGAGCGCGTCGACCGCCAGCGCTACCTGCAGGTCCGCCTCAAGAACCGCAAGGACCTGCGCGTGCGCAGCCGCCAGACGTTCGTCGAGAAGTCGGTCTATGCGGAGATGAGCGATCGCGTGGTCGCCAACCTGCTCTATCGCGTGAAGGACAACGATCTCGGCATCGTCGCGCGTATCGGCCAGCCGTACCCGGTCGAGGATGGGCTGTTCCGGGTGGCCGTCGACATCCAGATCCCGATGGAGTCGCTCACACTCCTGCCGCAGGGTGAAGAGGAGTCGGCGGGCGGCTTCGACGTCTACATCGTGGTCGGCAACAAGGACAACGACATGTCCGACGTCGCGCAGCAGTCGCACCAGGTGCGCGTGCCGAAGTCGCGCATGGTCGAGCTGCCCGGCAAGTACTACACGTACACGCTGGAACTGCTCATCGAGCGCGGCCTGAACAAGATCTCCATCGGCGTCGTCGACCAGATCTCGAACACCAGCGGCTTCACGCGGGAACAGATCATCGCGCAGAATCACTAGATGCGGGTGCTGTTCACCGTCCAGTACCTCGGCACGCGTTACGGCGGCTGGCAGTTCCAGGTCAATGCGTCGAGCGTGCAGCAGGTGCTGGAGGAGGCGCTCGGGCGGATGTTCCAGCAGAGCATCCGCCTGCACGGCGCCGGACGCACGGACGCGGGCGTGCATGCCGAGGGACAACGCGCGCATGCCGATCTCCCGTTCGAGATCGCGCCGCGCGGCCTGATCCTCGGCGTCAATCAACTCCTGCCGCACGACATCCGCGTGACCGCGGCGGAACCGGTCGCGGAGGACTTTCACGCGCGCTTCAACGCGAAGGGCAAGACGTACGCGTACCGCATCTGGAACGCCGAAGTCGCGGACGTGTTCGCCGCGGAGACGCACGCGCACGTGGCACAGCCGCTCGACGCCGCGGCGATGCACGACGCGGCGCAGGCGCTGACCGGCACGCACGATTTCAAGGTCTTCACCGTCGCCGATCCCGAGGTCAGCTCGACGGTGCGCACCATCGACGCCATCTCGGTCGAGCGCCACGGCGAGCGCATCACCCTCACCGTGTCCGCCGACGGCTTCCTGCGATCGGTGGTCCGCCGCATCGCCGGCTCGCTGATCGAAATCGGACGCGGGAAGATGGAGAAGGAGCGGTTGTTCGCAGAAGCGCGGTGGACGGCGCCGGCGAAGGGGTTGGTGCTGGTAGAGGTGCGTTACCCCCGTCATCCTGAGCGAAGCGAAGGATCTCCGGCTACGTAGCGCGAGATCCTTCGCTGCGCTCAGGGTGACGGAGACACGCCGACCTGCGCTAACATCCGCCATCGGATGATCGACGTTCGCAAACTGGCCGAGCCGGGCTCGAGCGAAGAGACCCTCCTCGAGAAGGTCGATCTCAAGCGCCTGCCGCGCCACATCGCGGTGATCATGGACGGCAACGGCCGCTGGGCGCGCGCGCGGCACCTCCCGCGCGTCGAAGGTCACCGCGCCGGCATCGCCTCCGTGCGCGAGATCGTGGAGACCGCCGCGCGCCTCGAGCTGGGCGTGATCACGCTCTACGCATTCTCGGTCGAGAACTGGAAGCGCCCGCGCTACGAAGTGGCCACGCTGATGATGCTGCTCAAGGAGTACCTCCGCAAAGAGCTGCAGACGCTGATGGAGAACAACATCCGCTTCATGCCCATCGGACGCGTGGACGGGCTCGATCCCTCCGTGCAGCGCGAGCTCCGCTACGCACAGGAAAAAACGGCGGAGAACACGGGACTGCTCTTCCAGATCGCGCTCAACTACGGCGGCCGCGCCGAGATCGTCGATACGTGCAACCGCATCATGGCCACGCTGCGCGAGAAGGAGATGACCGACGCCGTCATCGACGAGGCCTTCTTCGCCGATCATCTCTACACGGCCAACGTCGACGATCCCGACCTGCTCATCCGCACCAGCGGCGAGCTGCGCGTCTCGAACTTCCTGCTGTGGCAGATCGCGTATGCGGAGATCCACGTCACGAAAGTGCTCTGGCCCGACTTCCGCCGCCGCCACCTCTTCGAAGCCATCCTCGATTTCCAGTCGCGCGACCGCCGTTACGGCGCCGTCGACGCGAGCGATCCGGGCGATGCCGAAATGTTCGTCGAGGCGGACGAATAGCGACGCATGCGCTTCGCTCGCGAGCTCACCGCCCTGGTCGCTGCGCCGGCCGCCATCTGGATCACCGGCTGGGGCCCGGTGTGGCTGTTCAACGCCACCATGGCCGCGATCTGCGTGCTGGCCATGTACGAGTTCCTGGCCCTCGGCAAAGCGAAAGGCTACGACGTGCCGGTCGTGCTCTGCATCCTGATCATGCTGCTGATCATGGCCGCATTCATCCTCGACGATCTGTCCGTCGAGCTGGGGATGTTCGCGGCGCTGCTGATCATCCCGGCCTCGTACGTGATGACCAGCAAACCGCTCGAGGACTCCCTGCCTTCGAGCGCCGTGGCCGTGCTGGCGACGACGTATGTGGGCATGCTCGGCGGCTCACTGATCCGATTGCACAACGACTTTCCGGAAGGCTACAAGCTGGTGTTCTTCCTGCTGCTGGTGGTCTGGCTCGGCGACTCGGGCGCGTACTACGTCGGCAAGCAGTTCGGAAAACACAAGCTCTCGCCGCGCATCAGTCCGAAGAAAACCATCGAAGGGTTGTTCGGCGGCATGACCGCGTCGATCGTCGCCGCGATCGTCATCCACTACACGTTCTTCCCGAACTTCCCTTTGCTGCACGCGATCATCGCCGGCGTGATCCTCTCGTTCTCAGGCGTGATCGGCGACCTCGCGGAGTCGATGTGGAAACGCTCCGCGGCGGTGAAGGACTCCGGCACACTGATCCCCGGACATGGCGGATTCCTGGACCGTTTCGACTCGATCCTCTTCACCGCTCCCATCCTTTATTGCTACTGGACGTTGATCGTGCATGGCTTCCGCTCATTGAACGTCATGCAGGGCTGAACATGAGTTCCTCGGAGTTCCTCGGTTCCTCGGAGTTCCTCGGCCATGCCACTCCGAGGAACTCCGAGGAACTCCGAGGCACCCGAGGAACCGTTTAAAACCATGAAATCCATCTCCATCCTCGGCAGCACGGGCTCCATCGGCAAAAGCACGCTCGCCGTCGTTGACGCCTTCCCCGATCAACTGCGCGTCTGCGGGCTGGCCGCGGGCGCAAACGTCGAGCTGCTCGCGGAACAGGTCGAGCGCTATCGCCCCGTGCTCGTCTCCGTACGCAGCGCCGAGGATGCGCATCGCTTGCGCAGCATGGTCAGGGCGCCGGTGGAGATCGTCTCCGGAATCGCGGGCGCGACCGCCGTCGCGGCGATGCCCGAAGCGGATACGGTCATCGCGGCGATCGTCGGCGCGGCGGGGATTCCGCCGGTGTACGCTGCATTGCGAGCGGGCAAACGCGTCGGCATCGCGAACAAGGAAGTGCTGGTCGCCGCCGGCGACGTGATGACCCGGACCGCGCGCGATTTCGGCGGCGAGATCCTGCCGGTCGACTCCGAGCACAACGCCGTGCATCAGGCCATCCGCTGCGGCACGCACAACGAGGTGCAGCGCATCATCCTCACCGCCTCAGGCGGCCCGTTCCTCCATCGCGATCTCGATTCGTTCGGCGACATCTCCATCGAGGCCGCGCTCGCGCATCCCACCTGGCGGATGGGCAACAAGATCTCCATCGACTCCGCCACGATGATGAACAAGGGGCTGGAGGTCATCGAGGCGCATCACCTCTTCGACCTGCACGTCGATCGCATCGACATCACCATCCACCCGCAGTCGATCGTGCATTCGATGGTCGAGTACGTCGATGGCTCGATCCTCGCGCAGCTCTCGACCACCGACATGAAGTTCCCGATCCAGTACGCGCTCTTCTATCCCGATCGTCTCGCGGCGCCGTTCGCGCGGCTCGATCTGGCGAAGATGCGCACGCTCGAGTTCCTGCCGGTCGATCCGCGGCGCTTCCCCGCCGTCGAGCTCGCCTACGCCGCCTCACGCGCCGGCGGCTCGATGCCCGCGGTGCTCAACGCGGCCAATGAGATCGCGGTGGAGCGCTTCCTGGCCGGAGAACTTCCCTTCACCGCGATCGTAGATACCGTCAGACGCGTGCTCGACCACCACGCCGGGAACGTTCGCCCCATCGGGTCCGTCGAGGACGCGCTGGAGTGGGATTCCTGGGCGCGGAACGAAGCGCGCGGAACCGATGTTGCTATCGGTCGCTAAAAGCAAATATGGCCCAAAACGTTCTCCTCTCTGTCGTCGGCTTCATCATCGTCCTCGGCGTGCTGATCTTCGTGCACGAGGCCGGGCACTTCCTCGTGGCGAAGCTCTTCCGCGTGCGCGTGCTCGTCTTTTCGTTCGGCTTCGGCAAGCGGCTGTTCGGCTTCCGCAAGGGCGACACGGACTATCGCGTCTCGCTGATTCCGCTGGGCGGATACGTACGCATGGCCGGCGATTCCCCCGAGGAGAACGTGGCCGGGAATCCGGACGAATTCCTGTCCAAGCCGAAGTGGCAGCGCTTCCTGATCCTCTTCGCCGGACCGTTCATGAACATCGTCATCGCCATCGCCTTCATCGCGGTCGCGGCGATGTCCGGACTCGAAGAACCGATCACGAAACCGGTCATCGCCGAAGTCACCGCGGGCAAGCCGGGAGCGAAGGCGGGACTGCAGCCCGGCGACCGTTTCGTGAGCCTCAAAGGCGAACCGGTCGAAGACTTTCACGACGTCCGCCTGATCATCTCCATGAACGCCGGGACCGCGATCGAAGTGCTGTACGACCGCGGCGGCACGATTCGCAAAACCGTTCTCACGCCGGAGCGCGAGCAGGGCGAGTTCGGCCCGATCGGCCGCGCCGGCATCGCCTTCGGAACCGAGCCGCTGGTCGGACGCGTGCTGCCCGACACTCCCGCCGCAACCGCGGGCGTCCGCGCCGGCGATCAGATCGTGAGCGCCAACGGCCAGCCCGTCACGTCGCTGGAAGGATTCGCGAAGATCTCCGACGACTCGAAGACGAAACCGATCGCGATGGAACTGCAGCGCGGCGCCGAGCGCGTGCGCGTCGTCGTTCCGCCGATTGCCGACGAACAGCTGGCCGTCTCGCGCGGCATCGTCCGTCCGACGCGGCTCATCAAGCTCGGACTGCTGCCCGCGCTCGGCTACAGCGTCGAGGAGAACTGGAAATCGCTGCGCATGGCCATGTCCGCGCTCGGCCGCCTCTTCCGCCCGGAAGGCAGCATCAAAGAGCTCAGCGGCCCGATCAACATCGCCCGCATCTCCGGCATGGTGGTCCAGGAAGGCTGGCTGGCCACGATCATGCTCATGGCGCTGATCTCCCTCCAACTCGGCGTGATGAACCTGCTCCCGATTCCCGTCCTCGACGGCGGCCACATCATGATCCTGCTGATCGAAGGCATCGCCCGCCGCGACCTCTCGCTGCGCGTGAAGGAACGCATCCAGCAGGTCGGCTTCGCGGCATTGGCAACGCTGATGCTGGTGGTGATCTACAACGACGTGATCACCAACGTGCTCCGGCTCAGGAACGGGTGACGCGAAGGGTTCGGAGCGGCAGTACGCGCTCCATGTGAGTGAAGTCGCGATCGTCGTGAAGCAGTGGCATGCCGTGCGCGATCGCGGTGGCAACGATGAGACAGTCGACGCTCGACCGCGGAGTGATTCCCGCTTCACGGCAGGCGAGAAAGACTCTGGCCGCCTCTGCGAATCGTTCGAACGGCGTGGTCTCGTCGAGCATCTCCGCGGCCAGCAATACCCGACGTGTCAGCTCGTAGTGCGCAGCGTCTCTCGTACCTCGAAGAACCTCCTGCACGATCATCGGACACGTTGCAGGCGCTTCATCTGCCGGAAGGAGACTTGCGAGCGGAACCTTCGTGCGCTGAGCGATGATCCAGACGCTCGCATCAACGAGCACCATGCCGCGCGCTCCTCTTCTTCTTCGGCGCGGCCCGTTTGACGCTTGCTGCCACGCGCGACTTCGGCTCGTCGAACATGCTGTTTGCGCTCTTCTCGGCGATGTAGTCGGGATGGAAGACACCGCCTGCCAGGGATGCTCGGTCGAACTCCTCCAGCGCCTTCCGGAACCGCTCCTGCTTCACGACCTTCTCCAGCGCCTTGGTGATCGTCGCCGAATACGTTTTCTCGCCGGTGGCGCGCCGGGCGTCTTCCAGCAGTTTCTCGTCCAGAACCACGTTCGTGCGCTTCATACGCACAATGTGGGCGCTTTGTGTGTATGAGTCAACTCTTCAGCACGTTGCGGCGGAGCAGGTCCAGCGCCTGTTGCGTGGAGTACCACTTCACGATCGTGCGCGGTCCCTGCCAGAGGATGTGGCGGTGTTTGTGGCCGTGCGGGCCGGCGACGGCGACGTGCACGGTGCCGACCGGCTTGGTCTCGGTGCCGCCGCCGGGGCCGGCGATGCCGGTGATGCCGACGCCCCAGGTCGCGCCGAAGCGCGTGCGAATGCCGTTCGCGAGCGCCACGGCCACGGCTTCGGAAACTTCGCCGTGTTCGGCGATGAGTGCGGCGTCGACGCCCGCAAGATCGATCTTCGCGGCCGCGGTGTAGCTGACCACGCCGCCGAGGTAGTAGGCGGAGCTGCCGGCGATGTCGGTGATGCGGGAACCGAGCAGGCCGCCGGTGCACGACTCGGCGGTGGCGAGCGTCTGACTGCGCTCGCGGAGCAACGCGCCAACCACGCTCTCGAGGGTGTCGTCGTCGAAGCCGAACAGCCGCTCGCCGAAGAGGTCCGCGATCTCGCGTTCGCGCATCGCGATGTCGTCGCGCGAGCGGCCGCCGAGGTGGATCTCGATCTGGCCGCCGCTGGCCAGGATCGTCACCAGCTCGCCGGTGTGATTCGCGTAATACGGCGCGAGTTTTTCCTCCACGCCCGACTCGGTCATGCCGGCGATTTTCAGAACGCGGCGGTGCCGCGCGCGCCCGCCGCCGCGCTGCTCCAGCCATGGACGCAGATACGTCGCCAGCATCCATTCCAGCTCGTGCGGGACGCCGGGGAACACCCACACGTCCTTCCCTTCGACACACAGATGAAAGCCCGGCGCCGTGCCGCGCTCGTTCGGCAGCGTGGTCTGTCCGCGAAACACATACGCCTGCCGCCTGTTCACGTCCGGCATCGTCCAGCCGCGCGCCGCGAACCGCGCCTGAATGATCTCGACGATCGACGGATCGAGCTCCAACTCCAGCCCGAACGCCTGCGCCAGCGCCTCGCGCGTCAGGTCGTCCTCGGTCGGCCCGAGACCGCCGGTCACGATCAGGATGTCCGCGCGCGCGATCGCGTAGCGGATCTCCGCGACCAGATCGCCGAGCGCGTCGCCGACGATCGACTTGCGCGTCACCGGCACGCCGAAGGCCTCCAGCGCCGCGGTGATCTTCAGCGAATTCGTGTCCACGCGCACCGGCCCGAGCATCTCCGAGCCGATGGCGATGATGGCGGCATTCATGACGCCACTCCGGCCAGTGATTCCTTCTCGCTCTCCAGCGCTTCCCACTTCGTCGACAGCAACTCGATCATCGCCTTCAGGTCGTGATTCTGCTGGTGGATCTTCTTCACGCGCTCGCCGTCGCGGAACACTTCCTGCGAACAGAGCAGCAGGTCGTTCCGCTCACGCTCCGCTTCCGCCGACGCGATGCGCGACTCGAGCAGCGCGAGCTCTTCCTCGATCTTCTTGAGCCTCTTGTCCCGCTTCTTCTTCTCTTCACGGTTTTCGATCACGGCATGGGGCGAAGGTTGCGGCGCGGCGCGTTCTTCTTTCCTGGGCAGCACCGGCTGTGAAGGTGCGATCTGCACCTTCTCCGGAATGGCAACGCCTTCCTTGAACCGCGCCACCAGTTCGCTGTAGTTGCCGGCGTAAACCTCGGCGGCCCCGTCCTCGACGACGATCACGTTCTCCGCCACGCGATCGATGAAGTAGCGGTCGTGCGACACCACGATCAGCGCGCCGGTGAAGTTCTCGAGCGCCTCCTCGAGCGCCTCGCGCGTGTAGACGTCGAGGTGATTGGTCGGCTCGTCGAGCAGCATCATGTTGCCGCCCACGTACATGATCTTCGCCAGCGCCAGCCGTCCCTTTTCGCCGCCGGAGAGATCGCGCGTTTTCTTGAACACGTCGTCGCCGACGAACGAAAAGCGCGCCAGATACGACCGCACTTCCTCCTCCGTCTGCGTGTGATCGAGATCCCACACCTCGTCGATCACGCGGCCGGCCGGCTTCAGATCGCCGAGGGTCTGATCGTAATAGCCGACCTGCACGTTGTGACCGTAGGTGATGGTGCCGGCCAGCGGCGGAAGGCGCCCGGCGAACGTCTTCAGCAGCGTCGATTTTCCGGAACCGTTCGGCCCCATGATCGCGTAGCGCTCGCCGCGCCGGATCTGCAGCGAGAAGTTCTCGACCACGGTCTTCGCGGGATAGCCGGCCGTGAGCCGGTCCGCTGTCAGCGCGATCGCACCGGAGCGCGCGCCGCCGTCGAGATTGAACTTCGCCAGCGTCTCGTCCGTCTCCGGACGTTCGAGCTCGTCGATCTTATCGAGCATCTTGCGGCGCGACTTGGCCTGCTTCGTTTTCTGGCCGGCGAGGTTGCGGCGGATGAAATCCTGCGTCTCCGCGATCATCTCCTGCTGCCGCTCGTAATCCTTGGCCATCTTCTCCATCCGCTCGGCGCGGAGCTGGAGGAACTTCTCGTAATTGCCGTTGTATTCGATGAGCTTTCCGTGCGCGAGCTCGACGATCTTCGAGACGGTCCTGTTCAAGAACGTGCGGTCGTGCGAGATCAGCAGGTAGCTGCCCTTGAAGTCCTGCAGGAACTCTTCGAGGAACTCGATGCCTTTCAGATCGAGATGGTTGGTCGGCTCGTCGAGCAGCAGCAGGTCGACTTTCGTGAGCAGCACGCGCGCGAGCATGGCCCGGTTCTGCTGTCCTCCGCTGAACTCGTGAATCGGCCTGTCCCACTCGCTTTTATCGCTGAACCCCACGCCCCCCAGCACGCGCTCCACCTCCGCGTGCAGCGTGTAACCGTCCGCGTGCTCGTAGTCGTGTTGCAGCTCCGCGTATTTGTGCAGCAGCTTCTCGTGCTCGGCCTCGCTCCTGGTCGTATCGGCGAGATCGTGCTCGATGGCGCGCATCCTCCGCTCGATCCGCAAGACTTCCGCGAACGCGGTCTCGACGTAATCGAACAGCGACATTCCGGGCTCGGCGTCGAGGTGCTGTCCGACGTGGCCGATGGTCATCCCGTTGGAGCGGATGATCTGTCCGTGATCGGCCTCCTCCTGCTTCAGCAGGAGCCGGAAGATGGTCGTTTTTCCGGCGCCGTTGCGACCGACCAGCCCGACGTGCTCGCCGGGATTGTGCTGCCAGGTGACGCCCTTCAGGACGTCGTGCGGACCGTACGATTTCTCAACGTTTTCAAAGCGATAGAGCATGCGCGCTACTTGAAAGCTTTTGCCGCCTTCGGCATTCCGCGCACGTCCGTGGCGCTGTCCGACTCCAACGAGAGCGGGAACGCGGTCAGCGCCGCCGCGAGCGTGCGGTAGAGCTGCCCGGCCCACGGCGGCGCCTCATCGTGCAGGATCGCGCCGCCGGCACGGAGATCGTTCGGAGCGATGATCACCTTCACACGCTGATGGCCGGTCTGTGCGACGAGCGTGAACAGCTCCTCGATGGCCCGATCGCCGATCGCCACGCACCCGATGGACACGCTCTTGCCGTGAATGAAGATGTCGCCGCCGAGGCGCGTGCGCCCATCGCGCGCGGCCATGCGCCGGTCGAAGGCATTCGGATAGTCGACCTTCATCGAAAGGTGATAGCTGCTCATCGGATTGAGGTGCTCGATGCGATAGACGCCCTCGGGCACCTGAGAGTCGCCTTCGCGCAGCTTCGGCCCGGCATGACCGCTCGCGGCGAGGATCGGGTAATGCCGCACGAATCGCCACGGTGCATCGGCCGGCGTCCGCGCCCACACCGCGAGCCGGTTCTCGCGCTTGAACACCAGCAGCGCGATCTGCTCCGGCGGATACGCAACGCCCGCGCGCTCGAAGTGCGGCGCCATCCGCCTCCGCGCCTCGGGACCATACCGCGCGACCACGTCCGCGACGCTGCGCGGTCCCGTGACGCGCAACAGCAGCGGATACCAGAGGCCGCGTCCGTACAGGTGGAACGCGCCCCCCGCGAGCAGCAACAACACGGCAACCACGATCACTTTTTTGCGCAAGAGCCCCTTAGACTACAGGGATGCGTCTAGCCGTCAACATCGATCACATCGCCACCATCCGCGAAGCGCGCCGGACCGACGAGCCGGATCCGGTCGCGGCCGCGGTCATCTGCGAGCTGGCCGGCGCGCAGGGCATCACCGTCCACCTGCGCGGCGACCGCCGTCACATCCAGGACCGCGACGTCGAGTTGCTGCGCAAGACGGTCACCACGCACCTCAACGTCGAGATGGCCGCCACCACTGAGATGGTGCGCATCGCGCAGACCGTGAAACCGCACCAGGTCACGCTCGTGCCGGAGCGCAAGGACGAAGTCACCACCGAAGGCGGCCTGGACGTGGTCCTGCACGCCGGCAACGTCGAGAAAGCGATCGCACAACTGCTCGATGCGCGCATCGATGTCTCGATCTTCGTCGACCCCGACATCGAGCAGATCCGCCAGTGCCACAAACTCCGCGCGCCGAAGATCGAGATCAACACCGGCAAGTTCGCCGATGCCTGGAAGAGCGGAGCGTGGGTGCCCGAGCTCGAGAAGCTCGCCACCGCCGCGCGCGCCGCAAAAAAACTCGGGCTGGTCATCTACGCCGGCCACGGCCTCACATACCGAAACATCGACGCCATCGCCACCATCCCGGAGATCGAGGAGCTGAACATCGGCCACTCGATCATCGCCCGCGCCTCGCTGGTGGGACTGGACGCGGCCGTGCGCGAGATGGCCGCACTGATGCGCGCGCCGAGAAGGCTCCCGACGGTGAAGTGAACCGTCGGTTTGTAGCCTTCTCCCCTCGTGAGGGGAGAAGGTGCCGCAGGCGGATGAGGGGTTGTCGTTCGTGCAACGCACGGAGAGAGACCCTCATCCGCCCTTCGGGCACCTTCTCCCACTGCGGCGGGAGAAGGCTTACTGGAGTTTCGCCTGGAATCACGCGCGCAGTTCCGCCAGCCGGCGCCGGATCTTTCCCACGCGATCCCGATCCGCATGGGCCGAGAACCGCTCTTCCTCGTACAGCGCGATGAGCGGCTCGAGCGTGCGCGCGGCATCGGCGTGCTGCGCGCGCAGGCGTTGCAGCGCCTCCTCCATCGTCATCGATGGGCCGACTTCGATCCCATGACGTTGCAGGTGCGACACCAGCAGTTCGAAGACGGGCTGGCGGCGGCGTTTCATGATCGCGATCAACAAGGCGACGGCGATCAGCCCCGCCAGCACACCCAGAAAATCGGGCGACGTCAACGAAACGGCTTCGGACCGCAGACGCGCGCGCAGCGATCGCACCGTCGTTCGCGCCGATTCGATCAGCGACTCCGCGAGCGCAGCCTGATCGCCGAGACCGTAGGTCAGCACGTAACGATCCCAGGCGAACGTCAGCGAATCGCCGATCGCCGCGGCAAGCTCGCGCACGGGATTGATCCGCGTGGTCCCTGGACGCAGTGAGACCGGCGTCGCATCGAACGTCGCCCATCGCGTTCCATCCCACACCTCGGTCCACGCATGCGCATCCTCGCGGCGGATCGAGTAATAGCCGGTCAGCGGATTGCGACGGCCGCCGTAGTACCCGCCCGCGATGCGCGCCGGCACGTCGAGAGAGGTCATCAGCACGACCATGCCCGCCGCGAAGTACTCGCATTGTCCGGCGCGCGTGCGCAGCAGAAAATCCTCGACCGACACCACGTTTCCGGGATCGCCGCCGTTCTGCACGTAGCGGAAATTGCGCATCAGGTACTGCTCGATGAGGCGCGCCTGCCGCTCCGGCCGCGTCTCCGTGCCGACGATGTTCCGCGCCATGGCCGCGATCTGGGCACTCACCGGGTAGCTCACGGTGGTCACGCGCGTGAGGCGCAGCGGCTCGGTCGCTTCCGAGACCGCCACGCGCAGGTTGACCGGTGCGTCGTGATACGTGAGGTACGTATCGCGCGTCGGACCTTCGTAGAGCCGCGACGGCATCCCGAGCAGCGAGTACGCGCCGACCGGAATCAGCACTTTGCCGCGCTCGGCGCGCTGCTGCACGATCACCTCGGTCGACGCGCCCGACGGACGGCCGAGGAGGAATGCGCCTTCGCGGAACGGCACCTCGCGCAGGCCGCGCGGCGTCTGGCGCCACTCGCTGCGCTCGTAGCGGTCGTACACCATCGCGCGCAGACGCATCGGCGCGAAGAGGTCCTGCGCGCTTCTGTCGATCCATACCCGGGCCACGATGGTCGGATCGGTGGTCGTGCTCCGCGCCTCGCGGAAGTCGATCGTCTCGGTGAGCGTGCTCGTGCTCCCCGCCAGCGCGCCGGCCATGCCGGACATGAACGGACTGCGCACGCGCGGCAACAGCGGAAAGAGCATCGCGCCGATGAGCATCGAGCCGGTGAGGTAGAAGCCGGCCGCGCGCCCCGAGGGGGCTTCGGCGTACGCGTGTTCGACCGAGCGCACCGTCGCCAGATGGCTGACGTACATCAGCTGCCGGAACATCACGAACGCGAACAGCAGCACGAACGGCACGATGGTGACGTGCGTCGACGTGGCCACGCTGGCCACGAAAATCAGCGCGGCGGTGAGCAACCGCTGCGACTGGTTGTCGCGCTGCATCGACTCGATCGGCTGGTAAAACGCGATGAACAACACCAGGTGCGTCGACGCCGCGATGGCCGTGCCGGAGAAGACGCGCCAGTCGATGAAGTAGCAGGGGATGTACGCGATGGCCAGCCAGCGCATCAGAGGCGCCGGGATGAGCTCCGGAGTTCTTCCGCTCACCACGCGCAGCACGATGGCCGCCATCGCCACGTGAAAGACCGCCACCGGGATGACGCCGATCGCGCTCGTGAAATAGAGCGGCACCGCCGCGAACATCGTCAGCAGGAGCGTTTCGATCTCACGCGCTCTTCGCGTCATGACGCCCTCCTGCCACCGAGAAAAACACGGAGTGCCGGTCCATGAGCTGATGCACCGGCTCGTGTTCCGCCTCCACCAGCGCCAGCGCGCGGAACATCGGCATCACCGATTCGTTCTCGCGGGCGCGCATCGTCGTGCGAGGCAGCGACAGCGTGACATCCAGCCCCTGCCGCGCGGCCTCATGAATCAGCGTCGCGGCCTCGGAGATCATCTCCTCGAATGCCTCATCGGAGACGCGCCGCGGCTTGTACGGATCGACCACGACATGCAGCGAGCGCGCCGCGTCCGCTTCCTGCTGCTTGATGATCCAGCGTCCGAGGCTCGCCGACTTTTTCCAGTGCACCTGCCGCAGCGAGTCGCCACGCGTGAAGTCGCGGAACGAATGGATCTCGCTCCCGGCGCCCGGACGTCCGGCAGCCGTGTCGTCTCCGGTGATCGCGCGGAAGCGATCCTGCGAGGCTCCCTCCGCAAGCAGTCGCGGATAGACCACCACGTCGCTCGCGACGCGCAGGCGCCGCTTCTTCAGCACGAAGCCGAACGGATAGCGCGTGTACGAATCGACCGCCGTGATGTGCGCGAGCCCGCGGCGCGGAAAGACGAACGCGCCGTTCACCACCACTTCGCCGCGGCGCGGCACGATCGGCACGAGCACCGGCGCGACGAACGCCTCCGAGACCAGCACCACATCGCGTACGTTCCAGAGGCGCGAGTCGTTGCGAACGCGCAAGGACCCGCCGGCGGGACGGCCTGCCCATACATCGTCGAGACCATCGATCTCGATCGAGAGGTGCTTCAAAC
>CAMPKJ010000039.1 GCA_946887105.1 uncultured Acidobacteriota bacterium | reverse complement strand
CCCTGCAGGCGCGCGGTTCCCCCATGCGCGCCGTGCCGCGCGCATGGCTCCCGACAACAGGTTATGATCCCGCCCCGCATGAAAGCCACGGTCACCGTCGAGCTGAAGCCCTCCGTCCTCGACCCCCAGGGCAAGGCCATCGAGCATTCGCTGAGCTCGCTCGGATTCACGGGGGTGGAAGATGTTCGCGTCGGCAAGCTGTTTCGAATAACGCTTGCGGAACGTGGGCAGACACGAGAGGAAGTCGAAGCTCACCTTCGACAAATGTGTGAGCGGCTCCTTGCAAACACGGTCATCGAGAAATTCTCCTACACGCTCGAAGACTGAGCTCGCTCGCGCCATGACGCTCACCACTCTCGTGCTGCTCGCGACCGCGGCTGTTACCGCCGCGTCGCAAACTCCCGAAATCCTCACCGTCGTGCCGACCGGCGGCAACAAAGTCGTCCGCCGCTGGGCGCTGCCCGGCGATCCGCGCGGTCTGGCCATCGGCGGCGACGGCACGATCTACGTCGGACTGGCCGAGCCGCAATCCGTCGTGGCCGTCGATCCGAAAACGGGCGCGATCCGCAGACGTCTCGTGCTCGACTCCGCGGAGATCGCGTCGACCAAAGAGCTGGTCACGCTGCGAACGAATGGCGATCGCACACGGCTCTTCATCGCGAACGGCAGCGACGAAAGCGCGAGCATCCTCAGCCTCCCCGACCTGGCCGTGCTGCGCGAGATCACCATGGAAGGGGAGACCATCCGCGACGCGGTTCCCGATCCGCGCGGGCGTCATCTCTATCTCCTCGGCCGTCACGTTCACGTCTTCGACGGTGAAGGCGATACCGAGCTGCGCACGCTGCAGATCGAAGATCCGATGGCCGTGGCGGTGAGCTCCGACGGCGCGTTGCTCGCGGTCGTGGCCACCGAGGACTTCGGCACTACGAAGGCGACGGTCGTGGCGCTCTATGACACGAACACGTTCGCCGAGATCACGCGCGATCCGCTCCAGACGGACAAGATCATCGAGGCGGCCATGTTCGGCGATCGCGATCGCTCGCTCCTCGCCTTCGCGCGCGACTCGATTTTCGAGAAGCGCCTGACCCTGCGCCCGACGCGCATCCGCGAAGGCGGCACCACGACGGCCGCGATGCGCGTCGATATCGGCGAGCTCGTGAACAGCTCGCACGTCTGCCTGCCGGAAGGAAGCGGCCCGCAGGTGGCCACGCTCTCCACGTCCGACCAGATGCTGGTGTACGCGGAGCGGCGCTGCGGTGCGAGCGGCACGTTCAGCGGCTCGAGCAAAGGCGTGCTGCCGGTCTCGCTGTACAACGTGAACGCGTATGCCGTTGCGTACGACAGGAAATCGAAGAAGATCGTGGCAACGGATCGGGCCGGCTTCCTCACCATTTACAACATGCCCCGGCCGGCGCAGAACAATTAAGATCGACCTATGAAATTCGGCGTCGTCGTCCTCCCCGGCTCGAACTGCGATCACGATGCGCTGCACGTCACCAAAGACGTTCTCGGCGCGGACGCGGAAGTGCTCTGGCACAAGGACACCGATCTCAAAGGCGCCGACTGCGTGATCATCCCCGGCGGCTTCGCGTACGGCGACTATCTGCGCGCCGGCGCACTCGCGAAGTTCGCGCCGGTCATGACCGCCATCCGCCGTCACGCCGACGCCGGCGGCCTGGTCCTCGGCATCTGCAACGGGTTCCAGGTGCTGACGGAAGTGGGCCTGCTCCCCGGCGCGCTGATGCGCAATCAGCACCTGCGCTTCCTCAGCCGCGACGTGCATCTGCGCACCGAGGAGACCGATACGCCGTTCACGTCACTGCTCGCGAAGGGACAGGTCTTTCGCGTTCCGATTGCGCACGGCGAGGGGAACTATTACGCCGAAGAGGCAGTGCTCGACGATCTCGAGCGCAACGGACAGGTCATCTTCCGCTACTGCGATGAAGAAGGCCGCCTGACCGCGGACGCCAATCCGAACGGTTCCGCGCGCAACATCGCCGGCGTCTGCAATCGAGGGCGCAACGTGCTCGGCCTCATGCCCCATCCGGAGCGCTGCGCGGAATCGATCCTCGGCAATGCCGACGGCCTGCTGATCTTCAAGTCGATTGCCGAGTCGCACGCGCGGGTATAGCGAGCGACAACGGCAGCGCGTTCTCGACCGGCGAGGACTTCGGAAGATCGCGGCTGAAGCTGAGACGGCCGTTTGCGTACGTCCAGGCGCCGTCGCTGCACGTCGACTTCGTCACGATCGGCTGGCCCTGTGCGATGCGCATCGCGTTGGCCGTCGCTTCGCGCTCGGGAATCGTGCGAAACATCCGCTGCCACGCGGTGCCGATGTTCGGCGTCACGATTCGCGCCGGAACGTTCCATCGCGGAATGGCAGCGTAGCGTTGCTGCGCGAATGCCGCGCCGTCGAACGTGCATGCGGTGGCCGCGGCGATCTGCTCGGCCGTGTCACGCTGGTGATGCGTGAAGTCGATCGTCGCCCATTGCAGATACGGCTTGGCCAGGACGTCCCGGATGCCTTCGACTGCATTGGCGGAATGCTGCACGATCAGCCAGGTCTCGTGTTGATGGGCGCGAAGCATCAGCTGCCGGTGGTCGACGTTCTGCACTTCGCCGAACCATGACGGGGCCGGCTGCGGAAGTTTCCACGCGGTCGCATTCACGGAGCGTGCGACCGCCAGGAAGATCAGCTGGCTGATCGTCTCCGGACGCGGTTCCAGGCTGCGCGCCAGACGCCACGCCGCGTGCAGGTCATCCCACGCGCGAACATCGTTCGTGTGCGCGTAGTGCAGGGCGCGCGCGGTGAGCAGCCGGGCCAGATGCATGTGGCCGAGCAGGTTCGGAATCGGCGCGTCGACCCACTTCGAAGGCTCGAGTTGCCATTCGATCCTTTCGGCGCGCAGCAGGTGGTCGCGCACCGCGTCGAGCTCCTGCTCATGCTTGGCCAGATACGCCACAACGACGGCAGGAGCAGCGCCGATGGTCGCTTCGGCGCGCACGTGCTCCGCCTTCAGGTAATCCACGATCGCGGTGTTGATCGGCAACGGCGCACTCTTCGACGGCATCTCGAACGAGATCTGAAGGGGCTTCGCCAGCGCCGTCAGCTGCCGGGCGGCATCGTTCGTCGTATGCCGCTGCACGCGGCCTTCGACGGATGCGAGTGTCCCCAGACCGGCCGGCCACGTTTCCTGATCGAGCTTCTCGAGCGTCGAGCTGGCCGTCGTGGCCGCGATGAACCACGCCGCGACGACCGTGGCCAGGATGACTGCCAGAACCAGTACCAGAACGCGCATGGTCATCGCTCCTCTTACAATCCGTTCATGCCTTACGACGCAAGGTACGCCCGATGGTTCGCCGGCGCCATCGCGGCCGTGCTCCTCGCGTCATGTGCAGTAACGCCGCCGATCGCTCCCGCGGACCTGATCGTCATCGCGCCGCGCATGCTCGACGTACGCAGCGGACGCTACGTTCGCAACCGCATGATCGTGATTCGCAGCGGAAAGATCGACGCCATTCATCCGGCTGCGCGCGAACGCGACGTCGTTGCGAAAGACCGCTTCGTCGTGCCGCGCAACGGCATCCTGATGCCGGGACTGATCGACACGCACGTGCACCTCGCCTGGAATGGCGGGCAGAACGAAGACGCCGCGCGGCTGACGCTGCTGGCCGGCTTCACCACGGTGCGCAATCCCGGCGCTTCCGGCGACGCGGACGTCGTTCTGCGCGACGCCATCGAAGAAGGACGCGTCATCGGCCCGCGCATGCTCATCGCGCGCACCGGCATCGGCAGTCCGGGCGGTGTCTGCGAGGCGACGTTCGGCGACGCCGGCGTTGCCACAGCCGAGGAGGCGCGCCACCGCGTGCGCAAGCTGATCGGCGAAGGCGCCGGCTTCATCAAGATCTGCACCGGCGGCGGTGTGGTCGGCCGTCCCGCCGACGCGGACAAAACCGAAATGTCGCCCGAAACGATCGCGGCAATCGTCGATGAAGCACATCGCGCCGGACACCGCGTCGCCGCGCATGCGCAAGGCGCGGACGCGATCCGTGCGGCGGTGAACGCCGGCGTCGACTCGATCGAGCACGGTGGACTGATCGACGACGACACCGCGCGCCTCATGGCCTCGAAGCGCGTGCCGCTCGTGCCGACGCTGGCGCGGCTGCAAGACCCGAAGGTCCGCGAGGACACACTGGCGCGCGTCCGCCGCGCCCGCGAGCTCGGCGTGCCGATCGTCTTCGGCACCGACGGCGGAGTGCTCCCGCACGGCGAGAACGCGAAAGAATTCGCGTCGCTGCTCGCCGTCGGGCTCTCGCCGCTCGAAGCGATCCGCTCCGCGACCATCGACGCGGCCCGCCTCATCGGCTGGCAGCAGCGCGTCGGCAGCATCGAGCCCGGCTTCGAAGCGGACCTGGTCATCGTCAGCAGCGACGTGCTCTCGGGCGAGCCGATTCATGTCAGTGCCGTGATTGCGCGAGGGCAGGTGGTGCGCAACGACTTCGCCGTGCAGTAGCCCCCGCTGTCATCCCGCGCGCGAGTCGAGGGACCTGGGCGGGTGCGCGGCACGACGAATGTGCCCCGTGCCTACCGCCCGCCAGGTCCCTCGACTCACGCTCGGGATGACAGCTGCAACGAGCATCCATACAATCCCGCGCCATGGCTCAAGAGATCGATGCCCTGCTGCAGGAGAACCGCGAGTTCCCCCCATCCGATGAGTTCCGCCGCGCCGCCAACGTCACTGACCCGGAGATCTGGGCGAAGGCGGACGCCGACCGCGAAGGGTTCTGGGCAGGCTGGGCCGAACAACTGGACTGGCACACCAAGTGGAATCGCGTGCTGGAGTGGGATCCGCCGAACGCGAAGTGGTTCGCCGGCGGCACGCTCAACGCGTCCTACAACTGCCTCGACCGCCATCTCGAAACGCGCGGCGACAAGCTCGCGCTGATCTGGGAAGGCGAGCCGGGCGAGGTCCGCCGCATCACCTATCGCGAGCTGCACGCCGAAGTCTCGAAGTTCGCGAATGCGCTGAAGTCCCTCGGCATCCAGAGCGGCGATCGCGTCGCCATCTACATGCCGCTCATCGTCGAAGCGGTCGTGGCCATGCTCGCCTGCGCGCGCATCGGCGCCATCCACTCCGTCGTCTTCGGCGGCTTCTCCGCCGACGCGCTCAAAGACCGCATTCACGATCAGGAAGCAAAGCTCGTCATCACCGCAACGAGCGGTTATCGCCGCGGCACCGTCGTGCCTCTGAAGAAAACGACCGACGCCGCCGTCGCCGACAGCCCGTCGATCGAAAAGGTGATCGTCGTCCGCCGCCGCGCCGAAGACGAAGTGACGATGCAGGACGGCCGCGATCTCTGGTACGACGACGTGATGGCGTCCGCGGATGCCGTCTGCGAACCGACCTGGGTCGATTCCGAGCATCTGCTCTACATCCTCTACACGTCCGGCAGCACCGGCAAACCGAAAGGGATCGTGCACACCACCGGCGGCTATCTCACCGGTTGCCTGGCCACGTGCAAGTGGGTGTTCGATCTGAAGGACGAGGACATCTACTGGTGTACCGCGGACATCGGCTGGGTGACCGGCCACTCGTACGTCGTGTACGGACCGCTGGCCGCCGGCGCAACGGTGATGATCTACGAAGGCGCGCCCGACTTCCCGAACAAGGACCGCTTCTGGGACATCATCGAGCGCCACAAGGTCACGATCTTCTACACGGCGCCGACTGCCATCCGCGCATTCATGAAATGGGGCGAGCAGCTGCCGCAGGCCCACGACATGTCCTCGCTGCGCCTCCTCGGCAGCGTCGGCGAGCCGATCAATCCCGAGGCGTGGATCTGGTACCACAAATACATCGGCGGCGAGCGCTGTCCGGTCGTCGACACGTGGTGGCAGACCGAGACCGGCGCGATCATGATCACGCCGCTGCCGGGGCTCGTGCCGACGAAGCCGGGCTCCGCGACGAAGCCTTTTCCCGGGATCGACGCACAGATCCTCGATCAGCACGGCCAGCGCGTCGAAGTCGGGGGCGGCTATCTCGCCATCACCAGCCCGTGGCCGTCGATGCTGCGCGGGATCTGGGGCGATCCGGAACGCTTCGAGCAGCAGTACTGGTCGAAGTGGCCGGGCGTGTATTTCACCGGCGACGGCGCGAAACGCGACGAGGACGGTTACTTCTGGCTCCTCGGCCGCGTGGACGATGTGATGAACGTGGCCGGACATCGCATCGGCACGATGGAAGTCGAGTCGGCGCTCGTCGATCACGCCTCGATCGCCGAGGCGGCGGTGGTGGGGATTCATCACGACATCAAGGGAACGGGCATCGCCGCATTCGTGATCGTGAAGGAATCGAATCGCGATGAGGCACTGCGCGACGCGGCGAAGTTCGAACAGGAGCTGAAGGCGCACGTCGCCGAAAAAATCGGCGCGATCGCGCGTCCGGAGAAGATCATCGTCACCGTCGATTTGCCCAAAACGCGCTCCGGAAAGATCATGCGCCGCCTGCTCCGCGACATCGCCGAAGGCCGCGCCCTGGGCGACGTGACCACGCTCGCCGATCCGACCGTCGTGGCCACGCTCAAAGAGAAGTACGAGGAGGAGGCGTAGGAGTCGCAAAGTCTCAAAGGCGCAAAGTCTCAAAGCTGGCGTTCCGTCATTCTTTGCGACTTTGAGACTTTGCGACTTTGAGACTTCGCTACGGCGATGAAACGAACCGCGCTCATCACCGGCGGCTCGCGCGGCATCGGCCGTGTCACGGCCATGCGCCTGCTGCTCGACGGCTGGACGGTCGCGTTCACGTACAGTCAGTCGAAAGACGCGGCGCTGGCGTTCGAGCAGGAGTCGAAGGGCAACGCCGCGGCGTTCGAGGCGGACGTGCGCGATGCGGATGCGAACCGCCGCGTCGTCGAACAGGTCGTGGCGCGCTTCGGCAGCGTCGACGCGCTGGTCAACAACGCCGGCATCCGCAACGATGCGCTGCTGTACAACATGACGTCCGATCAGTGGGACGAGGTCCTGCAAACGAACCTCGGCGGCGCCTGGTCGATGACCAAGGCGGTGCTGCCGGAGATGATGCAGCAGCGGCGCGGCGGCATCGTCAACGTGGCCTCGCTGTCCGGCATGCACGGTGTAGTCGGGCAGACGAACTACTCGGCGGCGAAAGGCGCGGTCATCGCCATGACCCGGTCGCTGGCGCGTGAAGTGGCACGGAGCGGCATCCGCGTCAACTGCGTCGCGCCGGGCATGGTCGACACGGACATGCTCGCGGAGCTCGATCCCGAGGTGAAACGGGAGATGATCCGTCAGATCCCGATGCGGCGCGCCGTTCGCGCCGACGAAGTGGCCGCGGCCATCGCCTTCCTGCTCTCCGACGACGCCAGCGGAATTACGGGACAGGTGCTGGCGATTGATGGCGGGGCGAGCGCGTAACCATGGATTTTTCCGTCGTCATCCCCACGTACAACCGTCTGGACATGCTCGTGCGCGTCCTCGATGCCCTGGACGTTCAGGTCGACGCGCCATCGTTCGAAGTGATCGTCATCAACGACGGCTCGAAAGACGACACCGATCGCGTGATGTTGCAGCGGAAAGGCATCACCTTCCGCACGCAACCGAACGGCGGACCGGGTCGCGCGCGCAATCACGGCGTCTCGCTCGCCACCGGCCGCTACGTCGTCTTCATCGGCGATGACACGGTGCCCGAATCGCGGTTCCTGGCCGAGCACGCGCGCGTTCACGCGGAGGCCAGTCACGATCCGCTGCTCGCATGCCTCGGATACACCGGCTGGCCGAGCAGCGAGCGCGTGACCGCGTTCATGGACTACATCAACGACTACGGCCTGCAGTTCGGCTACAAGCTGATCCGCCACGGCGAGGTCGTGCCGTACAACTTCTTCTACACCTCGAATATCTCCATCGACCGCGAGCTGCTGGTCGCGCATCCGTTCGACACGACGTTCCCGTCGGCGGCGTGGGAGGACATCGAGCTCGCCTATCGCCTCGATGCAAAGGGATTGAAGATCCGATACAACGAGCGCGCCGTGACGCGGCATTACCATCCGATGGACGTCGACTCGTTTGCGCGGCGGCAGTACACCGTCGGCCAGTCGGGCGCAATCTTCTACGAGAAGCATCCCGAGCTCGGCCACTTCCTCGGCGTACACGAGCTCTCCACGCGTTCGCTCGCGGACGAAACGCAGCTCGCGAAACTGCGCCGCAAGGCACGGCTCGGCGAGCGCTTCCGCCTGCTCGCGCGCAAGCAGGTCTTCGAGACGTTGATGCGCGAGCATTACCTGCGCGGCCTCAAGGACGGACTGGCGAGCGCACCCGTTCCTCGGGGTGCCTCGGAGTTCCTCGGAGTTCCTCGGTGAGCGAACCCTTCCTCCCCTCCGAGGAACTCCGAGGAACCGAGGCACCCCGAGGAACTTCAGGTCTGTTCATCACGTTTGAAGGCCCCGAGGGGTCGGGCAAGTCGACGCAGATCCTGCGCGTCGCCGCGTGGTTTCGCGAACAGGGACGTTCGTGTGTGATCACGAAGGAGCCGGGCGGCACGCCGATCTCCGATCGCATCCGGGCCATCCTTCTCGATTCCGCCGCGACCGGCATGGACGCGATGACGGAGCTGCTGCTGTATGCGGCCTCGCGGCGCCAGCACGTGATGGAAGTGATCCAGCCTGCGTTGCAACGCGGCGAGGTCGTGTTCTGCGATCGCTACACCGACGCCACGCTCGCGTATCAGGGCTACGGACGCCTGCTCGATCTCGAAAAACTGCAGACCCTCAACCAATGGGCGACCGGCGGCGTGAAGCCCGACCTCACGCTGCTGTTCGATCTCGATGAAGCGACCGGCCTCGCGCGCGCTCACGCCCGCAACGCAGGCATGGACGTCGACGAGGGCCGCTTCGAGCTCGAAGATCTGCGGTTCCACCGGCGCGTACGCGAGGGATACCTCGCGCTGCTCGCGGCGGAGCCGGGACGATTCGCGAAGATCGACGCTGCCGGCAGCATCGAGGAAGTCTTCACGCGCACCGTGGAAACGCTGCGCGAGCGCGCGCCGCAACTCTTCTCATGACCACCACCACGTCACTGATCCTCGACACGGCGCGGCGCGGCGAGCTGCATCACGCGATCATTTTCTACGGTCCGTCGGCGGCGCTCCTCCGCGACGTCGCGGTACGCACCGCGAAGACGCTGAACTGCCTGAACGCCTCGACCGGCGACGACTGCCTCTCCTGCCAGCGCATCGACCGCCGCACGCATCCCGACGTGCACTTCGTCGAGGCGGCCGCGGACAAAAAGATGATCTCCGTCGATCAGATCCGCATGCTGGTCGAGGAAGCGACCATGCGCCCGTACGAGGGGCGCACGAAGGTCTTCATCATCGATCCGGCGGATGGCCTCAGCCCCGGCGGCTCGAACTCGCTGCTGAAGACGCTCGAGGAACCGTCGCGCGATACCGAGTTCCTGCTGATCACGCGCGCGCCCGATCTGCTGCTGCCAACCATCCGCTCGCGCTGTCAGGCAATCTTCGTCGGCGATACCTCGCGCGTGCTGACCGGGCCCCGGCAATCGATCCGCGCGGCGCAGGTGGCGCTACTCGAAGGTGGCGACGAACTGGCCGGCGACATCCTCGACCTGCTGCACCGCTACGCCACGCGCGGAGAAAGCGCCGCGTTGCTGGCGCTCGCCGCGATCGTCTCCAGTCACGACGACGCGAAAGACGCCATCGCGCTGCTCGGAACCGTGCTTTGCGACGTGGTAGGCCTCGACGCGCGCGAGTCGCTCGATCCGAAGAAGCTCGCCGAGATCCGCGAGCGCATCCCGGCGGAACGGCTCCTGGCCGCCGCTGACACCGCGATGGCCGCCATCCGGTGGCTGACCGTCAACGCCGACGTGCGCCTGCTGGCCGAGAGCATCGTGGCGGAACTGGCCGCGACGGCGCCGGCCTCGTGAAACCGGTTCCATAAACGAAACAACCCCGCCGGGCGGCGGGGTTGAAGTTTCACTGGATGGAGCCGGCGAGAGCGCTCGGAGGTGAGTCTGTAGGGTCGGTAAGATTCAAGGAAGAGTTCAACAGCGCGGGACTACAAAAAGGCGGGTGGTTACATCAGGAAGCGGTACCCGCCTGCCCATCCAGCAAATTTATCTCGTTCAATGCTGCGCATTGTAGCGCAGACTTTGTGAAAACTTTCTCAATGTAACTGCACTGTGACAAAAGACTGAACTGTCAAAAGATACGTGCGGCTTTGGAACAGTCTAAAAGTGTAAAGCAAAACGGCTGTTCGGTCCACGCGATGCTGAGGAGAACGCACGGTGAACGGAGATTCATTGCACGTTCCGCGAGGTTTCCCGGAACGTGTCAGCGCGACCGCGGCTCCACCAGCGCCGGCACCGGCACCAGCGACTTGGCGAGCGAGACGTGCCCGCCGAGGGTCTCCGCCGGCGTGCCGTTGATCAGCACCCGCACCCGCTTGGCATCGGCGGGAAAGTTCGCGGTGACGGTCTGCACCAGCGAGTACACCGCCATCAGCTCCTGATGCGATCCCGTGCCCCAGCCCGCCACCAGGGTCGGACCGCCGAGGTCGACGATCACGGTCCCGCCCGGCAGGAGATAGGTAGCGCGCACGACCGTATCCTCCGGGAAAAGTCGCAGCGACGCCGGCATCGCCGGACCCTTCAACAGCTCCCGGACCACCACCGGCAGCGCGCCGGCGGAGCTCTCCGGCATCGGCACGTTGCGCGTTTCGGCGGTGAGGAGCATCTGCGCCGACTCGTAATAGAGGCGCACCATCCGCACCGCCACTTTGTTCGCGGCGTTCAGATTCGCGGGCGTCTCGCTTTTTCGCTTGCACGCGACGGCGATGAGGAGAAGCGCCGCCAGCGCCACGACCACTCGCTTCACGCTACGGTTCCGTCCCTGTCCGCGGCTGCGCCGGCACCGGCTCGGCAGTGGTCGTCGCCGCGGCAGGCGCCTTCGCGGTCGCGGGCACCGGTGCCGCCGGCTGGATGAGACCGATGCGCGTCTCGTAGTCGGTCTTGTATTTCTGCACGGCGCGGGTGAGCGCGTCCACCATCATCGTCTGGAACTCGTCCGTCTGCAGCTTCGCTTCTTCGTCGGGATTGCTGATGAAACCGACTTCGACCAGCGCGGCCGGCATCGTCGCGCCGACCAGCACCTTGAACGGCGCCTGCTTCACGCCGCGATTCGCGACCGCGGTGGCCGCGTTCATCTCTTCCTGGATCGACTGCGCGAAGCGGCTGGACTCCTCGACGTACGCCTGATGCGCGAGATCCCACAGGATGAGATTCAGGTCCGCGGTCGCATTCGGCGCCGAGGACACGTTCTCCGCCTCCGCCGCCTTCCGCGCCAGCTCGTCACTCGCTTCCAGCGACAGGAAGTACGTCTCGGAGCCCTTCGCGTCCTTCACCACCGCGGCATTCAGGTGCACGGAGAGAAAGAGATCGGCTTTGTACTGATTCGCGAGCGCGGTGCGCTGATCGAGCGAGACCACGCTGTCGTCCTCGCGCGTCAGCACGACGCGCGCGCCGACTTTGCTCGTCAGCGCCGCGGCGAGCTTGCGCGCGATCGTCAACGTCACGTCCTTCTCCATCAGGCCATTCGGCCCGACGGCGCCCACTTCCTTTCCGCCGTGACCTGGATCGATCACGATCGTGCGGATGCCCGGCGCTTCGCGCGGCGTGGTTGGCTGCAGCGGCTGCGTGACACCCGGCACCGGAGCCGCTCCTTTGCGGAAATCGAGCACGATGCGCGGCGGATTCTCGAGGCGATACGCATCGCCGACGATGTCGGTGGCGGTGAGCTGGATGCGCAGGTTGTTCCCCGAAAACGAGACGCGCGCAATCGACGGATCTTCGTACACCTCTTCGACGAACGGCGCGCGAATCGGCGAGCGGAACAGGACCGTGTACGCGCCCGGCTCCTTCACGATGCCGTACTCCGCCGGCGCGCTGAGGGTGATCACGATCTTCGAAATGCCCTGCACGTTCGCGACGGAGACGTGCAGCGACACCGCGTCGCGTTGGGCCGGGCGCACATGCAGCGACCGCGTGGCCGCATCCCACGAGACATCCTGCGAGGCGGACTTGGCGAGAAATCCGTGGAAGAACTGCCACGGCACGAACGGCTTTCCTTCGATCGAGATCGGCGGCACCGGCATCTCGATCAGGTCGTCGCGGACGACGCCGTAGCGGCTGTCCGGTCCGAAGCCCGCCGCGACGCCGCCGATGGTGACCTTGAAGCCGCTGCTGTCGGGAGCGATCGTGCCGCCGAGCGCGGTGGCGACTTCGTCCGCCGCGACGTAGACCTGGCCGGCCTGTTCGACGTACGTGAAGGGATGCGCGCCCGCCGGCGTCCGCAGCGTAGCCTGGCCGGACGTTTGCGCGAGAGCGACGGCGACGAGGAGTGCGACGGTGAGAACGACGACTGCACCGAGAGCGAAGAGGCGTTTCATGAGGGCTCCGCGATTATCGCACGTGGTAGGCTCTCGACCATGCCACGGCCGATGTCACGCACGTTGATCGCCATCGCCATGCTCGCGCTCGCCGCATGCGGTGGCGGCGAGACGTCCGAGACCAGCGTCTACACGCTCGCACGCAATCCGATCAGCGTGCGCGGATGGATCCTGGACGTGAAAGGCGCGACGCACGAGCCGATCGCCGACATGGAGATCGCGCGGCGCACGCAGCTCTTCCAGTCGACCACGGTCTGGGTCGAGAACACCGAATTCGCCTCCGGCGGCGTCGCCGAAAACGGCGCGTTCATCGTCCTCGACGTTCCGCCGAACAACGCCATCATCGGATTCAACGCGCCCGGCGCCGAGACCGCCCGCATCGTCCTCGAAGGCGTCCCGGGCACCGCCGACGTGCTCATCCCGGACGTGATCCTCGAGCCCAACGGCGCAACAGTGCTCGATCCGAAGAAGATCGTCGTGCGCCTCCCCGCCGACGTCGACAAGCCGGCGCCGAGCGGCAAGACGGCGAAGGTCGGCGGCTACACGGTGCCGATCATCAACACGCCGCTGTCGCTGATGGTGGACCGGCGCGAGTACCCCGATCCGGGCGGCTTCCGGCCGGTGGCCACCGTGAAGTGAGTTCCTCGGTTCCTCGGGTTCCTCGGTTCCTCGGAGCCGGGCGACGCTTCCTCCGAGGAACGCCGAGGAACTCACCCCGCCACGATCTCGCAGAACTTGCGCAGGTCGATGTTCCCGCCCGACACGACCGCCACCACCGGCCCTTCCTTTTCGCGCAGCGCGGCGGCGATGCTGAGCGCACCCGCGCCTTCCGCGATCACGCGCGTTTTCGATGCGGCGATGCGCATCGCGTTCTTCACTTCCTCGAGCGTGACCACGATCGAGCCGTCGACCGTGTTCTTCATCCGCTCCCACATCCGCGGGAAGATGCTCTTGCCGCCGGCACCGTCGACGAACGACGCCTGCCAGTTTTCGAACACCTGCGGCGAGCCCGCGGCGAACGACACGGCGCCGGGCGCGGCGGTCTCCGGCTCTGCGCCGAGGACGCGCACGTGCGGCGCGAGCGCGCGCATGGCGCTTCCGATGCCGGAGATCAATCCGCCGCCGCCGATGGCCGCGATCACGGTCTTCACGTGCGGCAGGTCCTCGAGGATCTCCAGTCCAACGGTGGCGTTGCCGGTCACGAAGTCCTGATCGTCGAAGGGGTGCACGAACGTGCCCTCGACGCCCGGGAACGCGCGGTCTTCCATCGCCCGCCAGCACGCATCGAACGGCGCCTTCACCAGTCTCGCGCCGAGGGCGCGCATGCGTTCGACCTTCGTGTCGGGAGCGGTTTCGATGACTACCACCGTACACGGCACGCCCGCCTCGCGCGCCGCGTAGGCGACGCCCTGCCCCGCGTTGCCGGCGCTGATCGTCCAGACGCCTTTGCTGCGCTCCTCCGGCGGCAAGAGCGCCACCGCATTCGCCGCGCCGCGAAGCTTGAACGCGTTGATCGGCTGCAGGCTCTCGAGCTTCAGCCAGATCTCCGGCGCACCTTCGATACCGTGCAGCAGGCGGATCAGCGGCGTGCGCGTGATCACGCCCGCAATGCGCTCGCGCGCCGCGCGGATCTCATCGATGGTCACGTCTCGTACGGGCGGTGCAGTCGGCATGGCCCGCGATTGTAGTCCGGGCACGGTTCATGATCCGCACACCGGCATGGCAGAACAGACATCCAATTGCATGCAGAAAAACGTCGGCGAGCCCGAGCGGTGGCTCTCGGTGATCGCCGGAAGTGCCATCGCGGCGTACGGTCTGAAGATGCGGTCGATCCCCGGCCTGGTGGTCGCCGGCGTGGGCGGTGTCCTGGTGTGGCGCGGCGCAACCGGCCATTGCCCTGTCTTCGAGGCGATGGGCCTTTCGTCCGTCAAGGACGATGACGCCCGGCAGGTCAGCGTGCCGTACGGCAGAGGCATCCGCGTCGAGGAGTCGGTGACCATCGACGCCGCGCCGGAGCGCGTCTACGCGTTCTGGCGCAATTTCGAGAATCTCCCGCAATTCATGCACAACGTGGAATCGGTGAAGAAGATCGACGAGTCGCGCTCGCACTGGGTGGTGCGCGGCCCCGCCGGGACGAAAATCGAATGGGAGGCGGAGATCATCAATGAGATCCCGAACGAGCTGATCGGATGGCGCACCGTCAATTGCCCCGAAGTCGACAACGCGGGGTCCGTGCATTTCGAGCCGGCTCGCAATGGACGGCGCGGCACCGAGTTGCGCGTGATCCTCCGCTACGATCCCCCCGCCGGCGTGGTCGGCGCAACCCTCTCCAGGCTCCTCGGCGAAGACCCGGCCTTGCAGGTCGAAGAGGATCTGCTGCGGCTGAAGATGCTGCTCGAGACCGGCCGCGTCAGCGCGCCGGTCCCCGCGTAGAAGCCGCCGCCGATGCGACGATGCGCCGCGTTCCCTCCTGCTGGAGGAACGCGGCCACGCCGTTGGCCTTGCCGAGTGCGACGCGCTGCTCGATGGCGCGTCCGCGCGGCGCTGCGGCGCGCGTGAGCGAACGGACGATGGCATCGTTGGCGACCGTCCTGCCGCGGTTCTCGCCGCGCGCGACCTTCGTATCCGCCGCGCCGTCTTCGAACGTCACGATCACCAGCTCGACTCCCGGTTGCGCGGCTTGCGCGCGCACGATTGCCTGCCCGCGATCGATGCGCACGTTCACGCGGCCGTCGTGCTTCCGCCGCGATTCTTCTTCGATCGCGCGAACCACCTGCATCGAATGCGATCCGACCATTTCGCGCGCGCCGTTCACGACGATCTGCGGCGTGTAGGCGCTGGGGAGCTTCATGGCCCGGACGTAATCTCCCTGGCGCTGCGACCATGCACGCGACGAGAACGGATCGCGCCATCCGAGATGGTTCCAGTAGTCGACGTGGTACGCGAGCGGAATCACCTTGCCGCGCAGTTTCGGATCGGCGGCGAGGCGCCGCAGGAGCGCATCCGCGGGCGGGCAGCTCGAGCATCCCTGCGACGTGAACAGCTCGACCACCACGGGAGCATCGCCAGCGCGCGGCGTCTGCGACTCGATGACCGCGACCACTGCGATCACAAGTGTTACGATCACGACAAATCGTCCAACAGGAGTCATTTGCATGCGTTTGATCACGCGGTCCGACTTCGACGGGCTCGTCTGCGCGGTTCTCCTTCAGGAAGTAGAACAGATTGACACGGTCGAATTCGTCCATCCCAAGGATGTGCAGGATGGAAAGATCGCCGTCGGCAGCGACGACATCCTCACCAACCTCCCTTATCAGCAGGGAGTGGGGCTCTGGTTCGATCATCATTCCAGCGAGATCGTGCGCAATCAGGACACGGTCTCCTATCGCGGCCGTTTCGAGATCGCGCCGTCCGCCGCGCGCGTGGTCTACACGCATTACGGGCCGGAGAAGCTCGGCCGGTACGCGAAGCTGCTCGAGTTCGTCGACCGCGTCGATTCCGCACAGCTCACCATGGACGAAGTGCTGCACCCGAAGGGCTGGATCCTGCTGTCGTACGTCATGGATCCGCGGACCGGCCTCGCGTATCACCGCGATTACCGCATCAGCAATCGCGAGCTGATGGCCAGGACCATCACGCTCATGGCGCAGCATCCCGACGACCCCGACACCGTGCTCGCCGATCCCGACGTGAAGGAGCGCATCGACCGCTACTTCGCGCAGCAGAAGGACTTCGAGTTCTACATGCGCGAGCATTCGCGCGTCGAAGGCCACGTGATCATCACCGATCTGCGCGGCGCGGGCGAGCCGCCCGCCGGCAACCGTTTCCTGATCTACGCGCTGTACCCCGAGGCCAACATCCAGGTGCGCGTCTTCGAAGGCCGCAGAGGCGAGTTCGTCGTCTGCGCCGTCGGCCACAGCATCTTCAACCGCACCTCACGAACGGACGTCGGCCAGCTGATGGACCGCTACGACGGCGGCGGCCATCGCGGCGCCGGAACGTGCCAGTTGCCGCTCGCGGAAGCGGAGACGAAGCTGCGCGAGATCATCGAGCAGATCAAGACCGACGGTTGACAGTCGCAAAGTCTCAAAGTCGCAAAGGAGATGCGCGCGTTGCGGTTCCTCTTTGAGACTTTGCGACTTTGAGACTTTGCGACTCCCGTTACGCCGCCTTCTTCACGGCCTCCGCTGCCACCGGCGCGGGCTTCCTCTTCCAGCCCGCGGTCTGCACGAGCGCGACGCCGGCCAGGATCACCACCATGGCCATGATCGATTTCGCGGTCAGCGGCTCGGAAAGAATCAGCCAGCCGAGGAAGACCGCCACGACCGGGTTCACATACGCGTAAAGCGCGGTCACGGTGGTGCGCAGGTGCGCGAGCGCGAACACGTAGGCGCTGTATGCGATGACGGAGCCGAAGATCGTCAGATAGATCATCGCGGTGAGCGTGCGCGCATTGAGCGCGAAGCGCGGCGCTTCCCCGATCGCCAGGCCGGCGATGGTCACGATGATCCCGCCGAACAGCATCTGCAGCGCGGCGGACGACATCAGCGGCACGTGTGCGAGGTTGTATTTGCCGTGCGCGGAGCCGAGCTGCCAGCACGCGCCGCCGATCTGAATCGCCAGCGCGCCGAGGACGAAGTTCAAACTCCACGATCCCGAGATGCCGGGGCTGACCAGCAACGCCACGCCCAGGAAACCGATGGCCATGCCGATGCCGCTCTGCATCGAAACGCGTTCGCCGGAGCGGCGGAACAGCTCGATGATGGCCATCCAGAACGGCGCGGTCGCAACCAGCAACGCTGCCAGTCCGCTCGGCACCCACTGTTCGGCCCACACCACCGCCAGATTGCCGACGCCGACCATCAGAAAGCCGATCAGCGCCAGATTGGCGAGCGTGCGCACGTCGCGCGGGATGCGCTCGCCGCGCAGTTTCGCGATGGCCATCATGATCAGGCCGGCGGTGACGAAGCGGACGCCGGTCAGCAGCAGCGGCGGCACGGTCTCGAGCGCGATGGCGATGCCGAGATACGTGGTGCCCCACACCACGCAAACGATGGCGAAGGCGGCGTACGCCCAGGCGCGTTCATGCTTCATTCGGAGCTCCCAGGTCGATGCCGCCGACCTTTTCACAGTGCGTCTTCATGAC
The DNA here is from genome assembly GCA_946887105.1 of uncultured Acidobacteriota bacterium. The sequence goes on along the minus strand of CAMPKJ010000039.1, from coordinate 8,976 downwards.
GATGGTGGTGCGCGTCGAAAGCGACAGCGGAGCCGCCGAGAGTTGCTGCACCAGCGTGTTCAGCGCGCCGATCGACTCCGCGCGCACTTTCATCAGATAGCAGTCGTCGCCGGCCACGGTGTGGACTTCCAGCACCTCGTCGCGGCTCATCAGCTCGCGGAACTTCTTCCACGACGCCGGCGACAGCGTCGCGCCGCGCGCGGCCACGAACGCGGTGATGCTCCTGCCGAGTGCCACCGGATCGACCACCGCCGTCGTCCCGCGCACGACGCCCTGCCGCTCGAGCTTGTCGAGACGGTCGGAAACGGCGGGACGGGAGAGGCCGATCTGCTCGGCGATCTGGGCGGTGGGAGTGCGGCCGTCCTTCAGAAGCAGCGCGACGATGCGCAGGTCCAGCTCATCCAATTCGACAGCCATACGTCCAATATGGCGTCGTATCGTCGGAAAAGCAAGTTCCGGAGCTGCGAATCGTCGGCGCTGCCAGGATCAGTTCACGCACGCCACCTGCTGCGGCATCGCAAACGCTCTCCTCACGATGTGCATCAGCGGCCGCGGATACCGGAACTCGCTGCGGCGCGCGGCGGACTCCATCAGGTCGCGCTGGAGGTATTCGACTTTCACCGCGCGCGCGGGGTCTTCGATCAGGCGGCGCAGCGAGGCGCGGTTCAGGACGATCGTCCGCAGGCGCATGCCGTCGGCACGTACCGCATACCGGATGGCATCGCGCTCGGCTGAGAACTCACGCGCGACACCGGCCGGCAGGATGCTCACGATCTCCTCCGCCATCCGTGTCTCATCGTACTTGCTGTTCATATTGCCCTCGGGGCGCTTTGTTCTCATGCTGTAATAGACGCTGAATCCGGGCGAAAGTTTTGTCCGGAGATGCAAAGACCCAGTGAACGCCGAGTCAAAGGTCGTGTCATTCATCCCCCTCGGCCGTTCCGCCGACGCGAAGCCGAACGAGTCGATTCTCGACGTGGCCCGCCGCGCCGCCGTCCCCCTCGGCAACTCCTGCGGCGGCGTGGGCGTTTGCACCCGCTGCAAAGTGCGCGTGCTGTCCGGCGCCGAAACCCTCAGTGCTCCGACGTCGATCGAACTACGGTTCGGCTCCGCCCGCGGATTTGCGGACGACGAGCGCATGGCCTGCCAGGCCGTCGTGAACGGCGACTGCGCGGTGACCACGACCTACTGGTGATCAGTTCGTCGCGAGCATGAGAATCAGGTTCGGCATGCCGTAACCCTGAATGTAAGGATCGCGCCGCAGGTCCACCGCGTTGCGGAGCAGAATCTCCTTCACGCGATCCGGATAGCCGATGAACTCGCGCCGCAGCGACAGGAACGCGGCGAGCAACCCCGAAACGTGCGGCGCGGCCATGCTCGTTCCGCTCATCTGCACATACAGCTGTTCACCGAGCGTCGCGCCGGCCGGATAGCGATGGCAGGCGGAGATGATTCGCTCGCCGGGCGCAACGACATCCGGCTTGCGGCGCCCGTCCGCGGTCGGTCCGCGCGACGAGAAAAACGAGATGCCGTACGTGTGCGGATTGGTCTTGTGGATCGAGCCGACCGCGATCGCCTCGTCGAGGTTCGCAGGATCTCCGATCGACAAATCGATGTTCGCCTGGACAGCCCCTTTGCTGCTCTGCAGGACGGCGTACCCTTCGTTGCCCGCGGCCAGGACCACGATCACTCCCTGCCGCCACAGCCGGCGCAGCTCCTGGCAAAGCGGCGTGTGTCCGCAGCCGAAGACCTTCGGATCGAAGTTGCCGCCGAGGCTCAGATTGACGCCGTGGATGACGAGCTGGCCGGCGGCATCGTTGACCGCGGCAATGTGATCGAGCGCCTTGATGATGTACGAATCCTTGCCGAAGCCCTGCGCATCGAGGACTTTGTAGTCGTGGATCTTCGCTTCCGGCGCCATTCCGGCGAACCGGACCATGTCTGTAACTGCATCGGTCGCCCTCATCTTCGTGACGTGCATGCCCGCGATCGTCCCCGCCACGTGAGTCCCGTGCCCGTGATCGTCGGCATCCGTGACGCCCGCGACGACCGGGCCCATCTGCGTGCAATCCCAGTGCGCGACGATGTTCGAGTGCACCGCGAAATGCGGATGTGATCCGTGCACGCCGGTATCGAGCACCGCCCACTGGATCTTCTTTCCGGTCGCGCCGTAGCTGACGTTCGCCGGCCGGCACTGGATGGTGTCGGTGGACTCGAAAATCAGGACATGTTTCGCGGCGTCCTTCCAGATCGTTTCGATACTCAGCGTCTTGAACTCGTTTCGGATCGCCTCCACTTCGCGTCGTGTGAGGTTCGCCGCCACGTACCTCTTCAGGACATCGATCCGAGCCTTCCTGCTGTCGGCCACGATCGCGTTGAGACGGGCCTGCACCGCCGCGGCCGTGACCGCAATCGAGGTCGTGGACTGCGGATCGGCCAGCTGAATGAGCACGTCGCGCCGCTCGTCGGGGCCCGCGTCCTCGAACTCGTCGACGACGTCGCGCGCCATGACGAAATCCATCACCGCTTGACCGAAGCTGTTGCCGACCACGTCGCGCACGGCGCTCTTGACGGCGCTGGTGGACAGATATCCCGTACCCGAATGCGGATGTTGGGGCGAGTCGGGATTCGTGAGGCGTACGTTCTCAATCGTGCCGGCGAACTCGCCGCGGATGTCGGTGTCGATGGCCACGACGTCGAGCCGGTCGGCGACATTGACCCATTTCCGAACGCATGGCGGAAACGGCAGCGGCCCCTTCTTCACCTTCGTCTCGCGGCGGAAGAAGTCCTGCACTTCGGTCATGCCGAGCGGAGAGCCCATGGTCACGAAGAGCCGGACGTCGGCCTGCGCGGCGGACAGTTCGCGAAGCACGTCGTACGCGATCATCGTCCCCTGCGAATGCGAGATCACGATGAGCGGTCCGCTGACGGTGCGGATGCGTTCGAGCAGGCTGTCACGCATCTTTTTCCGCTGCGCTGGTACGAACAGGAAGTCGTGTACATCGCGGAGAAACACGCGCGTGATCTGGCGCGCGAAGAATCTCCGGAGCGGAGCCGGCAACGGCAGGACCTTCGCTTCGACATCGAGCGCTGCGAACGCGGCAGCGCCGGGCTCCTTGTCCATCTCCTGAGCGATCTTCTCGAGCGCTCGCCGCTCCGCCGGTGACGACGCGAGTCCCGCCACCTCGGCATCCACCGCCAGCGACTCGACCGCAGCGGCGCGCACACCGAGCGTCGGCACGAGCGCGGATGAGCCCTCCTCGGCAACAGCGGTGACGTCGGCGGTGCCGCACGTCGCGGCGACCGGCTGCGGGTAACGCTCGCGATTCACCCAGTACGCCATCCGGGTGCGCTCCCCCATCTCGACATCGAAGAGCGCCGTGTCCCACTGGCACTTGAGGACCGACGGACGCGGCTTATTGCCGATGCCGTGGATGTAGATGACCGTGGGCGCGGACGCCGTCGCCGCGGCGATCTGCACGTCGAGCGGAGAGATCTCCGCGGGGACCGCCACGGTACGGCGTCTGGACGGAGCAGTGCGTCGCGCGGTGGTTCGCTTTCTCGAAGCCATGATGGCCCTCCAACGGGTTGGAGGGCCATCAGGCCGGAAAATCCCGTTCTAATCCTCCGTGTGCGTCAGCGCCTCCGCGGCCGCCGCGCCCATCGCGTCGCCTCCCGCAGCCTGGAAGAAGAACGGCTTGCGCGTGCGTGGGTGATTGCCGATCTCGTTCATCGTTTCGGCATCGAAGATGCGGCCATTGAGGACCGTGTAGCGCACGGTGCGCGTGTTGCGGATGTTCTCGAGCGGGTTCGCGTCGAGCACGATCAGGTCGGCGAGCTTGCCCGCTTCGAGCGAGCCGATCTCGCGATCGAATCCGAGGTAGCGGGCGCCGTCGAGAGTGGCGGCGCGGAGCGCTTCCATCGGCGTCATGCCGCCCTGCGCGAACATCCAGATCTCCCAGTGCGCGGCCAGGCTTTCGCGCTGACCGTGTGCGCCGAGTTGCACCTTCACGCCGGAGTCGAGCAGCTGCTTGGCCACGCGCGCGATGCTGACGTGATTGAACTCGTCGTCGGGGATCATCGTGCGGCGCCGCGAGCGTGCGTCGAGGAAACGCCGCGGTACGAACTTCGCCAGCCGCTCGTCTTCCCATACGTTCGTCTTCTGGTACCAGTAGTTCTCGCCCATGTTGCCGCCGTATGCGACCACGAGCGTGGGCGTGTAGCCGACGCGCGTTTTGCTCCACAACTGCACGACGTCGTCGTAGATGTTCGCCACCGGGACCGAGTGCTCGATGCCGGTGTGCCCGTCGACGATCATGGTCATGTTGTGCTGATACAGCGAGCCGCCCTCGGGCACGACCATCATGCCGAGCTGGCGTGCGGCTTCGATCACCTGCTGGCGCTGATCGCGGCGCGGCTGGTTGTAGCTCTTCACGCTGAACGCGCCGGCGGCCTTCATGCGGCGCAGGTGCGCGAGTGCGTCGTCGAGCGAATTGATCTCCGCTTTGTAGGGCGACTTCGCGCCGTACAGAATCGTGCCGGTGGAGAAGAGACGCGGGGTGACGATCTGTCCCGCCTTGGCCATCTCGCTGGCGGCGAAGATCTCCGACGTGTCGTTCGAGGGATCGTGCGCGGTGGTGACGCCGAGCGCGAGGCCGGCGTAGAGCACCCAGTTCTGCTGCGGGATGATCTGGTCGGCGCCGATCGAGCCGTGCCAGTGCACGTCGATGATGCCCGGCATGATGGTCTTGCCGGCGGCGTCGATCACCTTCGCGCCCGCGGGAACGCTCACGTTCGCGCCGATCGCGGCGATGCGGTTGCCGTCGATGACCACCGTACCGTTCTCGATCACTTCATCGCCGCGCATGGTGATGATCCGCGAGTTCGTCAACGCGATCGTTCCCGACGGCACGTCGTACTTGCGCGAGAAGCCGATGTTCGTCCCGGTCTCGGGCGCGCTCGGGAGCGTCGCCGGCGCGCCTTCGAGGAATGCGAACGCGTCCTTCAGATCGCGCGAGAAAAGCTCCGGCCCCAACGACCAGTAGAGGCGTTTCGAGTCGCCGGACCAATGGATGAACTCACCCGCGTCGCGCGTCACCGTCGCCACCGGCACCGCGGTCATCTTCGGACCGATGTCGATGCTCTTGCCCGTGCGCAGGAACGGCGTGATGTGCGCGTCGAAGTTCTCGGTCCAGGCCAGCCACTTCTCGTCGGGCGAGATCGCGAAGTCGGTGGCGAACGCCGAGATGGCGTGCTGCCGTTCATCGCCGCCGTCGATGTCCATCGAGCGCAGCGCGCGCTTCCCTTCGTCCTCGAACGTGATGAAGAAGATCCGGTCGTTCGAGGCGCCGAACGACGGCAGCGCGCCGCGCTTCGTCACCAGCGTCGACTTGCCGCCTGCCGTCTGCACCACATGGATCCCGGGCGTTCCGGACCACAACGCACTGCGCAGAAAGCCATCGCTGGTGGTGCGATAGACGATGCGTGAGCCATCGGGCGAGAACGACGGCTCGAGGTAGTGCCCCGGCTTGTCGGTGACCACGCGGCCTGCGCCGCCGCTTGCGGATACCACGCGGATCGTGCCGAGGGACTCATCGTTCCAGGTCGAATAAACGATGAAGCGGCCGTCGCGCGACCAGCTCGGGTAGTACTCGTGATGATCGTTCTGCGTGGTGAGCCGCCGCGGCGTTCCATTCGGCAAATCGCGGATGTAGAGATGTCCGAGCGCCTGATAGACGACCTGATTCCCGCGCGGCGAGACCTCCGTCCAGCGCAGCATCTTCACGTTGAACTCCGACGGCGCGACGTCGATCGGCACGCGCAGCGCTTCCTGCACGCGCCGCGAGCCCTGCACGCGGAACGGGATGGCCGTGACCTGCTTCGTCGCGGTATCGATGCGATGGATGCCGCCGCGCGCCCAGAACACGAGCGACTTCGAATCGGGCGTCCAGGCGATGCTCGGATAGACGCCGTGTACGGCCCACGTTTCCTGCATGTCGCGATCGAGACCGTCGTACAGCGGTGTCTCACGGCCCGACTCGAGATCGCGCACGAAGAGCGTCGACTTGTAACGCACGCGCCGGATGAACGCGAGCGACTTGCCGTCGGGTGACGGCGCCGGACGGATCGAGCCGCCGGGGCCGGTCACGTAGCGTTCGATCTCCCCGGTCTCGCGGTCGAGGCGCTGGATGACGTAGATCTGCCCGTTCGGATCCTTGTTGTACTCGAAGATCGCGCCGGGCGTGACGTCGTCGCTGAAGTAGAGATAGCGGCCGTCGGGCGAGAACGCCGGCTCGCCGGTGTCCTTCTGATCGGTGCGCTTCTTCGTCATCTGCAGGCCGTCGCCGCCGATGCGGTGGTAGAGCCACATCTCGCCTGCGCCGAGGGAACGCTCGGAGGTGAAGTGCTTGCGCGCGACGAGCGACTCGCTGTCGGGCGACCACGCCGGCTGCGTGAGCAGGCGGAACGTCTCCTTCGACACCTGCTTCGGATCGGAGCCGTCGCGGTTCATGATCCAGATGTTGTCGCCGCCGCTGCGGTCGGACGTGAACGCGATCCATCTGCCGTTGGGCGAATAGCGCGGCTGCATGTCCCACGCGATGCCGCTGGCGATCGCTTTCGCGTCGCCGCCGCTCATCGGAATCGTGTAGAGGTCGCCGAGAAGATCGAACACGATCTCTTTGCCATCGGGTGAGACGTCGAGGCTGATCCAGGTGCCCGACGTGACGTCGATCGGAACGTCGTAAGAAGGACCGGGCGGGTTGTTGACGTCCCACTTCTTGTCGTCCTTCTCGCCGGGCTTTTTCTCCGGTTCGCTCGCAGGCGCAACGGCGCCGGGAGCGGGCGCGGGAACCGGCGCGGGTTGCGGCGGCGCGTCCTTCTGCTGCGACTCTTTCTTCTGCAGTTCCTGCGACACCGGCCGAGGTTCCTGCTCCGCTTTCTCCGGCTTCTTCGGGTCCGCCTTTTTATCAGTAGGCGGGGGTGTGGGCGTCTGCGCAATGACGGGCGTGGCCAGCGTGGCGATGACTGCGAGCGCGATCAGGATGCGTTTCATTTCGTCCTTTCGGTCAGGAACATCGAGTCCCCGTAGCTGTAGAAGAGATAGCGGTTGCGAATGGCTTCGGCGTACGCGTCGCGGATCCGCTCGATGCCCGCGAACGCCGAGACGAGCATCAGCAGCGTCGACTCGGGCAGGTGGAAGTTCGTCAGCAGCGCGTCGACTGCGCGGAAATCGAAACCGGGCGTGATGAAGATCGACGTCTCGCCGTGACCCGCGACGATGCGTCCGTTGCCGGCGCGGATCGCGCTCTCCAGCGTGCGCACGCTGGTCGTGCCGACGGCGACGATGCGGCGCTTCTCCGCGAGCGCCGCGTTGAGGCGATCGGCCGCATCGGCGGTGATGTCGTAGCGCTCGGCGTCCATCCGGTGATCTTCGATGCGATCGGCCTTCACCGGCTTGAACGTTCCGATGCCGACGTGCAACGTGACGCGCACGATCTCCACGCCGCGGCGCGCGATCTCATCGAGGATCTCCCGCGTGAAGTGCAGTCCGGCGGTCGGCGCCGCGATCGCGCCGCGCGCGGCGGCATAGACGGTCTGGTACGACTCCTTGTCGCTCTCGCGCGGTTGCTCGCGCGCGATGTACGGCGGCAGCGGCGGGATGCCCAGGCGTTCGATCTCGTGCACGTCGCCGATGAAGCGGATCACCACCGTCCCTTCCTCTTTCTCGAGGATCTCCGCCGACAACGCATCGGAGAACGTCACCACATCGCCCGGCTTCACGCGTTTGGCGGGACGGCACCAGGTCTCCCACGTCACCGGGTCGCGCTCGCGCGTGAGCAGGAACTCGATCGGATTCTTCATCGATCCCTTCGGCTGCGCGAAGAGGCGCGCCGGGATCACGCGCGTGTCGTTGATCACCAGCACGTCGCCGGCGCTCAGGCGCGACGGAAAGTTCGCGAACGAGTCGTGCTCGATCGCCGGCGGCGTCACCACCATCATGCGCGAACGGCCGCGTTCGCGCGGCTCCTGCGCGATGAGGTCGGTGGGAAGGTCGTAAGAGAAGTCCGTTCGCAGCATGTTCCGGCAAGGGGGCGGCGGGCTAGAATCGCGCGCATGATACGCGCTCGCGTCGTCACCTGCTCCGATGCTGCCGCGCGCGGCGAGCGCGAAGACCGCTCCGGCCCCGCCGTGCGCGATCTCCTCGAAAGGCACGGCTGCAACGTCGACGCCGTGGTCGTGGTTGCCGACACGATCGAGTTCATCGCCACGGCCATCGTCGATGGCACCGAGGCGGGGAATCATCTGGTGGTGACGACGGGTGGTACGGGCGTCGCGCCGCGCGATGTCACGCCCGAGGCGACGATGAAAGTGTGCGATCGCCTGGTGCCGGGACTCGGCGAACTGATGCGCGCGGCCTCGCTTCAGAAAACGCCGATGGCGGCGTTGTCGCGCGCGCAGGCAGCCACGCGCGGGACGGCATTGGTCGTGAATCTTCCCGGAAGCGTGAGCGGCGCCGTGGAGAACCTTTCCGCGATCCTGCACCTGATCCCGCATGCCGTGGAGCTGCTCGCGGGAAAAACTGAGCACGCATGAGCGTCCTGCCCGGACTGGAAGTCCTCATCGATGACGAACCGTGGCGCATCCAGGGGAAGCGCATCGGCCTGGTCACGAATCAAAGCGCGGTCACGCGCGATCTGCGGCATGCCGTGCAGCTCCTGCTCGCGGGCCGCGGCTGGAAGCTGACGGCGCTCTTCGGACCGGAGCACGGGATCTGGGGCGAGGCGCAGGACATGGCCCACGTCGATCACTCGACGGATCCGCTCACCGGATTGCCGGTCTACTCGCTCTACGGCGCGCAGGAGACCGATCTCGCGCCGCGCCGCGAGGTGCTGCGCACGCTCGACGCGCTGGTGATCGATCTGCAGGACATCGGCTCGCGCTACTACACCTTCATCTACACGATGGCGCTCTGCA